>NZ_JBFAZD010000029.1:0-112871 GCF_040681655.1 Streptomyces sp. NPDC051662
CAAGCACCGGGCCAGGCGCCACGACGTCGGCAAGACGGTCAAACGCGCCGAGTCGATCAAGGAACACCAAGCCCGCCGAGGATAAACGCCAAGCTAAGACGACGGGACCAAAGAAGAGGTCCAGTTCGAAAAATCCTCAGACCCGCCTCCAGCCGCCCGAAACCAGTTCAGCCGAACTGATTCCATCGGAAGGCTATGCCCCAAGAGGACCGTATCACCCTCTCACATCCCCCCGATGTCGCCATCCTGGGAGACCAACCCACCGAACGCTGTGCAAAAATAACAAGAATATCACCACATCAATTATTACCACCACCCCGCACCAAAAGAAAGGACGCTCGCATACGCGCAGCCGAATAGGAAAAGAGAATAAAAAAACCCGCCCGATTTTCCACTAGGGAGAATCGGGCGGGCTTCCACGGACCCTATAGGGCTGATGACGAATAGCCGGGTGCCGGGCATAGCCTTCTTTGCGACCCCTGCAGGGGTGATAACAGTCTGCGACGGCACCTGTGGTCTGCAAAGCGTAGAGCACTGCGAACGCTCCGGGGCTGATGACGGCAGACGACGCCCGCACCGCCCGCTGGTGGCCCCTGAAGTAGCGAGCCCTCCAGGGCTGATGACGGCCCAGCACGCTTGGTGGCTGATGCATGTGGGCACCGTGTTGCGAGCCCTCCAGGGCTGATGACGGCAAGAGCACCGTGCATCTCCGCGACGGCCAGACCTGGACGTTGCGAGCCCTCCAGGGCTGATGACGGCGCCCCGTCCGTGCCGTTCGTACCGGCCGGCCCGCGCAGGTTGCGAGCCCTCCAGGGCTGATGACGGCAAGCCCAAGACCCGCAGGACCCTCAACAAGGTCGGCGTTGCGAGCCCTCCAGGGCTGATGACGGCCCGGACTTCATGACGGTGCGGCCCTGGAGCAAGGGGTTCGCGTTGCGAGCCCTCCAGGGCTGATGACGGCCCAGGAACCGGGAGTGTTCGTCACGTCGGTGGACGCACAGTTGCGAGCCCTCCAGGGCTGATGACGGCCCGCGGTAGAGGCGTACCAGGGTGTGGTGCCATCCCTGTTGCGAGCCCTCCAGGGCTGATGACGGCCTCGAAGCCGAACACGGCCAGGCCAAGTCCCTACTGCTGTTGCGAGCCCTCCAGGGCTGATGACGGCCCCGGTCAACCCGGCGGGGTGGGACTCGCCGTTGTCACGTTGCGAGCCCTCCAGGGCTGATGACGGCCCCCGAGGGTAAAACCGCTGGTCAGAGTTGTCTTGCGGCGGCGTTTCGGGGCGGATTCTGCAGCGATCCGGCGGTGATGCATCAGTGCAGGTCAGAGCGTTGAGCGACGTGCGGCTACTGCTGCCGCGGGGCGATTGTCAGTGGTGCCCGCTAGTTTGCGGGGTTGGACCTCACAGCAGGCAGCTTCAGCGCTGCTCGTATTGAAAAAATACCCCTATCAATGAAATTCACTCTTTAGTGGCATTTATAACCGATTGCCACTTTTCCTACCTTTGCCTGGCTAGGCTCTGCCCACGTCACGGTCTTGCGGTTAGTGGTGCAGCAACAACCGCTGCTGTCAACGATGTTGGGGGTGCGATGCGGGTCAGAGTGGACGTCAAGGCGGACGTGCCGAGCCTGCGGTGGGAGGACGTGCATGGGCCGGCGCGCGCCGTGATGTACGAGCTCCTGGGGAGCCAGGACGCCGTCCTGGCACGGTCGTTGCATGACGAAGGATGGAAGGGCCAGCCGCTCAAGCCGTTCGGTCTGACGAGTCCGCAGTTCAAGGGGGCCCTGAAGAAGAAGGGCGTGTACACGACGTCGCGTGACGGGTCGGTGTGGTTCGGTTCTCCGGTTCCGGAGATCGCGGCGGTTCTGGTCGCGTCGCTCGCTTCGCGTACCGAGATCGTGTGGGGGTCGGCTCGCCTGACCGTGCGTGGCTTCACCGTCGATGTCGGCACCCCAGCGTCGGACGGCCCGGTGGAGTTGAGGACGGCCACTCCCGTAGTGGTCAAGCACGAGAGCCTTTACCTGCTTCCGGGCGACGACCACTACGTCGAACGGCTTCAGCACAACTTGACGCGCAAGGCTGACTTTCTGGGGCTTCCGGCTCCGCACGGGTTACGGGTGCTGGAGGCCGGGCCCCGGCGCCGGTTCACGGTGCGGGGGGCACCGAGGATCGGGGCGGAGGTCCGGGTGGCTATGGAGGCCGACGCCCGCTTCGTGGAGGCTCTGCGCTCCTGGGGCCTGGGGTTGGACACAGCACAGGGCTTTGGGTGGATCCGATGAGCACGCTGACGACTGCCCCAGGACCGCTGGCGGCGACGAGCCATCCGCTTCAACGCGCCGGTGCGTGGGCGATCGCGGTGCTGGCCGAGCGCGCGATCCCGCAGGAGGTCACTGAATCCGATCTGGACTCGGTGGCTTCCCGTCTGGTGGATGACATCTCGGCTGCCGCCCTGGCCGCGAAGGACACGGCCGCGTACGACTGGTGGAAGGTCCTCTTCGCGCTGTATCCGAACTCCAAGGCGACGCACAGCAAGCGTTCCCGTGACCGGGCGGTGCTCCTGCCGGGGATCGCCGAAATGTTCGTACCCGACGCCCCTGGCGCTCCCACGCGACCCTGCACATTCTGTGGAACGGCCGCCGCTACGGTGTGGACGAAAACGGCCCTGCCGATGTTCGACACCAACAAGGCACTCAACACGCTGCCACCTGGTGTTCCGGGCTGGTCAGTCTGCCGGGGGTGCCGTATCGCGGCATGGGCCCTGCCGTACGGTGCCTGGGTCACCGCCGGGTCGGCGACCGTGCTCTCCTGTGAAGAGGACGGGGTGGAGCGGGAGTTCTCGGCGCGCAATGTGCTGCGGGCCCGGCGGATCATGCATCTTGGGTTCAGCGGCTTGCGGGCCGGCGCCCGGCCCGAACTGGTCGCTGTCCGTGCCCTGCGCTCGTTGAGGGGCGGTCTGCCTGCCGCCGCCACGTTGTGGAGCTTCAAGAACGATAATCAGGACCCCTGGCTACGGGTGACACGGACCCGCCGCGCCGTACCCGTCTTCCTGGCGACGGTGGAGGGCAACACCGAACTGCGCCGGGGTTGGAGGCTGCTGGAGCTGGCCCTCACCAGACATGACAAGCACGGTCATGTGACTACCAGCGGCTCCGCCGAATCGGCACGACTGCTGTTCGAGGCCGAGGACGGCCGCAGCCGGTCGCTGCTGTCACAACTGCACTACCTGCTGGACGAGCCCGACGGTTCCTGGACGAGAGGCGACCGAAGCGCCCTCACCGGGCTCGCCTTCACCTATGCCAAGGAGATTCTGGGCATGAATCCGGACCTGACGCCCGTGGCGACCGTGATCGCCGACTGGATCGAGCACGGCAGCGGCAGCCCGCGAGGGCGGCTGGCGGAGTACCGGAACGTCGCGCTGAGCGATTACAAGCTCGGCACCCTGCTGTTGCAGGCGCACTTCCGGCTGACCCTCGACGGCCGGCCGGTGGCGGCGGGTCCGGAGGACTGGAGGCCGCTGATCCAGCAGCGCCCCCGCGCCTGGGAGCAGCGCATGCTGCTGGCCGCCGGCGTGCTGCAACTCCTCCAGGAGCGTGGCGTGGCCGTGAACGAGAAGCCCGTGGATGCGGACGAACAGGCCCGGACCGAGCAGCTGCTGGAACAGCCGGTGCTCGCTGCCGGCGTGGACGACGAGATGGGAGCGGCGTAAATGGCTTATCTGGCAGGAAAGATGGTGCTCGCGGTTGAGGCGGGCGCGCCGAACAACGGCAAGGGGGAGGAGACCAAGTCGAGGGTGAAGTTCGCCCGTATCCGGGGCCGGCACTATCCCTATATCTCCGCGCAAGCCGTCCGGCGCTGGACGCGCGACGGCATGGTCGAGCTGGGCGCCGTACCCTCACCGGTCACCCGGGTCGGCAAGGCACAGAACAAGGCGCAGAAGGCCAACACCGACGCGGATCCAGTGCGGTATGCCGACGACGATCTGTTCGGTTACATGCGGGCCGGAGCGAAGAAGGACGACGCGGCCACCACACTGCGCGACAGCCCGTTCATGCTGGGCACGCTGATGTCGGTCGAGCCCGCCTATCCGACCGAGGACTTCGGCGTCATGTCGCGCGGGGTCACCGAGCCCGTGCTGCACGGGCACGAGTTCTACACCGCTGATCTGGCTGCCCCCTTCCTGCTTGACGTCCCGAGGATCGGTACGTTCACTCTCCCCGACGGCAATGGCGTGGGCAGGCCGAACTACCTCACCAAGGAGCAGGCCCTCGCCGTGGCCGATGCCGCGGCAGCCGGGGCATCCGCCACCGACTTCCGGGGCCAGCCCGCCGTACGGCTGCCTATCGCGGAACGCCGGTCCCGGGCAGCGCTGCTGCTGGAGGCGCTGGCCCACCTCAGCGGCGGGGCCAAGCAGGCCCTCCACTACGGGGACCGCGTGCCCGACCTGATCGTGCTGGTGCCGTTCAAGGGCGGCATCAATCCGCTGGCACACTGCGTCGACGGCCAGGAAGGCACCGGACTGCGTATCCGGGGCAAGGTGCTGCGAGAAGAGTTGGCGGCGTGGGACGGCGAGTGGGAGGCGCCGGTCCGCATCGGCTGGCGCCCCGGGTTCCGGGACGATCTGCGCGAGGACTTCGAGAAGGAGTGTGCGCAGGAGATCGAGGAAGGGACAGTGGTCATCGACCATCCCCGAACCGTCCTGCGCGGCCTGGCCGCCGAGTTGCGCGAAGGCCAGCTCGACGGCTGGTTCGACGACCCCCAGCGGTGATGTCCGTGCCTCATGAGCCGCAAACGGCATGGCGGGCGGATTTCTGGGCCCCCGTCGCGTCCTTCCGCGACCCCCTCTTCCCCGGCCTCAGCCATGGTCTGCCGCTGCCGCCGCCCTCCACCGTGCGAGGACTGCTGGCGGCGGCAACCGGAGAGCCCTCGGAATCCGTGCCCCTGGGAATGGCTGCCTGGTCCGAGGGGAACGGAGTGGACGCCGAGAAGTACCACCCGATCGCCGCCGACGGCTCCAACCCGGCCGTCTCGGGACGTGTACGCGCCGGTAAGGGCGGCATGACGATCCGGGACCGCCCCTTCCTCACGCATGTCCATCTGAGCGTATGGCTCCCCGGAGCCGACGGCGATCGCATCGCCCGAGCACTGCGCCGTCCCCGCTGGCCCCTGCGCCTGGGACGCTCACAGGACATCGTCCATCCCCTGCGCTTGCGGCCCAGCACTCTGCGCCCCGCCGAGGAGGCGGTCGTGGACCACGCTCTGGCACCGGCCGGCGGCCACGACGTACCCAGCGCGACGCTGCACCGCATGGCAGCCAGTGTCTCCACCGACCGACTCACCACCGCGTGGGCGGACTTTCTGTGGTGCGACGCCCCAACGGGTCACCGGCCTGTCCGGAACGCCTATCAGGATGAGAAAGGTCAGGCGGTGTGGCTGCTCAGCCCGTAACCCCGAGAGCCTCCCGGCGCGTCCTGCCGGACGTCCGTGCCAAGTCCGCCCCGGCCGACGATCCCGAGCGTCTGACGACCCACTCCCGCACCGTCCACGACACCGTCTCCCAGATCGAGAAACGCCTCGCGAACGCGGGTGTCCTCGCCACCGACCCCGCCTTCTGGGCCCGCATCCGTCGGGCCGCGCTCCTCCACGACGCCGGCAAGGTCGCCGAAGGCTTCCAGCAGCAGCTTCGTCCCGGCGGGAAACGCTGGGGCCAGCGTCACGAAGTGCTGTCCCTCGCGTACGTCGATCTCCTCGCCAAAGCAGCAGGATGGGACGACGAGGACCGACTCATGATCGCCACGCTTGTCGCGACCCATCACCGTGCTCTGCACTCCTCGGCGTCGAGCGCGGCAGGGGGCAAGCCCAGCCTGTCGCAGATGTACAACAGCCAGACTCGATGGGACGAAGCCTTCACCCACACCCCGTACACAGGAGGTCTGCAGGTGCAGGTCCAGCTCGGACTGCACCGGGAACTGGTCGCCTGGTTCTCCGGCGCTCTGGACATGGACCCGCCGACACATGCCGCGGGCGGCCCCACCCTTGCCGAGCGGGCCCGGCTGACTCTCGAATATCTGCTGGATTCCTGGCGGCAGCCCGTCCAAGCCGACCGTGGGCTGCTCGCCGTCCTCGCACAGGGCGCGCTGACACTCGCCGACCACGCCGGGTCGGCGCACGAGCACCTGCAGACGCATATGCCGCTGCCCGCCGGCTACTTCGAGCGGCTCCCTCACACGCCCTACGTGCACCAACGACAGGCAGCCGACACTGACGGCCATCTCGTCCTCGTCGCCCCCACGGGCAGTGGCAAGACGGAGGCAGGACTGTCCTGGGCAGCCCGGCAGGTGGCGGCGATGCCGGGCCTGCCCCGTGTCGTGTGGACCCTGCCCTACCGCGCCTCCCTCAACGCGGCGCGCCGCCGACTGCAACGCGATCTCCTTCCCGCGGAGGGAGACACGGTGCCAGACATTGGCCTTCTTCACGGCACCGTCGCACACACACTGCTCGGCGAAGCAGTCGAGGACTGCCCATCGGACGACCGCGCGCCGGACGGCGACACGAACGACAGCGGCGTAGCCGACAACGGGCGCCAGTACGTCGAGCCGACCGCCGCGATGGCACGACAGGCCCGTGCGCGCGCGGGCGCCATGCGCCTGTTCGCCCAGCGCCTACGCGTCGCCACCCCCCACCAACTTCTGCGGGGCGCCGTCGCAGGCCCGGTGTACTCCTCCGTCCTCCTCGAACAGACCAACTCCGTCTTCGTCCTGGACGAGCTCCACGCCTATGAACCGGAGACCTTCGGCCGCCTCTGCGCGGCCATGGGGCTGTGGGAACGACTCGGCAGCCGTGTCGCCGTCCTCTCCGCCACCCTCGCCGCACCCATGACGAAGGTCATCGAGGAGAGCCTCACCCAGCCGGTGACCTGCCACCACGCGCCCCAGGGCACCAGCCCGGTCCGCCACCATCTCGTCCTGGACGACACCCCCCTCACCTCCGCCGAAAGCGTGGAGCGCCTGCGCACTTGGCTCGGGGAAGGCCACAGCGTCTTGGCCGTCGTCAACACGGTCGCCAACGCTCAGCAGTTGTTCAAGGACCTGTACGACGACGCCCGCGACTCGGGCCCCGGCGACCCGCACAGCGCTCTGCTGCTGCACTCCCGTTTCAAGAACCGTGACCGGAACGCGATCGAACGGAACCTCCTGGAGCGGCACCCCGAACGCCACGCGGATGACCAGGCTCGACGAGGCGGACTGACCGTCGCTACGCAGACCGTCGAAGTCTCCCTGCAACTCGACTTCGATCGCGGAGCCGTGGAGAACGCGCCGGTCGAGGCGGTAGCCCAGCGCGCGGGCCGGGTCAACCGGCGCGGTCTCCACCCCGACGGCCCCGCCGAGTTCCGAGTCCACCGTACGGACGGCGCTCGCCCCTACGAACCGGAAGCCGTCGCCGCCTCCTGGGAGGCGCTGAACGCCCTCGCGGCGGACGGCGTCGAAACGCTCAGCGAACAGGACATCGACCGGCTCCTTGCCCTCGCTTATGACACCGCCTGGGGCAAGAAATGGCTGGAGCGGACCCGACGGGCCCGCGACGCGTTCAGGGATGTCTTCCTCACCTTCTCCGATCCGTTCCACGACCGCTCCGAATTCGCCGAGAAGCTCAGCGAGCAGTTCGACAGCGTGGAGGTCCTGCACCGCGACGACACCGAGGAGTACCGGGAGCTCACCACGGGCCGTGAGGGTCACATCCTCCGCGCGGCCGGCCTGCTCATCCCGCTTCGCTACGGCCAGCTCAAGACCTATAACGCTCAGTACGACCGCGGCCTGGGAGTCCATGTGATCGACGGGGAGTACGACGAGACCATCGGGCTGGAACCCCCGCAGGATCCGGAGACCATCCTGTGAGCGCACGAACAACCGCCGCCTCCGACCACGGACCAGAGGCAGAAGACGTGCCGCTGGGCGGCGTACACATCAAGTACCTGCATCACTGCCCACGCCAGTTGTGGCTGTACAGCCGCGGTTACTGGCCCGAACAGCGCAGCGACCTCGTCGCCTTCGGCGAAGTCGTCGACGACACCACCTTTACCCGTCGACGCGACATCGACCTCGGCGAAGCGAAGATCGACTGGGTGACCACGGGGGCGGTCGTACACGAGACCAAGTCCTCCCGCGTCCCCTCACCGGCACACGCTGCCCAGGTCCGTCACTACTGCCTGCTGCTCGAACGCCGGGGCATCGCCGTCCGCGGCGGCACCGTCCACTACCCGCTCATCCGCCGCACCACCGACGTCCCCTGGGACACGGCCGCCCGCGCCGAGGCCGAGAATTCCGAAGTCCGAGCTCGCAGCGTCATCGCCGCCCTCGAAGCGCCGGCCCGTCTCACACGCGCGAACTGCCGCGGCTGTTCCTACCTCGACTACTGCTGGGGAGACTGATGCCCGCCGTCGGCCGTACCTACTGGCTCACCGAACCGTGCCGTATCCGCCGCGAGGACAACAGCGTCCGCATTGAACGCCCCGACGGCAGCCCGGTCCGCATCCCCATCACCGACATCCGCGATTTCGTGGCCTTCGACCACGTCGACGTCAACACCTCCGCCCTGTCCCTGCTGAGCCGCAACGGCGTGGCCCTCCACGTCCTCGACCATTACGGCAACCACGCAGGCCACTTCAGTCCCTCGGAGTCCATGTCCTCGGCCAGCGTCATCCGCCGACAGGTGGAGATCACCGCCGACTCGGACCGACGGACCTCCACTGGCCGGTCGCTTGTCCTCGCCACCGCCGAGAACCTGCGCTGGGCGATGGACACCGAGCTCCTCGACCCCGCTCTGTCGTCCCTGCGCGCCGCGCTGCCCGACTGCGAGGACAGCGACGCGATCATGGGCCAGGAAGGCAACTTCCGCCGCACCGCATGGGCCGTCCTCGACGCTCAACTCCCTGCCTGGCTGCGGCTCGATGGCCGCACCCGCCGACCTCCCACGAACGCGGGCAACGCCTTCATCAGCTACCTCAACACCCTCGTCTACGCCCGCGTACTCACCGCCCTGCGCACCACCCCGCTGCACCCGGCCATCGGCTTCCTCCACTCCGACACCGACCGGCGCCGCAACACCCTGGCACTCGACCTCGCCGAACCCTTCAAGCCCCTCTTCGCGGAACGGCTCCTCAGACGCGCCGCCAGCCAGAAGAAGCTGAAGCCGACCGACTTCGAGACCGACGTGGCCAGGGCCTCCCTCAGCAAGGACGGCCGCAAAAAGGTCGCCGCCCTCGTCAAGGAGGAACTCGCCACGACCGTCCACCACCGCACCCTGAAACGCAAAGTCAGCTACGAGGAACTCATCCACCTCGAAGCGCTCAAGATCGTCCGCATGTGCCTCGAAGACAAGCCGTACAAACCCTTCCGCCCTTGGTGGTGACCAGCCATCTTCGTAATCCTTGTCTACGACACTGCCGTCGAACGCAACCCGAAAATCCTCAAGACCTGCCGCAAATACCTCCACTGGACCCAGCGCAGCGTCTTCCAGGGCGAACTCACCACAGCCCAATACCGCGCGCTCACCGCCGCTCTGAACACCGCCATCGACCCGGAATACGACAGCATCGTGACCTACACCGCCCGCTCCCCCGACATGATCGAGTCCAGCACGCTCGGAGTCGACCTGGGCGGCCCAGGAGACATCCTCTGAACAGCTCTGACCTGCACGGATGCACTACCGCCGGACCGCTGCAGAACGGCTCACGAAACGGCGAGCAATCAGCGCCCTGACCTGCAATTTTACCGTCGGGCCGCCATCAGCCCTGGAGGGTTCGCAACCGGACCAGGCCGACGGCCCGGATCTTCTCCAGCGCGGCCGCCATCAGCCCTGGAGGGTTCGCAACGCGATCAGGGCGGCGGCCTCGTGCAGCGGGCAGGAGGCCGCCATCAGCCCTGGAGGGTTCGCAACCACATGAAGGCCAACGCCAACGCGGCCAGCCGCCTCTCGCCGCCATCAGCCCTGGAGGGTTCGCAACTTAAACACCGGGGCGGCCGACTGGCCGTCAACCTCACGCCGCCATCAGCCCTGGAGGGTTCGCAACTTGCACGGCAGCGGCGCGGTGCGGGTGCCGGACCGCCGCCGTCATCAGCCCTGGAGGGTTCGCAACCCGGCGCGGAGTTTGGTGCGTTCCAGGGCGAGCGGGGGCCGTCATCAGCCCTGGAGGGTTCGCAACCCGCTGGCGACAACGACGTTGTACATGCCGTTCCGGGCCGTCATCAGCCCTGGAGGGTTCGCAACTAGGTCGGCGGGTGCTTCTCCCCCTGGAACCAGGTCGCCGTCATCAGCCCTGGAGGGTTCGCAACACGTGGCCCTCACCATCTACGCCACGACCCACGACCCGCCGTCATCAGCCCTGGAGGGTTCGCAACGCGGTGTAGCGGATGGTCTCGAAGGTCTCGGTCATGGGCCGTCATCAGCCCTGGAGGGTTCGCAACAGGACCAGGCCGTGCGCGCCGCCGCCGACCGCATGATGGGCCGTCATCAGCCCTGGATGGTTCGCAACATGTCCCCGGTGATGTCGAGCGCGCTGGCGTGCGGGCCGTCATCAGCCCTGGAGGGTTCGCAACTGGGACAGCGGTGCTTCGGCCTGGACCGCCACGGAGCGGCAGGTCGTCATCAACCCAGGAGGGTTCGCGACTCCAGCCCGGCCAGGAGGGTTCGCAACAGGAGTGGGGTCTCCTCACCAGTGTCCGGGGCCTACGTCCTCATCACCCCAGGAGGATTCGCACACCGGTTCAAGAGCGAGATGGCGCCGCTTCGCGCGGCCTCAGTCAACGGCCGCCACGCAAGACCGATCTGCCGCCGAAAGAACGTGGCCCTGCACCGATACCCTCTGCCGCCTCCTCGACGGCGACGGAGAAGTGGCACTCATCCATATCGCGCCACTGCCGCACCAGTCGAGGCGGTAAACCACGGCCAATCGGAGCACGTGACGGTTTCCACGCACAGATCGATGAACCGCCGCGTGACGCTAACGAGTGGAGGAGTTCTCCGTTCTCACGGGTGAAGCCTTTCCCGTTTCGGCTCAAGCAGGCCCCTACTTCTCGCAGCACGTAGCTCGCAGAGACGTCGACTCTCACCCGTCCGTCAGCGGAAACAGAGCACCCCTGGCGAGGCAGTTCGAGGGCACATCCAGGGCACATGAGCCTGGGAAACGGCGTGGACCAGTGAGAACTGGGGAGAGGTGTTTCCGCAGGTGATCGCGCTTTCCGTACCGAAACCCCAGGTCAGCATCCCGCCACCCTCAATCGCTGCACGAATGGCAGGACTTCAGCCGCAGGCTCCATGCACGAACAGCAACCCGAACCACCCATAGGTCGGCAGCGGAAGCACACGACCCAGCCACAGGCGGAGCGAGCTGGGGCGAAGTCCACATCGCCGGGGGCGATGCGGCCTTCGCGCTCGTGCCCGTCCAACGGGGCACGGACCGAGGGGGGATCGAGGCCGAGCGTGGCCTCCACCAGGACCAGGAGCAGCCTGCCGAACCCAGCGGGCCCGCCGCCGTCGCCCAGCGGATCCTGACCGACCCCGCCTGGCCCGCCCTCGCCGAATCCGCCGGCACCCCGCCCCGCAAGGCCCTCGCCGACCTGGCAGGACAACGCGAACTCGACACCGCGGACCACCCCGCCGAGGTCCTCATCTGGCGACTGCGAAGCAGCACCGCCGACCGGATCCATCGGCGCGCCCGCTCCGCCCAGCCCCGCACCACCCACCGACACACACCTCTGCCCACCCCACCGCCAGTCACCCTTCAACCGCATCCACAGCCCGGCCGGGACCGGAAACCAACGCGCGCCGCAGCACACGCTGACCGCTGCTCTTCGCGGTGGCGCGGGCGCCGCACGGTATCCACGCAACGGCCTTGCGACTGGTCAGCTGCTTTCCAGAAAGTCCCTCATGAGGGGAGTCGTATGTGCGGCGAGCTTGCTTTTGAGTCCCGTGAGGAGGCTGGTTCCGCGGGAGGAGGTGACGCCGCCGAGGGTCTGTATTGCCCGGTTGGCGGTGTGTACGGCGGCGTCGACGTCTCCGAGCGCGAGATGCGCGTCGGCCTCGCGGGTGAGGCGTGGAGCGGCTGTGCGCGGCGGGGGCTGGTCGTGTGCACTGGCCTGGTGGGCGTTGGCCATGGCGGCGTGGCGGTGGGCGGCGTCCACGAGTTGGAGCGCACCTTCGGGGTCGCCTGTGCTGTAGCGGAGCATCGCCCAGAAGCCGAGGGTGTTGGCGGTGATGACAGGGTCGGCCGCGCTCCCGGCGGAGCGCAGGGCGGCCAGGTAGTGGCGTTGGGCCGGTGCGGGGTGGCCGGAGTCGACGGCGCACCAGCCTGAGATACGTGATGCTTCGGCGGCAGCGGCGAACAGGCGACGGCCGGTGGTGGCGCTGTAGAGCGCCACCTGCCTCACCCGGATGCCGAGAGCCGACTGGGCACCGGAGCGACCTTGTCGAGGCGTCGTCGGGTCTCGTCCGCGTCGAGGGGCCCGCCGTGGCCGGGGAGCAGGCGCTGCGGACGGCGGTCGAGCTCGGTCATGAGCGCCCTGCGCACTCCCGCGGCGTCCTCGGTGAAGAAATGGCGCTTCGGGCTCTGGCGGCGGAGCACGCCACCGCGGACCAGGTCGCCGACGAGCGTGTCGTCGCCGACGCGGACGACGAGCGACCCGGGGGTGTGGCCGCCGAACCGCTCGGCGTGCGCGTCGACACCGTAGGGACTCAGGTCGAACTTGTCCTCCACCAGGATGTCGGCTTCGACCGGCTGGGCCTTCGCGCGGAGGACCATGGGCCTCAATATCGCACCGGCTGGATGACTGATCGGGAGTACGCCGATGCGTCCGGTACGCAGGAGTTGTTCGTCACCCAGGCCGACCGCGATCGGAACGCCGGCATCCGCGAACGACGCCGCCGTGCCGCTGTGGTCGTTGTGGCCGTGGGTCAGGAGGACCAGGGCGATGTCGCGAGGCTGAAGGCCCTGCGCGGACAGCGCGTCGCGCAGGCGGTCGCCGTCCTCCGGTCCGCCCGTGTCCACGAGGATCGCCTGCTCGCCACGCAGGAGATAGGCGTTGCTGTTGCCCATGGAAAGCGGGGTGACGGTCGTGGCGCTCATGCGGTGCACCGTGACCCTTCGGCGCCGGCACCGACGTTCATGCGGCTGTCGACGGTGAGTATGCGAACGAGAACGTCCATGACCATCTTCCTTCACGCTACCAATGTAACTTTACGGCCGTAAGTAGAGCACGAGAACTTACGGCTGTAAAGTCATCGTCATGGCTCCAGCGGCAGCACGCAGACGCAACCCCCGAGGTCAGGGAGGGCAACTCCGCGACGAGATCGTGACCGCAGCCCGTGAGCTGCTGGTCGAGACCGGATCGGACAGCGCGGTGACCTTGCGGGCGATCGCCCGCAAGGTCGGCATCGCGCCACCGTCGATCTACGCGCACTTCGACACGCCCGACCAGATCGTGGAGGCCGTGGTCACCGAAACCCGCTCACTGCTGGTGCGTCATCTTGAGACCGCCCGGGCGGAAGCGGACGGCGCGCGTGAACGACTTCTGGCCGACTGTCACGCCTATCTCGTCTTCGGTGCCGAACAGCCCGAGCTCTACGCCCTTCTGTTCTCCCGCCCGCGGCCCAGGGGTAGCAGCACCACAGAAGAACGCATTGACCAGGCGGTACGCCAGCTCGCGCCCATTGTCGGCGAGCCCATCGCGAGTCAGCTCGCTCCCGCCGAAGCATTCTCGATACTTCTGCGCGACGTCGCCGATGCGATGCGCGACGGCACGTCCCGTGCGGAGGATGCGCTCGCCACGGCGACCGCTCTTTGGGCGGCTCTGCACGGCCTCATTCTGCTCCGCGCTCGCATTCCCCGATTCCCGTGGCCGCCACCCGGTCCGCTGGAGGACGAGATCATCAGTCGGCTCGCATACCTGCACGACCCTGCACCCAGATGACCGCTTGCTCGGCGCGACGCTGCCAGATCGTCAGGGCCCGATTCGAACTCTCTCCAAGAAGCTGTGGTCTTTACGATCTTGAGAGATGCGCGTCGAACGGGAGTCCCGATCGGGTGGTCGGCGGCGCTGCGCGCATACGAACAGGGGCTCTTGAACAGCTCGTTGGTGTCGAATCGCCGAGCAGCAGGAGGCCCTGGTGCAGCAGCCATGCGTGCCGATGGCCGGGCAGTCCAGTGCGGTCACCTGGGAGTGTGACTGCCTGGCTCACCGGTTCGGAAACAAGCGGAGGACGCCGCCGCACCCTGGTCGACCCGCGGAGCGTGGACGACCCCTACTGCCGGGACCTGATCGGCCGGTTCCAGTCCGCCGGTATGTTCCTGGAGATCGCTCGTGGACAGCGACCACCAGATCCCCGTGTGCGCGGCCTACATCTGGTCGGAGGACTATCCGGTCCTCTTCGCCGGTTCCGGACGCCACCGCGATCCGCGCATCGCGCTCTCCCGAGCCCTCACCGAAGCCGCCCAGTCCCGGCTGACCTGCATCGCCGGCACCCGCGACGACCTCGACTCCCACGAGAACGCCTTCGCCGCCCGCCCTCCGTCTCCCGAGCCGGCCTGGCCGGGCAGCGCCGACTGGAACACCCTCGTCAGCCACTACGCGGCGGCCGAGCCGGACTTCGCCCGGGAAACGGCGTCAGTGGCCGCCCGGATCGCCTCCGTCACCGGCCATGAGCCGATCGCCGTCACCCTGCACCAGTCCGACGCCTACGCCGGAGCGAAGGTCATCAGCCCCGGGCTGGAAATGCGCATCAGCTGTGGCTGTCCCGCGCACTGTCCGTGCACCTCGTCGGCATCGACATCTCACCGACGGCGATCACTCTCGCCGCCCAACGAACTCCCGCATTCGTACCGCCCGGACAGGCCAGCTTCCGCGTAGCGACCATAGAGGCCACCGGCCTACCCGACGCGCAGGCCGACGGCATCGTCTGCATCGACGCCCTGGGATTCGCCCCCGACCGGATGGGCGCGCTCAGGGAGATGCGCCGGGTGCTGCGCCCCGGCGGCCGGGCTGTCCTCACCTCCGGTGGCCGCCACACAAACCCCGCGGCACCGCCCTGGCCGCGGCGAGCCGCAGCGGCCGGCCTGGAGCTGGAGTCGGAGGAAGAGCGGCCGGACGAACCGACGATGTGGCGCCGCCTCTACCAGCTGTGGACCGGACACGAAGCGGACCTGCGCCGCCCGCTCGGCGACCACCAGGCCGAGAGCATGCTCACCGAGGCCCGCACACATGCGCCGGCACTCGGAAATCGACGCTCCGTCACCGTTACGCTGTGGCGGCCCCACGTTGAGGACGCAGCCTCAAGCGCCCCGGCACGACTGAGCCGTCCCGGGGGATGAAACGAAAGGTAGGTACACCGGCCGATGCCGACTCGTGTGGCCGTCTACGGGGCCGGATCCTGGGGCACCGCTTTCTCCATGATCCTCGCCGACGCCGGGTGTGAAGTGTCGCTGTGGGGGCGGCGTGCCGAACTCGTCGACGCCATCAACAGCACCCGCAGCAATCCCGACTATCTGCCCGGCGTAACCCCCCCCGAGCGGGATCAGGGCGACGGCCGACGCGGCACAGGCCGCCAAGAACGCTGACTTCGCTGTCCTCAGCGTCACCGCGCAGACCCTGCGGGCCAACCTGACGACCTGGGCCCCCTTCCTCGCGCACGACACCGTCCTCGTCTCCCTGATGAAAGGCGTCGAGCTCAGCACGGCCTCGCTGATGAGCGAAGTCATCGCCGACGTCACAGGCGCTGGGCCAGAGCGGATCGCGGTCGTCACCGGCCCCAACCTCGCAGGCGAGATCATCCGCCGACAGCCCGCCGCCGGCGTCGTGGCATGCGCGGACATGAACGTCGCCGAAAGGCTCCAAGCCGCCTGTCACACCCCGTACTTCCGCCCGTACACCACCACCGACGTCATCGGCTGCGAACTCGGCGGCGCGGTCAAGAACGTCATCGCCCTGGCCGTGGGCATCGCCGACGGCCAGGGCCTCGGCAAGAACACTCAGGCCGCACTCGTCACCCGGGGCCTGGCCGAGACCACCCGCCTCGCCCAGGCAATGGGCGCCGGCCCGCAGACCCTCGCCGGGCTCGCCGGCATGGGCGACCTCGTCGCCACCTGCTCCTCACCCCTGTCCCGCAACCACACCTTCGGCGCCAACCTCGGCCGCGGCCTCACCCTCGCCGAAACCGCCGCGGTCACCAAGCAGACGGCCGAAGGCGTCACCTCCTGCCGGTCCGTCCTCGACCTCGCACGACGTCACAACGTCGACATGCCACTGACCGAGACCGTCGTCGGCATCGTCCACGGCGGCACACCGCTACAGCAGGCCATCAAAGAACTCATGTCACGCTCAGCGAAACCCGAGCTTCACTAAGGTAGGGCCCGGATCCGCATCGGGATCCGGGCCCTTGGGGTTGGGTTCAGCGAGTGCTTGCGCGTCGGCGCCGGCGGAGCACGGCGGCGCCGCCTGCGAGGGCGAGTGCCGTGCCGGAACCGCCGGCAAGGAGCAGGGTGGAGGGCGAGGCGTCGTCCTCCGTGTGCTGGAGGCTGTAGCCGCTGGAGTAGCCCTTGCTGTCGTACTCCGAGCCGGGCAGTTTGTCGGTGTAGCGGGCCTTGACCAGTTTCTGGTAGTCGCTGAGCGACACCGACGCCTTGCCGCCCAGTCCTTGCCGGGCCTGGTCGTTGAGTGGTTCGACGGTGAGGAGCTTGAGCTGGTACCAGCCGCGGATCTGCGGCTCGGTGAAGACCAGCGTGCCCGCGATGGCCTTGCCGGCGTATGTGGCGTCGCTGTCGCCGTCGCGTACGGCCGCCAGGTGCCAGCCGCCGCCCTGAGTGGGGGCGAGCATGACGGTGGCGTTGCGGCCGTTGACGGTGGCGCTCAGCGAGGCGACCAGCTGCGTCAGCTTGATCGCCTCGGTGGGCAGTGGCTGGGCGGTGCCTGCGACGAACCCGGGAGTGATTTCGTTCCGCGCCACCGGGTCCTTGATCGTGAACACCGGGAGGCCCTGGCAGGGCTCGGCCGTTTCGGGAATCGTCTGCACCGGCTTGCCGACGTCGCCGCTGGGCACCGGAGTGCGCAGGAAGCGGCAGACGGCGTTGCGGACGTCGGTGGACTTCACCGCGTTGAGTGCGGCCCGGTAGTCGGGGATGTCGGCCGGGAGGGGGTCCTTGGCCGGGGCCGCGTGCGTCGGACCGACGACGGACAGCAGCGCGGACGCACTCGCTGCGATGACGATGGACAGACGGGAGAAGCGGGTGGCCGCCCGCGTGCTGGACGTTTTGGTGCCGCTGGTGTCGCGCATGTCGCCTGCCTTAGCGGGAGATACCGATGCGGGAGTGGGTCCACTTGGACGAGCTGTTGCTCACGTAGTCGTTGTAGTTCCACCACGTGTACGTGGTGGTGTCCGGCCACGGGTCGGCCACAGCGATCGTGTTGTTCGATGTGTCGAAGCCGTAGACCACGTTCATGTGGCCGCCACCGGAGGTCCACCCGATGCGGGTGCCGATCGGCCGGGCCGCCTTGACTTCGGTGTACACCTGGTTGAACGTGGCCGCGCTGTCCAGGCCCGAGCCGGGGCGGGTCATGCCGAGGCTGCTCCAGCCCCTGGCCATGTCGTCGAGCGTGGCGGGCTGGTTGTTGCAGCCGTAGTAGGGCTGAGCCCGGTTGCAGAAGTCCGTCTGTGTGGAGCCGAAGCCCTGGAACCTGGCAATGGTCAGCCCGGAGGCGACCCAGCACCACTGGGTCTTCTCCTGCTTCAGCATGCCGATGCTGTCCTGACCCGCTTCCGCGTGAGCCGCGCCTCCCGCGGCCACGAGCGATCCCAAGGCGGCCAGCGCGATGGCCGACGCCGTGGTTCCGTACCTGAACCTGCCCATTTTCCTGCCTTCCCCTGATGGGTACAACGAGATGAACGGGGCAATCTGGCAGGAATATGGCAGCACATCATTTCTGAGGTTTTATAGGCGACTTACATGAATCACCCCTTACTGATTATTATTCAGGTAATCAGTAAGGCGATCGCTTTGCTTGTGCTTTGTCTACCGGGCTCGACGGCCCCGTCCCAGGCAAGCGCCATGCCGGGCACGGTAGGGGGCAGCGGAACCATGTGGCCACCTGGTCCGTGGTGAGGATCTGGGTCCCTTCGCGGATCTTGAGGTCCTGCGCGACCACGGCAAGTGTGTTGCCGGCGGTCAAGCCCTCAAGCACCTGCCGCTCTCGGGGCGCGAGGAAGACCCGCGTGACGATCATGGTGGTCACTGCTCAACTCCTCGGTGTGTGTGAACGATCGATCCGCTGGCACCGTGCGGCGAACCGCAGCTCGTCGGCGGCCACCAGGCGATGTCGGACGGGGATCGGCCGCCGTCGGTGTCGCGCCCGGCGCAGAGCCACGAGGGCGAGCGCGCCGAGGAGGAAGGGGCGGAGCGGCGGGGTGCCGCCCGGCGCTGAGGCGCTTCGGCTCCCCGTGGGGGACGTACGGAGCCGTGTTCTCCCAGCGCCGGGTGGGGCGTCGAGCCGCCAGAGGAAGCGGCCCGACATCTGCGGCACATGGAGAAGGCCGTCAAACTCGCGCTGTTCGAGCTGATGGTCCGCCAGCCATGGCGGAAGACCGGCAGCGCCCGTCGCATCCACGAAGCACTCCTGGCCGACCGCCCGGAGGAGCGGGTGACGCTCCTGGTAGAGCCGAGCCACCCGAAGGTACAGGTGCTCTACGAACAGTGGGGATACAAGTGCATCGGTGATCAGCAGCCATTCCCCGACGCCCCGATCTACGCGACCATGCTCCGCCCACTGTCGTAAGGGCCGGGATTCGCCCGTGACGCGGCGCGGCACCGCCGTGATCGAGGGCGTCTACTGGCGTGTCAGCCCGTGACGGTCGGCCCAAGCGGTGATCGCCGCGGCCAGTTCCTCGGGCCTGTCCTCGGGGGAGTGGTGGCCGGCCAGGCCGTGGCGGGAGACCTCCAGGCCCGCGATGTGCTCCTCGCACCACGCCACGGCTCCTTGGTCGGTCATGGCACCAGGGCCCGGCTCGAACGCGGCGAGGAGCTTGGGGACTCCGGGGCTGGCGGCCAGCCAGGCGTCGTAGCGTTCGACGCGGGCCACGACGTCGGCGGGTTCGGCGTCCAGTGGCATCATGCGCGTCCACGCCAGCACCGGGCGGCGGCTGTGCGGGGTCGGGAAGGGGCGACGGTAGATCTCCAGGTCAACGGGGTCGAGTGGGGTGGCGAGCGTGTTCGGGAGCCCCTCGATGAACAGCGACTTCTCCAGGATCATCTCCTCAGCTACGCCGGGAGTGCGCAGGAGGGCGAACAACTCCCGTCCGGCCGCCGGGAATTCGTCGCCGACCAGCGGTTTGATGATGGTCTCGGTGAAGGCGAGGCCGCGGACGCGGCCCGGGAGGCGGGCGGCGCGGTCGAAGGCGAGCGCGCCGCCCCAGTCGTGGCCGACGAGCACGGCCTCGGCAAGACCGAGGGCATCGAACCATGCGTCGAGGTAGCGGGCGTGGTCGTCGAAGGAGTAGGCGAGGTCGGGCTTGCCGGAGTCGCCCATGCCGATGAGGTCGGGGGCCAGAAGGCGGCGGCCGGGCGCTGCCACGCCCGGCAGGACGTTCCGCCACAAGTGGGAGGAGGTGGGGTTGCCATGGAGGAAGACGAACGGCAGCCCGTCGGGGTCGCCGGACTCGCGGTAGTGGAGGGTGGAGTCGAGGACGGGGAGGGTGGGCATCGCGGTGTCACATCGCTTTCCGTACCGGGGGATGATCAGAGATTGAGGCTCAGGACGCGTTCGACGGAGACCTCGACGACGACCATGTCCGGCGGGGTGGGCGGGGCCGCGCGGTAGCGGGCGGCGTAGCGGCGGACCGCTTCGGCCAGGCGTGCGGGGTCGTCGGTGACGGCGGCCCGGCCTTCGAGGGTGACCCAGCGGAAGCCGTCCGCCTGGCAGAGCGCGACGCGGGCCGTCGGGCCGCCCGCCGCCACATTCCGGGCCTTGCGGGCCCCGGCCCTGGTGGTCACCCGGGCAAGGCCGGTGGCCGCGTCGAAAGTGAAGCGGACGGGGGTGACGTGCGGGGTGCCGTCGGAGCGAAGCGTGGTGAGGGTGGCTGTGAGGCGGCGGGCGAGGAACGTCCTTGTGCCGGAGGGGAGTTCGATGGTGGCCCGGCTCACCTCTTCTTCACGCCCTCGTGCCAGATCAGCTTGGCGATGTTCGGCTTCACGGCCGTGGTGATGACGCCCATGGCCGTGCGGCTGTACCGCTTCTCCTCCAGCTCGCGCAGCATGCTCGCGGCGAGGTCCACGCGGGCGGTGAAGACCCCGTCGGCGCTGGTCTCGGCGGTGCGGTAGTCCGTGATGGAGGAGTGCTCGAAGAGGCCCGAGGGGCGCACGAGGGTCCAGTCGAGGTCCGTCCGGCGGATCACGGCCTCCATACGGCGCATGTCCTCGTGGAGGGTGCGGCCGAGGCGTCGGTTCACCAGGGGGTCGAGCACGTGGTTGAAGAAGTGCGCTCCGGTAGGCCGCCAGTCCGGGTCGGCGATGCTGGAACTGACGGTGAGCAGCCGTTTGATGCCGTGGCGGGCCATGGCCCCGGTGATGGCGGTGGCGCTCGCCGAGTACGTGGTGACGGTCTCCTTGCTGAAGCGCGCGCCCAGCGCGGAGAGCACGGCGTCCGTCCCGCCGATCGCGGCATCGACGGCCGCCGGATCGGTGGCGTCGGCGACGGCCACGGTGAGGCCCGCCCGCGCGGGGAGGGAGCCGGGGCGGCGGGTCACGGCGACGACCTCGTGGCCGGCCGCGAGGGCCTGGTCCGTGAGGTGGCGGCCGGTCGGTCCGTTGGCGCCGAAGACTGCGATACGCATGATGTCGGGGCATCCCTTCGAGTGGTGTGCGGAACGCCCTTGACCCTGCCGATCACGGAATGCAGGCTCAACGCTGATGAATAACGCCGCCCCCGCCCCCGCCCGTACCCGAGGCCGCCCACGCGGCAACCCGCCGACCCGCGAGTCGCTCGTCTCGGCGGCCCGCACGCTGTTCCTGGAGCGCGGCTACCGGCGCACCACCCTGCGCGCGGTGGCCGGGGCCGCCGGGGTCGACGTGGCGCTCATCGCGTACCACTTCGGCTCGAAGAAGGGCCTGTTCGCGGACGTGATGCAGTTCCAGTGCGCCAACGCGCTGGCGGTGGACGACGTCCTCGGCGGCGACCCGGTCACCCTCCCCGACCGTCTGATCGACGCGGTGACGGACCTGTGGGAGGACGCCGACTTCCTCCAGCTCACCGCTCAGGGCGACGAGGCCGCCGAGGTCATCCGCGAATACCTGGAACACGAGCTGCTGGCCCGGCTTGTTGAATTTCTGGGCGGCCGGGACGCGACCGCCCGCGCCACGGCCGTGGTGACGATCCTCGGCGGCCTCATCTACACCCGCTACCTCAACCCCCTTCCCACCCCTGCCGCCCTCACCCAGGCCGAGACCCGCCGGATCCTTGTCCCGGCACTACGCGCGGCGCTGACCCCGAGGCCGCGCATCGCGAAAACCGCCGGAGCAGGCCGCCGGGGCTCGCCGGCCTCCGGTGGAGGCGCCGTCCGACCTTGACCACCTGCTGAGGCCGCTGCCAAGGCGCGGTGGGCGGCGACTGCGGTGAGGCTTCGCCCTTCGTCGCGGGTGATCTGCTCGCCGAGTCGGCCGGTGGCGAGCAGCATGGTGCCGTCCTTGTGCGTCGTACCTGAGACGAACACCAGGTCCGCGGCGAGTCGGGCGACGGTCTAGTCGCCGGCCGGCATGGGGAGGTCCACGGACGTGGGATCCGTGGTGGTCACACCTGGGACCCGGACTCGAACAACTGGGTGAGCGTGTTGATGTCTTCCACGGTGTCGAGTTCGTCGATCAGCCGCTTGATCTGTGCCGCACGGTCGGGGTCGACGACGCCTGCGGTGAGGCTGGTGAACTTGTTCTGGAGATCGTTGTCCGACAGGGGGTTCTGTGCCGCGCCGAGGGGGAATTCGACGTCGCGGATGTACTTGGCGCCGCTGTGGGTGGTGACTTGGGTGATCGATCCCACCGACTGGTGCTTGCCGCCTGAACGCTGGTCGAAGAGGCCATCGCCGGTGAGGGTGATCCGGTTGGCGAACTCGGCGATGGCGGGGTCGGAGCGGCGGTCCTCCATGATGTCGGCGAAGTTGACATGCCCCTGGTGCGCGGCGACGGCGAGGACGTACTGGGCGCAGTGTGAGCGCAGCGGGTTGTTGTCGACGACATGGTAGGAGGACTGCGGGGCGCGGACGTGGACGGAGGCGATGTCGTCGACGCTGATGTCCTCGCTCCGCAGGATGTCGAGCAGTCCGTCCAGGCCGGCGGGGATGAAGACGCAGCAGGAGTTGCGCTTGAAGAACAGTTCCGTCACTTCGAACCGCTCGCCGAGCTGGTCCAGCAGTGCGTTCTGGTCCCATTGGCCGGTGAAGGCTTTTCCGAAAGGGTACTTGCCGCCGAAGATGTCGTCCGGTCCCTTGAAGCCGGTGGCGGCGAGCATGGCGGCCTGGACACCGGCCTGGGAGGCGAGGCCGATGTTGAGCGGGCGGGACTGTTCGGAGGGGTCGTCGACCCAGGACAGCAGGCCGCAGGCGCTGGTTCCGGCGAGGCCGAAGGCGCTGGCGAACCGTGCGTTGTCCAGGCCGAGGAGGAGTCCGGCGGCGACGGTGCTGCCGAAGGTTCCCGCCACGGTGGTGGGGTGGAAACCGCGGGCGTACTGCTCGGAGGGGCTGAGCGCGTAGCTGACGCGGGCGGCGACGTCGATGCCCGCCACGATCGCGGCCAGGACCTGCGCTCCGCTGGAGTTCTGGCGCTCGCCGACCGCGAGGGCTGCCGGTGCGACCACGGCGATGGCGTGGACGTTGGCGGAGGGGTGGTGGCTTTCGATGTCGCAGTAGTAGGCCAGGGTGCCGTTGGCGAGGGCGGCGGTGGCCGGGTTGGTCCGCAGTGTGGAGCCGGCGAGGCGGGATTCACCCGCGCCGCCCGCCTCGGTGACCATGTGCTTGAGAAGGGACATGACGGGGTAGCTGTGGGAGGTCGCCGCGAGCAGTGCGCCGATGCTGTCGTAGAGGGCGTTCTTGGCCTGTTTGACGACCGGTGCGGGGAGTTTGTCGTAAGCAAAGACGCCGAGGTTGTCAATGAGTTGCCTGGTGGGTGTGGTGGTCACAGGGGCGTCCGTTTCTGGGGGCGGGTGGTTCCGGAGGTGGTAGCCGGGGGTGATCAGCACGCCTGCGTCACGCACGAGTTGATCGGCCAGGCGGGGGCGCGCAGGGCCCATCGCGCTGAGGACGTCCTCGGCGGCGTTGATGACGGCCCAGGGCGTACCGCGTCGGAAACGCGACGGCCGGCCGTCATGAGCGGGCCTCACCACCAGGGGCGAGCCCGAGCAGGGACAGTAGCCCTGTCAGGTCAGGCAGTTCGGCGGTGGGTGCGGGTGTTTCCCGCCTCAGTGTCTGACCCTGCCGGTTGATCCACACCGTCGGTATGCCCAGGGGCACGGATCGGGGCAGGTCCACGTACTGGGACTGGGCCACGTGAACGACTTCGTGCGGCTCGGCTCCTGCACGCTCCAGTACCAGATCGAACAGGGCCCGGTCGGGCTTGTACGCCTGGACGACCTCGCCGGTGATGGCGTAGGTGAAGGGATCTCCCAGCTTCTTGGCCCCGGCTTCGAGAATGTCGCGCTGGCTGTTGGAGATCGTCGCCAGCGGAACGTGCTTCTTGAGCTCAGCAAGCACGTCAACAGTGTCCGAGAACGGATCGGCCTGAGCCATGACGTCGCCCAGGACGCTGAGCTCCGCCGGGTCGAAGTCGACCTCCGCTTCGGCCAAAGCCTCCGCCATCGTGTTCTTCAGCAGATCACGGTAGAGCTGGAAGGGCCCGGACACGGCGGGCAGCGCGAAGCCGTAGTACCAGCGCTGGTAGAACTCCGCGACGTCGACGTTCACACCCTTGCCGGCGAACAGTTTCGCCACGTGGGCGCGTAGCGCGGAGTCCCAGTCGATGAGGGTGCCGTAGGTGTCGAACGTGATGAGCCGCGGTGTCGCGGGCAGCGGTGCAGCCATGTCTGCCTCCCATGAGCGAGCCGGGCGAACCCCTCATGACCAGGGACGCCATTGGTCGACGCAACGGTAAGCAGCACAGAAGTCATGAGTCAAGCATGGTTAACTAATGCGCCCAGGGATGGCTCCAGTGACCGTCAGTTCGCCTTCTGGCGCTTACGCTCCCGGTAGGCCGAAGCGTGCACCCGGTTACCGCAGCCTTTGGCGTCGCAGAACCGGCGTGATCCGGGCCGCGACGCGTCCACGAAGACGTTGCCGCACTCCGCTCGCTCGCAGATGCGCAGGCGGGAGCCGCCCCCGTCCGCGATCGCGGTGAGCAGGGCCACTACGCAGGTGGTCGCGACCCGCTCGGAGAGCGGTGCCCTGGGGCGGGAGTAGTGCCAGTGCCAGCTGCCGTCGTGGTCACTGAGCTGTGGCTGGGCGCCCAGCTCGCGCAGGACTCCGTTGAGAGCTTCGACCGACTTGCGAACCGCGGGGTTTCCGAAGGCGAGCCTCAGGCGGGGGCGCAGGTCCCGCAGTCGTTTCAGGTCGGAGTCGGACAGTGGGCGGTCCAGTACCCAGCCGCGCTTGCTGAGCAGCTTGGCGGCTGCGGCTTCCGAGGTCAGCCCGTCACCGCCCGTCATCACGTCGTAGCTGTTGATGAGATCGACCGCCGTGAGGGCCGCCCGACCTGAATAATCACTTATTGCCATCTTGGCTCCTGACGAAAAGGAGGGTAGCCCGTCATTACCTTAAGTCAGTATACCCATGACGTTCGTGTCGTCGTTTGGGGCGTGCCTCGCGGCGGGCTCCAGCGACTGGGCGGTCGTCGGATCGGACCGGCTGCCGTGGTCGGCTTCGGCCTGGCGAACCATCCCCGCAAGGCTTCCTCGTGGATACCGAGGTCGGGCAGGTGTCGCCACCGCGCCGCGAGAATGACCATGTCATTCGTCGATGATTCCGATCGACATGCCCCCCGTTCCCCCTCTCTTGCCCGCCGGTGGTGGGTTCTCAGTCCGTGGCTACGGCGTTCTTCGCAGCCTCCGTGGTTGTGGGCGAGCCGACGCGATAGTCGGCGAAGCGTTCGCGCAGGGTCTTCTTGGAGAATTTGCCGACGCTGGTCTTGGGGATCTCGTCGATGAACTCGACCGCGTCGGGGAGCCACCATTTGGCCACGCGCGAGGACAGGAAGTCGATGATGTCGTCCGCGGCGAGGGATTCGCCGTCCTTGACCACGACCAGTGCCAGTGGGCGTTCCATCCAGCGCTCATGCGCGATGCCGATCACCGCCGCCTCGGCCACCTTGGGATGGGCCATGATCGCGTTCTCCAGCTCGACCGAACCGATCCACTCGCCGCCTGACTTGATCAGGTCCTTCGTGCGGTCGACAAGCCGCACGGAGCCATGGCGGTCGATCGTGGCGACATCGCCGGTACGCAGCCAGCCGTCCTCGGTGAACTGCTCATCGCTGTCCTCGGCACGGTAGTAGGACTTGGCGACCCACGGCCCGGCAGCCTGCACCTCGCCGGTGGTCACGTCGTCCCATGGCTGTGTTCGGCCGGTGTCCGGGTCGCAGATTCGCATCTCCACCAGCGGTGTGGCGTAGCCCTGGCGGCTGCGTACGCCGTCACGCTCGTCCTCGGACAGGGCGTCGTGATGGGTGCGTGTCCGCGAGACCGTGGCGATCGGGCTGGTCTCCGTCATTCCCCACGCCTGGAGGATCGGTACGCCGATCGTCTCCCGATAGGCGGCGGACAGAGCCTTGGGGACTGCGGAGCCGCCGCACATGATCGTGCGAAGCGAGGTCAGGTCGTGGTCGGCCAGCAGCGGCTGGACGCCCATCCAGATGGTCGGTACGCCGGCGGTGACGGTCACCCGGTGCCGCTCCAGCAACGAGACGATCGCTGCCGGCGTCATGTCCGAGCCGGGGAACACGATTGACGCGCCCGCCATGAGCGCCCCGTAGGGCAGGCCCCAGGCATTGGCGTGGAACATGGGTACGACCGGCAGCACGACGTCGCGTTCGCTCAGCGCCGTCGGCCCGTCGGCGAGCAGCGTCAGCAGCGCGTGCAGCACCGTCGAGCGATGGCTGTAGACCACTCCCTTGGGATTGCCGGTGGTGCCCGAGGTGTAGCACATCGCGGCGGCGGTGTTCTCGTCCTCGATGTGGAAGACGCCGGCGAACGGCTGGGCGTCGGCGAGCAGACCTTCGTAGTCCGCGATGCGCGGGTCGTCGGGGAGCGGGACATCGGATCCGTCGTCGAGCACCACGAAGGTGCGCACGGTGGGCATCCGGTCGGCCAGCGGCCACAACACCGGCAGCAGCGAGCGGTCGACGAAGACGACCTCGTCCTCCGCGTGTTCCGCGATGTAGACGATCTGGTCGGGAAACAGCCGGATGTTGAGCGTGTGCAGGACCCGGCCGGTACACGGCACAGCCAGGTACAGCTCCAGGTGGCGGTCGCTGTTCCAGCAGAACGTGCCGACCCTGCCGTCCGCACTCACCCGCAGTGTGTCGAGCACGGTGGCGAGCCCGCGGACGCGGGCACAAATTGCTTCGACCGTGGTCGTGGCCTCGCCGTAGGGCCCGGACGTGACGATCGTCTTGTGACCGAAGTAGTGCTCGGCGCGGTGGAACAGATGAGGCAGAGCGAGCGGACGGTCCTGCATGAGTCCGAGCATCAAGGGCTCCTATCTGATGATGAGGGGCAGGGCGATCCTGTGCCGTTCGCTGTGTGACCGGACCACTGCGTCCGTGTGCGCGCCGGACTGATCCATCGCCACTCCTCGCCTGAACCATCACCATCGACTATTAGAAATTCACTTCTTACCTCATACGGATTGACAGCGCCAGTACGAGGAGTCAGTGTTTGCTGCAACAAGCTCTTGGATATTCACAACAAGATCGGCGCACCCCCGGGCCGCTCAGCTCGCGACACCGGTCCCGGTTCGACCACGCTCTCGCCGTCGAGATACGGACGAAGGGGTCGAGACGCGGACGAAGAGGTCGGCTGCGAAACCCCCTGGCCGGCCAAGCGCCGAACGTCCCCACACCGAACTCAAGCCGAAGTGGCGGAGCCACCATGACAAGAACTTCATCCGGGCCACTTGCCGGAGTGCGCGTCATAGAGATCGCCAGCCTCGCTCCTGGGCCGTTCGCCTGTACGGTGCTGTCCGATCTCGGTGCCGAAGTCCTGAGGATCGACCGCGCGGCCTCGGTCGGCGCACTGCCCGAGGGACCGACAGACCCGCTGATTCGGGGGCGCCGATCGGTGGCCGTCGACCTCAAGCATCCGTACGGCGCGCGTTTGGTCCGTGACCTTGCCGCTTCGGCCGACGTGCTGGTGGAGGGGTTCCGTCCCGGTGTCGCCGAACGTCTGGGCATCGGCCCGGACGACTGCCGTGGGCTCAACCCGCGCCTGGTCTATGGCCGGATGACCGGTTGGGGGCAGGAGGGACCGCTCGCGCCACGCGCCGGTCACGACATCAACTACATCGGATTGTCCGGGGCGCTGGAGCCGATCGGTGACGCGGCACGGCCCACCGTGCCGCTGAATCTCATCGGCGACTTCGGGGGCGGCGGCATGCTCCTCGCCGTCGGTATCCTGGCCGCGCTCTTCGAGCGCGAGCGCTCCGGCCTCGGCCAGATCGTCGACGCCGCGATGGTGGACGGCGCCGCGCTGCTCACCGCCGGCCTCCACGGGATGCGTGCCGCAGGGCACTGGCCGGCAGGCCGCCGGGGGAACCTGCTCGACGGCGGCGCACCGTTCTACGACACGTATGAGACCGCCGACGGCCGTTTCATCGCGGTGGGCGCCCTGGAGCCCCAGTTCTACGCCCAGTTGATGACCGGACTCGGCCTGTCCGAAGCCAATGACATACCGCGGCAGGACGATCGCGCACGGTGGCCCGAACTGCGCAGGCGCCTGGCGGCGGTGTTCAAGGAGCGCACCCGTGACGAGTGGACGGCCCGCTTCCAGGACACCGACGCCTGCGTCACGCCGGTGCTCAGCCCCTGGGAAGCCCACGAGCACCCGCACAACGCGGCTCGCGAGGTCTTCCAGTCGTCGTCCGGTGTCCGGCAGCCGTCCCCCGCGCCGCGCCTGGATCGGACGCCCGGCTCGATCGCCGGACCGCCGCCGCACCCCGGGCAGCACACCGTGTCCGCGCTCGCCGACTGGGGCCGGCCCGAGGAGGAGGTCTCCGCACTGCTGGCAGCCGGTGTCATCGTCACCGCCCCGGCCACTGTCTGAGACGGACCTCCCCCTACCTCTCGTACTCTCCTACGGCCCCGAGGAGTCCAGTGAAGAGCAAGCTCTATACCGAGGACCACGAAGCGTTTCGCGAGATGGTCCGCGAGTTCATCGCGCGCGAGGTCACACCGCATCAGGAGCGCTGGGAGCAGGAGCGCCTCATGGACCGGCAGTTGTGGACAGCCGCGGGTAAACAGGGACTGCTCGGCATCGCCGTGCCCGCGGAGTTCGGTGGCGGAGGCGAGAGCGACTTCCGCTATCGCGCCGTCGTCATGGAGGAACTGGCCGACGTCGGAGCCGCGTCGGTCAGCTTGAGCCTGAGCTTGCAGGACGACATCGCGCTGCCCTACCTGCTCGACCTCGCCACCGGGGAGCAGAAGCGCCGGTGGCTTCCCGGTGTCTGTTCCGGCGAGATCGTCACCGCCATCGCCATGACCGAGCCCGGCGCGGGCAGCGATCTGCAAGGCATCCGCGCGACCGCCGTCAAGGACGGCGACGACTACCTCGTCAGCGGAGCCAAGACGTTCATCACCAACGGCATCCACTCGGACCTCGTCATCGTGCTGGCCAGGACCGATCCCGCGGCCGGTGCCAAGGGGATGAGCCTGTTCGTCATCGAGCGCGGCATGCCCGGCTTCACTCGAGGCCGCAAACTGAACAAGGTCGGGCTGCACGCGCAGGACACCGCGGAGCTGTTCTTCGACGAGGTCCGTGTCCCCGCCGCCAACCTCCTTGGCACGCCGGGCCGCGGTTTCGTCCACCTCATGGAGCGCCTGCCCCGCGAGCGCATGGCCATCGCGGTCGTCGCACAGGCCGCCGCCGAGGCAGCCCTGCGATGGACACTCGCCTACTGTGCTGAGCGCACCGCCTTCGGCAAGCCGATTGCCGACCTCCAGAGCACCCGCTTCACCCTGGCTGAACTCGCCACCGAGACAGAGGTGACGCGCGCTTACCTCGACCGGGTGATCGGCGACTTCAACGACGGCACGCTCAGCGCCGTCGACGCGGCCAAGGCCAAGTGGTGGGCCACCGAACTCCAGAACCGGGTCGTCAACCGGTGCGTGCAACTCCACGGCGGCTACGGCTACATGCTCGAATACCCCATCGCACGGGCCTTCGTCGACGCCCGCATCCAGACGATCTACGGCGGCACCACCGAGATCATGAAAGAGATCATCGGCCGTGACCTCACCTCCAACGGATGAGAGGAACGTCACGACGACGACCACTCCAGCCGACGCGACCGTTGCCCGACCGCTTGTAGCCGCCGAAGGCGAGGGGCGCGACATCGGAAATGCCCCGCTCGATGGTGGATCAGGGGCGCGGCCGAGGCCGGGCAATGAGTATCGCCACGTCGTCCCGATCGTGTGGATCACGCAGTGTGTCCAGGAGCCGGTCGCAGGTTTCTTCCAGAGAACGGCCGGGGCCGTCGAGCACGCGGAGGAAGACGTCGAGGCGATCATCAATGGCATCGCGGCGGGTTTCGACCAAGCCGTCGGTGTAGAGGACCAGTTGGTCTCCGGGGTACAGGGGCGCGGTGGTCGTTTCGAACGGGACGCCGCCGACGCCGAGGGGCGCGCCGGATGGCAGGTCAAGCAGCTCGGAAGGCCCCGATGCGGGGATGAGTGCCGGGGGCAGGTGTCCGGCCCCGGCAATACGGCACTGATCGTTGTGCGGGTCGTACTCGACGTAGATGCAGGTGGCGAAGAAGGGCTCCAGACCGGCGGTTATCTTGTCGAGGTGTCGCAGCACCTCGGCGGGCGAGAGGTCGAGGTCGGCCAGTGTGGCGGTGGCGGTGCGCAGGCGGCCCATCGCGGCGGCCGCGTCGATGCCGCTGCCCATCACATCGCCCACCACGAGCGCGGTCCTGTCCCCCGCGAGGGGGATGACATCGAACCAGTCGCCACCAACCTCGTTGGTGGCCACCGCGGGTTGGTAGCGCGTGGCGACCTCCAGGCTCTCGGGCGGCGCCGGTCGCGGCAACAGACTGCGCTGGAGTGTCACCGCCGTGTTGCGGACGCTCTGGTACAGGCGCGCGTTGTCGAGGGACACCGCGGTCCGGCCGGCCAGCTCACCGGCCAGGATGGAGTCGTCCGCCGTGAAAGGGAGCGGATTGGGGCCGCGCATCAGGCTCAGTACTCCCCGTACCTCGCCCTGGGCTGCGAGCGGTATCGCGAGATATGAGTGGATGCCGCTCCTGGCCAGGACAGCGGCGGCTTCGGCGTCACGGGCGATGCGTGCCAGATCCTCTTCGTCCACGTGAGCCACCATGATCGGGTGACCGGTCCGTACTGACTGGGTGAGCAGTCGATCGGCGTCGTAGTCGGCCAGTTGGTCGACTGTGCCGAAAGCGGGGGCCACTTCTGTGGGGCAGGCGGTCTTCACCGCGAGGGTACGCACGAGTACCGGGCCGCTGTCGAGTACCGCGGGGCGACGATGGCCCAGGGTGGAGTCGAGCACGTCCACCACCGCGATGTCGCTGAGTCCGGGCACCACGACGTCAGCCAGTTCGCGGGCCGTCTGTGTGATGTCCAGGGTGGTTCCGATACGGGCGGAGCCCTCGGCGATCAGGCCCAGACGCCGACGTGCCTGGGCCGCCGCTGTGATCGCATCGTACCGATCGGTGATATCCACTACCGACGTGGCCACGCCCAGAACCTGTCCGTGGGGACCCTCCAGCCGGTATACGGAGACGGACCAGGCATGATCGTTGTCAGGGTCGGCCGCGGTGCGGCCCATGGAGAACTTGTCGATCTGAGGGCGTCCGGACTCAAGCACGTCCCTGGCTACCGCTTCGGACGCCTCGACACTGGCCGAGGGCAGGACCTCGCCGAGCCCCCGGCCCAGGTGGTCCTTGGCCGGCAGACCATGGAACCGTTCCATCGCCGGATTGACGGCCACATAACGCAGATCGGTGTCCAGGACCGCCAGCCCGATCGGCGACTGGGCGATGGACTGCGTGTACAACGCGATATCCCGCTCCACGTCACGCACCTTCGACGCGTCCGTGGCGATACCCAGCGCGAAGAAGTCCCCCTGGTCGCCCGGTAGCCGCGTCCAGCGGAATTCCACCTGCCGCGTTCCTCCGTCCTCGGTCCGGACGGGAAGGACACGGGCCCAGCCCTCGCCGGTCTCGACCATCCGCGCGCACTCGCCGGCCACCAGCTCCCCGCTGCTGTCATGGGCCAGCAACCGCGTCGCGCGCCGGCCGAGCACTTCCCGCGCGGGGTAGCCGAAGAGCTGCTCGGCCTGCGGGCCCCACAGGACGATCCGCCCTGCCGCGTCCAGCGCCACCACCGCCACACCGAGTGCGTCCAGCACCCCACTCGGCCGCTCCAGCGGACGGCCGGAAGAATCGCTGTCGGCCTCGAAAGATCCCGTTTCCGTCATCCCGGACCGCACCTTCCACCTTGCCGGCGCCTGACCTCCTCAGCGCTGGCTCTGAAGCTGGGGCGCTGGGATGTCTCCCGTGACTTCCAGTGCTTCCATTGTCCCCTGATACGGTCGACGACGCACAGTTACCGCTCGGTCCGCGGTTCAGTGCTGCGGCAAGGCTGGGGTTCCCAGCAGCCGCAGGCACAGTGTCCGCACCGCGGGCTCGGTGGCGGTGTTGTGGCGCAGGTGCGGTGTGCGGGCGGTGTCGTTGGCGACGGCCAGCGCGGCATGGACCCGGATGCGGGCGGCCGTGGGGTCGAGCTCGGGCCGGGCGGCGCGCAGCAGGTGTGCCCATTCACTGACGTAGTCGTGCTGGGCACGGCGGGCGTCGTGCCGTTCGTTGTCGGGCAGGTGCCCGAGTTCGGTGATCATGAGGTCGATCAGGTCGTGGTGCTGGCGGGTGAAACCTACATACGAGGCCACGAGCCGGGTGAGCGCTGCTGCCGGGTCGGGGGCTGTGCCGTAGATGGTCGAGAGTTCCATGGACAGCACGGCCGTGCCACGCCGCAGGGCGGTGACGAGCAGCTCGGCTTTGGTGTCGAAGTGGTTGTAGAGGGAGGCTCCAGCGATGCCGACGGCCGCGCCGATGTCCTCGATGCCGACCCCGGTGTAGCCGTCACGGGCGAACATCCGAACGGCCTGGGTCAGCATCGCCTCGCGGCGTGAATGCGGCACAAGCCCCGGCGGCCCGGGTGCGGGCGGTCCGGGATCGGGCAGATGCGGCAGCGGGGTGTCAACGACGATGCCGACGAGATCGGTCAGCAGTGCTGTGTACTCCGGCGTGGGCAGGTCGAGGCGGTGGAACGACGTACTCATCAGAACCCCGAGGATCGACCAGGCCAGCAGGTCGGCCGCCGCCGGGGAGAGGTCCGGCCGGGCGTGCCGCAGACGGCTCGCGAGCAGTTGCCCGATCCCGCTGAGTTCGGCGCGCAGGTCGGTGAAGTCCGGCTGGGCGACGTGGCGGGCTTCGCGCTGCCAGAGGACACCGAGCCGGCGGTGTTCGAGCGCCAGCAAAGCGAGTTGGGGAAGCCCGGTGGCCCGATCGGTGAGATCCAGGGTCTCGATGGTCGCGCGGAACGGGACCAGGGCCGAGGTGAGGACTTCGCGCAGCAGGGCCTGTTTGCCGGCGAAGTGCCGGTAGAGCGCCGACGGGCCGATGCCGACGGCCTCGGCGATGTCGGACACGCCGATCTTGTCGTAGCCGCGGTCGAAGAACAGCTCGGTGCCCGCGCTCACGATGAGGGCGCGGCGGTTGCGTGGGCGGGTGGTCCGCGGTGCCGCGCTGCCGACGGTCATGGTCTCCTCCGCGTCGCGGTTGCCGGGTGCTCGATTGTCACTCTCGCACGCCGAGGCGCGGTGCGGTGTAGAACGTGATGACGAACCGGTCGGAGTTCGTCGCCGTCCTTCCCCGACGCGCCGATGTCGGTCTCAGATGATGAATCCGCCGCCGCAGACCAGGGTCTGAGCACTGACGTAGTCCGATTCGGGGATGCACAACAAGTAGACCGCGCCGGCGGCTTCCTCGGCTGTGCCGGTGCGGCCGAGCGGGATCATCCGTTCCATTGTGGAGAGCAGTTCGGGGTTGACGCCGACCTTGATCTCTTGGCCCGCCACGTCGATGGTGCCGTCGCCATTGGCCGATGCTTCGGTGAGGCGGGTCCTGATCATGCCGAAGGCGACGGTGTTGACGGTGACGTTGTAGCGGCCCCATTCCTTGGCCAGCGCTTTGGTCAGTCCGGTGACGCCGGCTTTCGCGGCGGCGTAGTTGGCCTGCCCGGCGTTGCCGCCGAGTCCGGCGATCGAGGAGATGTTGACGACCTTGCGGCAGGGCACCGGTTCGCCTGCCGCCGCGTCCTTCTTGGCCGCCGCGGAGATCACCGGTTGAGCGGCGCGCAGGATCCGGAACGGCGCTTTGAGGTGGACGTCGAGTATGGCGTCCCACTGCTCGTCGGTCATCTTCTGGATGACGGTGTCCCAGGTGTATCCGGCGTTGTTGACGATGATGTCCAGCCCGCCGAAGTTCTCCACCGCGGCGCGCACGAACGTCTCGGCGAAGCCGTCCTCGGTGACGCTGCCGACGACCGCGACCGCTTGTCCGCCCGCGGTCCGGATGGCAGCGACGGTTTCCTTGGCCGGTGCGTCGTCGATGTCGTTGACCACGACCGACGCGCCGTCGGCGGCGAGTTTCAGCGCGATCTCCCGGCCGATGCCGCGGCCGGAGCCGGAGACGATCGCTACCTTCCCGTCGAGCTTTCCCATGTGCGTCAAGACCTTTCGCCGTCACGTGTCATCGATGAGGATTACGTCGCTGTCGGACGGGGCCCCGGGGGTCCGCGGACGTCACAGGCGCGTCCGGCAAGCGGGACTTCGAGCGCCGTCGTCACGGACCGAGTCCGTTTCGGACATCGATGACGGCGTCGCCGGTGAGGGTGATGGTGCCGTCCTCAAGGGTGATCGTCAGCTCGACGGTCGCCTCGTCGTGGTCGAGGGACACGACGGTGCCGGTACAGGTCGGTTGGCCGTGGACCGGGGTGATCGAGACGAAGCGCACCCGGTAGGAGCGGATCCGTGACTGCGGGACCCACCCGGTCAGGAGCCTGCCGAGGTAGGCCATCGAGAGCATGCCGTGACAGAACACATCGTCGAGTCCGGCGGACTTGGCGACGTCGAGGTCGAGATGGATCGGATTGTGATCCCCCGACGCGCCGGCGAACAGGGCGAGCGTGGTCCGGGAGATCGGCTCGACCCGCAGGGGCGGGAGTTCGGTGCCGACCCGGATCTCCGGTGCCGTGGTCATTTCGCTGCCTCCGGGTGACGGACGACGAGCACCGAGGTGGCCTCGGCGACAAGGTCGCGGTCGCGGGTGATGTCGGTGCGCTTGACCAGGAACTCCAGCGCGCCGCCCTTCTTGCTGTACACCTCGCTGATGCGCGGCCGCAGGGTGAGCGTGTCCCCGGCATGCGCGAGCGAGTGGTAGGTGAAGGACTGCTCGCCATGCAGGATCGTGCGCAGGTCGATGCCGATCTCGGTGAGGTAGCCGAACGGGTCGGGGGCCTCCAGTTCGAGGCTGAAGTAGAACGTCGGCGGGATCAGTAGGTCGCGGTGCCCGGCCTGCTGGGCGGCGTGGAGGTCGGTGTAGACCGGATCCGTTTCACCGATCGTTCGGGCGAAGAGCGCCAGCCGCCCTCGGTCGGCTCGCACCGTCAGCGGGTCGAAGACCAGCGCGGTGGCCTTGCCCGGGTCGATGGTCAAGGGTCAGCTCACCTTCTCGTAGAGGGTGACGACCGCGGCGCCGCCGAGGCCGATGTTGTGCTGCAGCGCCAAGTTCACGTTCTCCACCTGCCGGGCGTCGGCCTGGCCGCGCAGCTGCCACACCAGTTCCGCGCACTGCGCCAGCCCGGTCGCGCCGAGCGGATGCCCCTTCGACAACAGGCCGCCGGAGGGGTTGGTGACCACGCGCCCGCCGTAGGTGTTGTCGCCGTCGAGGATGAACTTCTCCGCTGTGCCCTCGGGCGTGAGGCCCAGCGCTTCGTAGCAGAGCAGTTCGTTGGTGGTGAAACAGTCGTGGAGCTCGACGACCCGGATGTCCTCGGGGGATGCGCCGGACCTCTCGTACACCTGCTGCGCGGCGGCTCTCGTCATGTCGTAGCCAACGACTTTCCGCATGTCCGCGTCGGTGAAGGTCGACGGGGTGTCGGTGGTCATCGCCTGTGCCTTGATCGCGACGTCGGTGCGCAGCCCGTGTTCACGGGCGAAGTCTTCACCACACAGCACCGCGGCCGCCGCGCCGCACGTTGGCGGGCAGCATTGCAGACGGGTCAACGGGCCGAAGATCTGCGGCGACGCCAGCACCTGCTCGACGGTGACCGGGTCGCGGAACACCGCGTACGGGTTGTTCGCCGCGTGTGCGCGGGCCTTGACGGAGATCTTCGCGAGCGTGTCGTCGGCCAGACCGTACTCGGCGGCGTAGGCCGCACCCGCGCCGCCGAAGTACTGTGCGGCGAAGGGGGCGTCGGACTCGCCCTGGATCGCCTGGGCGACCTCGTCGAACCGGACGAACGGACTGGGCCGGTCCTGCCACCCCATGCCGAGGGCGCCACGCTGCATCTGCTCGAACCCCAGAGCCAGCACACAGTCCACCGCGCCGCTCTCGATCGCCTGCCGGGCGAGGAACAGCGCAGAGGACCCGGTGGAGCAGTTGTTCGTCACGTTGATCACCGGGATGCCCGACTGGCCTACGCGGTAAAGCGCCGCCTGCCCGCAGGTCGAGTCGCCGTAGACATAGCCGACGTACGCCTGCTGCACCCGCTCGTAGTCGATCCCGGCGTCGGCGAGCGCCGCCCGGGTGGCTTTCTCACCCATCACGTCGTACGGCTCACTCGTCCTGGGAGTGGCGAACGGGACCATGCCCACCCCCGCCACGTGCACTCGCTGACTCATCGCGGCTCCTCATCCGAATCATCGCCATCGACTATTCAATATTCACTTCTTACCGCATGGCGATTGACAACGCCAGCATGGGGAGCCAGTGTGTGCTGCAACACGCTCTCGGTGATTCACAACAAGAACGGTCCAGTGACACGGCGAACGGCAAGCTGCCGCCGCCCGCGTGTCCTTGTCCGAGCCGCGACGCAGCACAGCAATCAGCAGATTGGAGACGGGCATGCGACTGGTGACTTTTCGCCCCGGTGCGGGTGGACCGCGACTCGGAGTCCTCGACGGCGAGAGCGTGGTCGAACCGGGACCGGCGTTGCGAGCTGAGCAGCGGTTGCGATCAGGGCCGACGGCCGGCGGGCGAGCCCCCGAGGTCGCGACGGAGATGGTGGCGTTCTTCGAGAGCGGCGATGACGGTCTCGAACACGCGCGCCGGGCGCTGGAAATCGTGCGTGAACGTCGCCGCCGCGGCGACACCCTCACCGGTGACGACGACGCCCCAGTCGTCCACGCGATCGACGATGTCCGACTGCTCGCACCGGTACCGCGCCCTCGGCGCGTGCGGGATTACCTGACCTATACCCAGCATGCCACCGGCGCGGGGCTGGCCGTGCCGGCGGCGTTCGCGGCGATGCCCGTCTGTTACAAGTGCAACGTCGAGACGATCGTCGGCCCCGACGACGAGCTGCTGTGGCCGTCCTACACCGACCAACTCGACTTCGAACTGGAAATCGGCTTCTTCACCGGCGGTGGCGGGCGTGACCTCACACCGGCCGAGGCCCGCACACGTATCGCGGGTATCACGATCTTCAACGACGTGAGCGCCCGCGACATCCAGTTGTTCGAGATGGCCATGACCATCGGCCCGTCCAAGGGCAAGGATTTCTGCACCGCGATGGGCCCGTGCGTCCTGACGATGGACGAGGTCGACGAGTGGTCGATCGCGATGAGCGCCCGGGTCAATGGAGAGGTGTGGGCGTCGGGCACGTCCAAGGAGCGGCAGTACTCCTTCGCCGAAGTGCTCGCCTGGGCCTCGCTCGACGAGGACGTGTACCCCGGGGAGTTCTTCGCCACGGGGACGGTCGGTGGTGGCTGCGGTTTCGAACTCGATCGGTGGATCAAGCCGGGAGACGTGGTCGAACTTGAGGCATCCAACGTCGGGGTGCTGCGTAACACTGTGGGGAACAAGCAGGTCCGTCGCGAGGGCGCGGGAGTCGCCAGCTATCACGGTGCGCCGTCGATACATGTCGCTCATGACTGACACCGTCGCCGGACTGTTGCGTCGCCACGCCGTCGGACAGGACCGCGTCTTCGCTGTCCTGCCCGACGGCGAAACGATCACCTACGCCCAGCAGTTGGCGCGCAGCCGGGCGATGGCGGCGGGGCTGCGTCGCAGTGGCGCGCGACCTGGTGACCGTGTCCATGTGCAATTGTCGAACTGCCCCGAGTTCTTCGATGTCTGGTTTGCCACGGCGCTGTCGGGCACCGTCCTGGTGCCGACGAATCCGCAGTCCTCGGAACACGAACTGCGCGACATCCTCGACGACGCGGTCCCAGTGGTCTCGATCCGCGACACCGCCGAGGTCGACGCTCTACGCGGCACCACGCCGGCGCAGGCGGCGCAGGACACCGACGAGCGGAACCCGGGACGGGTCGCCGCCATCCTCTACACGTCGGGCACCACAAGTCGCGCCAAAGGTGTCATGGTCACGGACGCGAACTATGTCGCCGCGGGCAACGCCGTCGCCGACCACCTGAAGGTCACCGAGCGGGACCGGTGGCTGATCGTGTTGCCGCTGTTCCACGCGAACGCCCAGTACTACTGCGCCATGTCGGCACTGGTGCGTGGTGCGTCGGTCGCACTCGCGCCGCGTTTCTCAGCCAGCGGTTGGGCACGACAGGCACGAACGATGGACGCGACCCTCGCCAGCTTGTTCGCGGCTCCTGTGCGCATGATCCTGGCCGGCGCGCCAAGGCCCCGCGACGCGGACAACCGCCTGCGGACCGTGCTGTTCGCCCAAAACCTCACCGCGACCGACGCAGCCACATTCGAGCACCGCTTCGGCACCCGCCTGGTGCAGCTGTACGGGATGACCGAAACCGTCCTGCCACCCACCATGAACCCCGACGACGACGGTCGCCTGTGGGACAGCATCGGCCGCCCCGTCCGGGGCGTCACCGTCGACCTCGTGGACGAGAACGGCCACACCATCGCCGGCCCCGGCACCGGCGAAATGCGCATCGTAGGACATCCCGGTGAAACCCTGGCCGCCGGATACTGGCACGACCTTCCCGCCACCCGGGAGACTTTTACCGATCAGGGCCTGCGCACCGGCGACCTCGCACGTCGCGACGCCGATGGTTTCCTGTTCTTCGTCGACCGCTCCAAAGACATGATCAAACGCTCCGGGGAGAACATCTCGGCCGGCGAGATCGAACGCGTCGCCGGCGACCACCCTGCCGTCGCCGAATGCGCCGCCATCGGTGTCCCCGACCCGGTCCGCGACGAGGCCATCGTGCTCGTCGCCACCGTCCGTTCCGGCTATGAGCTCAGGGCCAACGACCTACTGGACTGGTGCGCCGAACGGCTCAGTGCTTTCAAAGTCCCCAGCTCCGTCGTGTTCCTCGACCGCCTCCCACGCACCAGCGTCGGCAAGATCCGCAAGGCGGAGCTACGCGCACAACACGAGATCCGCGCATCGCGAGGCCGTCCGGCCTGACCCCCTCCCGGCGGCGCGACCCACCGCCGGGGCCATCATCCTCCCCACTGCCCCGCAGCAGCCGGTCCTGTCGGCTGCCCGACCGGAAAGAGCACACCCATGACCTCGACTCCCTCCATCCCCTACACCCGCGGCCTGCACCGTCTCACCGAGCATTGCCACGCCTGGCTCGTCCCCGACGGCACATGGGGCTGGAGCAATGCCGGCCTTGTCGCCGGGGCCGGTGAGTCGTTGCTGGTGGACACCCTGTTCGACCTGGCCATGACCCGCGAGATGCTCGACGGTCTGGGTCAGCTCACCGGCGACAACCCGATCCGGACCGTCGTCAACACCCATGCCAACGGGGACCATTGGTACGGCAACGAACTGGTCGCCGACGCCCAGATCATCACGTCGCGGGCCACCGCCGACGAAATGGCGACGAGCGGTCCGGACCTCGTCCGGGGCCTACTCACTCAGACAGGGCCGGCCGGTAGATTCGCACGCCACATATTCGAGCCATTCGACTTCTCCGACATCACTCCCACCGGCGCCACTCGCACCTTCGACCATGAACTGACCATGGACGTCGGCGGCGTCGAGGTGCGGCTGATCAACCTGGGGCCGGCCCACACCGGCGGAGATACCGTGGTGTTCGTACCCTCCGAACGCGTGCTGTACGCAGGCGACCTGCTGTTCATCGGGGGCACACCGATCAGCTGGGCAGGCCCTGTCTCCAACTGGATCACCGCCTGCGACCGGATGCTCGCCCTGGAACCCGAACTGGTAGTCCCCGGCCACGGACCCGTCATCGCCGCCTCGGGCATCCACCAGGTCCGCGACTACCTGACCTGGGTGCAGGCCGAAGCGCGAGCCCGCCACGAGAAGGGAATGACACCCGAGGACGCCATGCGCGACATCAACCTCGGCCGGTTCGCCGATCTCGACGAGCGCGGGCGGATCGCCCAGAACATCCTCGCCGTCTACTACGAACTCGACCCCACCCTGGAACGAGTCGACACCCTCGAAGTGTTCCGCCGGATCGCCGAACTCGAAGGATTCACCGAATGAGCACCTCAACCCAGGTTGGCAGAGAGGGCACTTCGACGAGCTGAGTGGCGCGGACCGCCTGAAGGTCAGACTTTGCGGTCGCGGTGAGCCCAGTACTCGTCTCGTAGTTTTCGACGGAGGACTTTGCCGACGGGAGAGCGTGGAAGGTCACGAAATTCGACGAATTTCGGCGCCTTTACTGAGCCCAGAGCCTGTTTGCAGGCGGTAATGACCTGGTCGGGATCCAGGGTCTGCCCCGGTTTCGTTTCGATGACGGCAGTGACCGCCTCGCCCCATTTGTCGTCCGGGATGCCGATGGCGGCACAGTCGTTCACGGCCGAGAAGGTGTGAAGCACTGCTTCCACTTCGGATGGAAAGACGTTGAATCCACCGGTGATGATGATGTCTCTTTTGCGATCGAGTATGTAGACGTAGCCGTCTTCGTCGCGGTAGCCGATATCACCGGTGCCGTGCCACCCTCCCCGGCGTCGGGTTTCGGTCGATGCCTCAGGATTATTCCAGTACCCGCCGAATACGAGATCGGAGCGTACGACGATCTCGCCTTGCTCGCCGGGGCCAAGGAGATCGCCGAGATCGTTCATGATCTCCACTCGCGCCGCGATCGTCGGTCGGCCACAGGACGCAAGTCTGCCGCGATGCTTCACGTCGGCGGCGGCGTCGGCGATGTCTTCCCGTGTCAACACCGTGCAAACGAACGGGGCTTCGGCCTGGCCGAAAAGTTGGGTCATTACCGGGCCGAACACTTCGACCGCTTCGGCGAGCCGTTCGGGGGCGATCGGTGCTGCGGCCAGCAAGAAGTAACACAAGGACGAGAAGTCTCGCGTGCGCACATCCGGGTGAGCCAGTAGGGCATACAGCGCGGTCGGTGGAAGAAAGATCCTGGTCGCTCGATTGAGCTGGATCGATTCGAAGATGTCGACCGCTTCGACCCCCTGATGAATGATCACCTGGCCGCCTTCGGCGAGCACCGGGAAAGCTGCCATCCCTGCGGCATGCGTCATCGGCGTCGCACAGATGTATCTCGGAGGCTGCTGTTCAGGAAAGTGGACGTTCTGCGCCAGGCACATCAACACCAACTGTCGATGGGTGATGGGCACCGCTTTCGGTGCGCCCGTGGTGCCTCCGGTCGGGGCCAACATCGCAAGGCGCTCCGTGTCAGCAGGCTGATCGGCGCACAGAGTCCCCACCGGTGCCATCCAGTCCGACAGTACGGGATCGTTGCCGCGGCCGCGGCCAATGGAGACCACCGACTTGATCGAGGGGACGCGTGCGAGCAGTGCGGGTACTCGATCGGCAAGGCTGCCGTGATAGATCAATCGGGTGCACCCCACCAGATGCAGAAAGCTGCCGGTCTCGTCCTCTTTGCCGGCCACGTTCACTGGTGTCCACACTGCGCCCGCGCGAACCGTAGCGACAACGCACGCGAACGCGTCCCCGTCGTTCGGGCTGAACACGGCGACACGGTCACCAGGCTTGAACCCATGGGAAAGAACTGCCGCGGCGATTCGATGGGTCAGCTGATGGAACTCGGCGTGCGTGCTCAGTGTCGTTCCGTCGGGCAGTGTCATGCACGGCGCGTCCGGGGCTATCCTCGCGCCTCGGTCCAAGTAGTCGATCAGCATCATCTCTTGAGATCCTTCCGCAAGGTCCGCGCGAGAGCGGTGATCAGAGCGTCGATCGCATCGAACGCGTCATCGACGCCGATCGCGATGGAGATGCGATCGGCGTCGATCGGTACCGCCCGAGTCGGCACAGCTCACCCACTGGCCTCGGGTGTTGCCGGGTCAAGGCGATCGCGCCACGCGCGGCGGCCAGGGCCCACGTCGTGCAGTCTTTTCGATGCGCTGGAGTCGTCCTGTCCCAGCAGCCCTCGCGTCAGAACTTGACGAGCGACGCCGCCGGTTGACGCTTCGGCTCCGGGTAGACGCTCTTGAGGTCAAGCGGCTGGGGAAGTGACGCGAGCTCCTCAAGGAGACCGGGGCGGTGCGGCTGCCAGCCAAGTTCCTCCCGCGCCTTCGCGCACGAGGCGCGGAGGTTGTAGAAGAAATCCCCTTCATTCGCTCGGCCATTGAGCTGTCGCATCGTCATGTGATCGACGACCACGATCTCCCCACCGAGGCCGGCCGCCTTACTGACTCCACGCGCCACATCCATCATGTGGACGGTGTCGGTCGCGGCGATGTACTGCCCGCGTGTGGAGGGATTGTTGAGAGCGATCGCGTACAGGTCGGCGAGGTCATCGACGTGGACGAAGGTGAACGCATTGTCCGTGTTGCATGCGTGGACCACCCCATGCTTGCGAACGTCGTTGAACGATCGCCCGACCGGCCCGATGTAGCCGCCGCCCCGCCCGTACAGCTGGCCCGCCGCGATGATGATCGCGCGGACGTCCTGGACCGCCAGGAGTTTCTGGGCGATCTGAAGGAAATGAATGTAGAAGTGCGGGACGGTCATGGGATCAGCTTCGGTGACGACCCGCTCGGGGAAGGCACAGCCGGTGTCGAGCCAGCCGCCGGTGCCGCCGGTCCAGATGTAGGGCTTGTCCGTGCCGGCCAGGGCCTCCAGTACGGCATCGGTGGTCGCCACGGCTTCATGGACCGTGTCCAGCGCCTGAACCAGGAACCCGCCCGTCGTGATCTGAACCACGCCGTCGGCCGCCCGCGACTCCTTCTGGATGATGTCGACATCGCCGAGTGCGCCGCGCACCGGCTCGATGCCGTCCTCGACGAGCTGGGCCGCTGCCTCGTCGCTGCGTGCCAGGCCCCGCAGCTGGTGCCCTTCGGCGAGCAGCCGTTCGCAGACGACCGATCCGATGTAGCCCGTACCGCCCATGACGAAAAGCTTCATCCTGTTCCCCTTCCATGAACGCACATCGTTGTGCGATAACGGCGATGCTATGCGCACTCACACACTTATTGCAAGCTCGTGTGCGTTAGATTGGTGGCATGACAGAATCAGTCCGCAGAACAGGTGGCCGCAGCGCGCGAGTCCGACACGAGGTCCTCTCCGCCACCCAGGCCCTCCTCCTTGAGGAAGGCCTGGAGGCGACGACCGTCACCGCTGTCGCCGAGCGCTCGGGGGTGCACCACACGTCGATCTACCGTCGCTGGGGCGACCGCGCCGCGCTCGTGCGCGATGCGCTGCTAGGAGCCGTCGACAGCGCGGTACCCGTTCAGGACACCGGCAGTCTGTACGACGAACTCGTTCAGATGCTCAATGATGTTCTGGCGATGTATCAGTCTGCTCTTGGACCTGTCCTGCTGGACCTGATCCGTTCCAACGAGCCGTCGCTCGCCGAGCTTCAGGTCGGCTATCTCGACGAGCGCCTCAAGCTCTGCGCCGAGGTCATCGAGCGGGCCAAGGAGCGCGGCGAGCTGCCCAGAACGGTCGACCACCGCCTGGTTTTCGAACTCCTCATCGGCCCCGTGCTCGGCCGCGCACTTCTCACCGCCGACGGCGTCAATTCCCTGGACTCAACAGTCATCGTGCGGGCAGCGCTCTACGGCGTATGCGACGGCCAGGACCGTGATCCAGCGCCATCTCGGGCATCGGGACGTCGCGCCTCGGCTCACTGATCGAAGAACGAGACCGCCGCCCTGCCGCTCGGCCGCCGCGCGGAAGCGGCGGAAGGGCCACCCGTCCAGCGGATGGCCCTTCTTCAGGCGGACGACGCGGGCCCCGGGATGGTGCGGAGCTACCCCTCCGTGGTGCCGGTGAGGCGGGTCATGTTGTCGGTCAGGCGGGGGTTTCGGCGGTGGCGGTCAGGACCGCGCGGCCGAGGATGTGTCCGGCCATGGTGAAGCCGAGGTAGGCCGGGGTGGCGTCGGCCGGTACGCCGATGGACTCGACGTCAAGTGCGTGTACCACGATGAAGTAGCGGTGCGGGCCATGCCCGGCGGGCGGGGCCGCGCCGATGAAGCGGGCGGCGCGGGCGTCGTTGGGCAGTTGGAAGGCGCCCTCGGGCAGGCCCGAGCCGGTGTCGTCGCCCGCGCCTTCGGGCAGTTCGGCGACGGTGGCGGGGATATCGGCGACCGCCCAGTGCCAGAACCCCGACCCGGTGGGGGCGTCGGGGTCGTAGACGGTGACGGCATAGCTCTTGGTGCCGTCCGGGGCGCCGCTCCAGGACAGCTGCGGGGAGATGTCCTTCCCGCCGGGGACGCCGAAGATGCCGGAGAACTGCTCGGGCGCCCAGGCCGCGCCGTCGGTGACGGTGGTGCTGGTGACGGTGAAGGAGGCCGCCTCGGGCAGGCGGGCGAAGGGGTCGTTGGCGCTCATCGCGTCGTTCCTTCCGGGCACTCGACGAGTTGCGCCGCCGGTTCTTCCCTGCGCGCCGGCCCGATGTGCACTCGCCCATCGGCTTGCAGGCGGTCCGAGACGACCGGATCGAGGTGGCTCGTTGCCTTGATAACGAACAGTTTCATGGTGATGTCCCTTGTTAACGCACTATCCTTGTGCGTTAGCTCACCATAGATGCGCCGCACGGCAAACGCAAGTGCATGTGCGTTAATCTGCCGCCGTATCGCGGGGTTCCGAAGTCGCCGCGCCCTCGATGGGCTGCCTGCCGTCAGGGGGTGTGGGTGCCGGGGAGCAGGACGGGAAGAAATACTTCGTCCACGATGCTGATGATCTCCTCGTCGCCGACCCTGCCGTGCATCAGGAAATCGTGGCGCAGCAGGTCCACGGGGAGTGTGAGCACGCGGGGGGTCGGGAGGTCGGGCCCGAACTCCCCCCGGGCAATGGCCCGGTCCACCAGTGTGACCACCAGTTCCTGACGCAGGACGCGGGAGTGCTGGGCCAGGACCAGGGCGAAGAGCCTCTCGTCGTGGGCGGTTTCGGCCATGAGGCCCCAGAACACCTCCGGGCCGAGGTTGGCGAATCTGTCGGAGACCCATCGGAGCAGGGCGATGACATCGGAGCGGAGGGAACCGGTGTCGGGCAGCTCGTCCGTGCCGGGATGAGAGTTGGCCACGGCGGCGAGTACGAGTTCGGCGCGGGTGGGCCAGCGGCGGTTCAGGACCGGCCTGCTGGTGCGGGCCCGGGCCGCGACGCCTTCGATGGTGAGCCCCACGTAGCCCGTCTCGGCGAGTTCCTCAAGTGCGGCGCGGAGGATGGCCTGCTCCAGCTCTTTGCCGCGGCGACGTGTGGCGACCTTGCCCGCTGTCCGAGTGGTGGGCGCGAGCTGGCTGGCAGTGGAAGTGTGCCGCACCGGGCCTCCTAAGAGCGACTCTGCATCTTATGTGGTTCACTATACCGCGACGGCTGAAGATGCGCCGTGCATCTTATTTTCGTCACGCGTTGACACTTCCCTTACCGCACCACACATAGATCCAGGAGGACCGGTGACTCCATCACCGTCATCACCGTCCCAGGCCCCGGCGCCGCCCTCCGATGACTGGCGCCGCCCCGCGATCGTCGTCGCCGGGCTGGTCGTGCTCTTCCTCGCCATGCTGTCGGCCTTCGCCCTGCCGCCCCTGCACTCGAAGCCGCATGACATCCCGATCGCTGTCGCCGGACCGAGCGGGCCTGCCGGGCAGCTCCGAGATCAACTGCGGGAGCAGGACCCCGGCGCGTTCGACATAGCCACGCTCGGCAACGGCCAGGAGGCCAAGGACCGCATCCTGGACCGCGACGCGTACGGCGCCTTCGTCACCGACGGCACCCATACGACCGTGCTGGTCGCCGGCGCCGCCAGCCCGGCGGTCGCCAATACGCTCAAGACCCTCGCGGTCCAGTTGGGGGAGGCGCAAGGAGCGGCTGTCCCGGTCGAGGACGTACGGCCGCTGCCGCCGGACGACCCCACGGGTGCCGGGCTCTCCGCGGGTGCGTTTCCTCTCGCGCTGGGCGGCTGGATTTGCGCGGCCGTGCTGCTGGCCACCGTCCCCCGGCAGCGCCAGCGTGTCGTCGCCGCCTTCGCCTTCTCTGTTACGGGGGCGATGGCTCTCACGGCCTTGCTGCAGTACGGATTCGGTTCACTGGACGGCAACTATTGGCTGACCAGCGCCGGCGCCGCCCTCGGGATCGCCGCGACGGCGTGGACGATCCTCGGCCTGCGCACGGCGTTCGGCAACGCGGGTCTCGGTCTGGGTGCCGTCACGATGATCTTCGTCGGCAACCCTCTGTCCGGCCTGAGCAGCGCACCCGAACTGCTTCCGTCCGGCTGGGGAACCCTGGGCCAGTTTCTGCCACCGGGCGCCACCGGCAGCCTGCTGCGCTCGTTCGCCTTCTTCGACGGTGCCGGCTCCGCGCGACCGCTGATCGTGCTGTCCTGCTGGCTGGCCGGAGGTCTCGCCTTGTACGTCATCGGGCTGCGACGCCTGCGCGGCAAGGGTGCGGCCGTCCCGTCCGCGAACAGTGAGGGCAAGCCTTCCAGCGAGGACAATCCTTCCGAGGAACTCCTGCCCACAGCCTGATCATGTCGACCCCACGATCCCCTCGGTACGGACGTGGTGGACGAGCGGCTCTCCTCACGAGCGGTCATCGATCTGAGGAGAGCACCGCTGGAACACTTCCGTTCTCCTTGTCGCCGCCCGGCATGGGTCAGGCGGCGCGGGGCGAAGCCGTCGTCGTAACCCACGTGTTGAACGGACGCGACGAGTGCCGGGTACCTGGATACGGCTCGCGGTCCCCGATGAGAGTCTGTTCGGCGTGGACTGTCGTCAGACGGCTTGCTGACGGAACGCCGTCAGATCGGCGATCAGCTGTTTCAGTGTCACCATGGGCTTGCCCTGACGCTCCCCGGCGGCGACGTGGTCCCGCAGCAGTTCCAGGTCTTGCTGCGCGACCTTGCCGCCGTGGTGGAACGCGTTGAACGCGTTCGCGTCCAGCGGCAGGGCTTTCTCCTCAAGGGCTGCCATCATCCCCTTCAGGAACTCGCTGCTACTGGCCTGATTCGCGGGGGCGTACTCGTCGAGGGAGACGACCTCCCGGACCGCGTCGACGGCGAGTTTCCAGGTGTCCTTGTGGTCGGTGAGCTGTGCCGCAGGGGGCCAGCCCATCAGCTCGCATGCGGCGAAGACCGGAAACACGATGGCTACTTGGGCCGGGAACTGGTCGTGGTCGACGATGTCGCAGTGCGATACGTCGCAGGCGTCGTAGAGCGCCTTGAAGCGAGTGGCGACGGCGGGGAACCGGTCCTCGACCGTGAAGCTTCCCGTGGGCATGGTGCGGTAGGCCATGTCGGCCTGAGCCAGGAGGGCGGGGTCGGTGGGTGGGTGGACGGGTAGGTCGGCGGAGGCGACCTGGTGGGCCAGGAGGGTGAGCGCTCCGCTGATGACGCGTTCCTCGTCGAGGCCGAGTGCGTCGAGGCAGTGCCGGCGCAGACCGAGGCCGACGCCGCCGATGATGACGACCGCAGAGGTGTCGCGGACGGTGTCGCCGAGGCCGTTCAGCAGGGCCGTGCCCTCGGCGGAGCGTGAGGAAGCGCCGTCGAGGGTGACGATGACGTAGTCGTAGGCCCGGTCGCCGGCCTTGGTGACGTCCGAGAGAAGCCGGTAGCCGGAGAAGGGCTTCAGGCTCACGTCGTCGTAGGAGTACAGCATCTGGGGCCGTGACAGTTTCTCCACGCGCTGGGGACGCACCAGGAACGTCACCTCGGCGCCGGCCAGCCGCAGGTGGTAGCCGGACATGATGCCCATTGCTCCGGCTCCGACGATCAAGATGCTGGGAGCCGACGGTGTGTTGCAGGACATGAAGTGCTCCTGTTGTCGGGTGTGGGGGCCGACCGCGGTTGAAAGCGCGGAGGCGGTCGTGCCACATACTAACTGACCGATTCGGTCAGAGTGTCCCCGATTCGGTCAGTCGGTGTCTGGGGTGGTCAGCTCGCGATAGGCTGACCTCATGCGAATCCGGCCGTCCAAGGAGGAGATCGATGAAGAGGTACTCGACACCGCCGCGGGGCTGCTGGCCCGCCGAGGCGTGAAGGGCACCTCGATCCAGGCCGTGGCCGATGCCACGGGCTACTCCAAGGCTGGGATCCTCAACCGTTTCACCAGCAAGGACGCTCTGATCGAAAGGGCGGTCCAGCAATGCGGGAGGCAGACCCGCACCGCCCTTCACACCGTCAGTGACCTGCCCTGCGGGCCGGCACGCGACGCCGCCGCTCTCGTCACGTTGACCGAACTGGCGCTGCGTCGGCCGGGCTACATCACCCTCGTGTCGGCGTTCATGACACCTCTTGAGGAGCCGCACCTGCAGCGCGGCCTTGAACTGCTCGGCGAGGACTTCTGTCGCATGTTCTGTCTGCCGGGCCCCAGGCAGGGAGACCTCGAACGCTGGTGCCGTGTGATCGGAGCCCTGGGAGCCCTCTGCACACTCGCCGTCGCCACGCCGGATCACGCCCCCGTGACCGTGCCCCTGCAGGCTCAGCCTCACATTCTCGCGACGGCGTGGAGCGCTCTCGGGCACGGCATGGCACTGGGCGACGCTCAGACAGCCGCAGCGACCTGAGCGGCGCACGGACACAATGATCGCGGGTCGGCGCCACCGGCTCGGAGGCGTCGTGAGCCGCTACCCGATCCAGAACGTCTCGCCCGCCGACCCGGCCCAACTCCGCGTTGTGCGCGGCGGGGTTCTGTCCTGACGACGTCGGCCCGCACAGGGTGGCGACTGGTCGCGATGACCGGTTCACTCAGTGGTGAGGGCGCGGTACGGATACGGCGTGGTCGGCCTTTCCCCGCGTGGTGGTCTCCGGGGAACCGGATGCCGGGGCGGGTGGCCGAACGAGCGTGGCCAGGGCCACCGCGCCGGCGAGGGCGAGGGCGGCGCCGAGTATGAACGCGGAGGTGTAGCTGCCGGTGGTTTCCACGATGGCACCTGTCACGATGGGGGCCAGGATCCCTGCGAGTGTTGAGCACATCTGAACGACGCCGGCCAGGCGTCCGGTGTACTCCGGCGGGACCGTGGCGATGATCAGCGCCTGGTAGTGGTAGCTGGCGAACAGGAAGAAGATCGCCACGCAGACGAGCAGCAGGCCGACGGTGGGGGATCGCACGGCGGGGGAGGGCCCGAAGCAGGCGGCCACCATGACGAGCGAAACGACGATCATCCACTTGCGCGGTGTGATCAGGTTGGCGCTCTTCTTGATCAGCCTGTCCGCGGTGAATCCGCCCAGGACCAGTCCGGCCGTCGCCGCGACCCACGGGATCGTCGCCGTGCCCGCGAGGTCCGACTTGTCCATGCCGCGGGCGTCCACGAGGTACTGCGGATACCAGGTCAGGAACATGAACAGGACCCAGGAGTAGGCGAAGAAGGCGATCGCGAGAGCGATGACGTGGCGCTGCCGGACGAGGTTCCAGAATTCGGCGTGGGAGGTGCGGCCCGTCGGCCGGCTCCGGTCGGTGGCCGGTGTGTGGTCGGCGGTGATGTAGGCGTGCTCCGCCGCATCGACGCCGGGGTGGTCCGCGGGCCGGTCCCGCGCGGTGAACCACCACACCGCACACCAGAGCACACCGAGCGAGCTGAGCATCAGGAACGCCGGACGCCAGCCGAGGGTGGCGCAGATCCAGACCACGAACGGGGTGGCGATGATGGGGCCCACGGTCGTGCCGGCCTGCGCGAGGTTCAGCATCGTCGAGGTCTGCCGCCTCGGGAACCAGTCCGCTGTGAGCTTGGCGCTGATGGGGGCCTGCGGTCCTTCGCCCATACCGAACAGCATCCTGACGGCTATGAAGGTGGCGGCGTTCCAGGCGCCCGCCGTCAGCGGGATGGTGAGGGACCATGCCAGCATGCACGCCGTGTACGCCCGGCGCACGCCGATACGGTCGACCATGAAGCCGCCGAGGAGCGCGAAGGGCGAGTACGTCCAGAAGAAGGCGCTGAGGATGAGACCCCACACCGCGGGGGAGAAGTGGTACTCGGCGAGGATGAACGGCGCGGCGACGGACAGAGCGGTCCGGTCACCGTAGTTGATCAGACACGCCAGGAAATTGAGCGCGAAGAGCCGATAGCGGACCTTGGACATGGAGACTCCGCGGTGGTGATCGTGCCGCACGGCCTGGGGCACGGCCGAGCGGCAGGAAGAGAGCGGGACAGACGCGGTCAGTCCGGGTGAAGGACCGCTTTCAGAAAACGCAGAGCGGGTTCACCGGCGAGCCGGTACCGCCCGGGAGACGCAGCGGAGCCACGGTCAGCATGAACTGATGGGTATTCAGCTCGCCGCAGATGGCGACGAGACCGGCGAGCCTGGGGCAGTCGAGCAGGACCAGCCCCATGGACACCAGCCCGATCTGGTGCAGGGGCAGCGGTACGGCCTCACTGGGGAAGGGGATGCGCTCGACGCAATCGCCGCTGTAGACGGCCACTTCGTGGTCGTGCAGCCAGGGGACGCAGTCCGCGCCGAGTCCGGCGCGCAGCGACAGATCCTCCGGTCCTTCCTCGGCTTCCCTGCGCTCCAAGCCCACATGGACGAAGACCGCGTCTCCCGACTCGACTGTCAGGCCGGCCAGTTGTTCGGCGGCGTCGAGGTCGGCCGCGGTGACCGTTTCGCCCGCTCGCAGGAACGGCACCCCGCGCGCGGCTGCCACATCCAGGAGCACGCCCCTGGTCACGATGCCCTCGCGCTGTGCGTACACCGAACCGAAGTTCAGCCCGCTCGGCGTGACGACGTCCTGCGTTGAGCGCCCGTTGTACGACCGCCCGTTCCAGAACACATGACTGAGCGCGTCAACATGTGTCACGGCGAAGCCGTGGATGGACATCTCGAAGCTGTCGACGGCGGAGAGCGGTGCGATCGCGTCGAAGAGCATGCGATGGCGCACCGGGTCGGTGTTCACGGCGTCGGCTGTGGTGGACAGATCCCGACCGAGGGAAACCGTCCGGCCGTGGCGGACCTGGGTCGCGGCCTGGAGCCGCTTGGCATCGGTGATGTAGTTGAGGGTGCCGAGTTCATCACTGTCCCCCCAACGCCCCTCGTTGGAACAGCGGGTGAAGAGGGAGATGAGTTCGTCCTCGGTCATCGTGCGATTCCTTCCGTGGCCGTGGCCGTGGCCGTGGCCGTGGCCGTGATCAGTGGGCAGGGTGACAGGAGGGCCCCTTGTCGAGAGAGAACGCGGAACTGAGCTCCTCGGTGATGCGATCGACGCCGGGGACCAGATGCGCGGCCAGTTCGGGCGCGGCGGGGATGCGGGAGTCGGGTGCGCCGATCCGTACAGGCCGGCCGCTCAGTACGCCGGATTCGGCGATCCGGGTGATCACCTCGGCACCGAAGCCCGCCGTCGTGTTGGCCTCGTGCACCACGGCCAGCCGGCCACCCGTCCTGGCCACCGACGCCACGACCGTGTCTGTGTCGAACGGGTTGAGCCAGGGTGTCTCGATGACGGTGACCGGCGTTCCGCGTGCGGCCAGCCGGTCTGCGGCCTCCAGGACCCGGTGGGTCACCGCGCCCCAGGTGACGACCGTGGCTTCCGTCCCGGTGCGGCGGATGTGGCTGCCACCGACCGGGGCCGGTGGCCGGCCGGTGATGATCTCCTGCTTCTCGCCGAAGTACAGGGTCCGGTTGTCGAAGACGACCACGGGGTCGTCGCAGTGGACGGCGGAGACCATCACGTCGTACGCGTCCTGCGGTGTCGAGGGCATAGCGACCCGCAGGCCCGGGGTGTGCAGGAACAGTGCTTCGAGGTTCTGCGAATGCTGTGCACAGGCGCCCGGTGAGTTGCCCTGCTGGGTGCGCACGACGAGCGGTGCGGTCAGGCGGCCCTCGGAGACATAGCGCACGTTGGCCGCTTGGTTGATCATCTGGTCGAGGGCGACCAGGAAGAAGTCCGCCCACATGATCTCGACGATCGGGCGCCGGCCCATCATGGCCGCGCCCACGGCGGAGCCGAGGATGGCCGACTCACTGATGGGGGTGTCGAAGACGCGGTCGCCGAACTCTTTCCACAGTCCGCGGGTCACCCCGTGCACTCCGCCGGGTTTGGCGACGTCCTCGCCGTAGAGCAGGGTCTCGGGAACCTCGGACAGCACCCGGCGCAGGGCGGCGTTGACGGCTCCGGAGTAGTTGACCTTGATGGTTTCGTCAGGCATAGATGTGCTCCTTCGCGCTGCTGCTGTCGGCCGACGGGTCAGCGAGCGCGGCGGCAGTCGCCCTCTCGACCTCCTCGCGGGCGCTCTGCTCCGCCTGTGCGATCTCGTCCGTCGGCACTCCCGCGGCGGCCAGTTCCCGGATCGCCCGGGCAATCGGCTCCCGCTCCCGGTCCCGGGCAACCTCCTCCCGCGTGCGGTACTGCCCCGGATCGCCCACGTAGTGGCCCACCAGCCGTTGGGTGTCCAGTTCCACGTAGGCCGGGCCGCCTCCGTCACGGGCCTCTTCCACCAGGTCGGAGACCGTTTCGCGAATGAGTTCCGGGTCGTTGCCGTCGATGCGCACGGACGTGATGCCGAGCGCCCTCGGCCGGTCGGACAGCGCCGGATTACGGACGGCCTCGCGGATCGGGGTCAGCTCCGACCATTGGTTGTTCTCGCATACGAAGATCACGGGCAACCGCGTCGCCGCGGCGAAGTTCATGGCTTCGTGCACGGCTCCCTGATTCATCGCGCCGTCCCCGAACACCGTCAGTGCCACCCGGTGTGAGCCGTCGTGGCGTCCGGCCAGGGCGGCACCCACCGCGATGGGGGCGCCGGCGCCGACGATCGAGTTCTCACCGTAGAAGCCGTACTCCGGAGCGCTCAGGTACGCCGATCCGCCCCGGCCGCCATTGACGCCCGTCGACCGGCCCAGCAGCTCCGCCATCAGCGGGTGCAGCGGCGTGCCGCGCGCGATGGCCCAGCCATGCCCGCGATACGTGGCGTACAGGGCGTCCGCGGCGTCGAGTGCGTCGCACGCGCCGACCGGCCCTGCCTCCTGGCCGTTGCACAGATGGACCGACCCCCGGATGTCACCGGACTCGACCAGTGCCTGCGCCTTCTCCTCGAAGGCGCGAATGCGCCACATTGCCCGTAGGTCCGTCATGAGACGTTCGCGCATCACGCTTCCTCTCTGCTGTGAACAGGATTCAAACCTGAAGTCATGGTCTGAGTCAATCGATTGACTTGACGCTGGTCCGAGTCTAGGTGGCGACCGGCCCTTGGGCAACGTTTCCAGCACTGAGCAGCTCTGTCATCCAATGTCGCGGCTTGCTGCGGCAGGCGTCGAGGTCTACATTAGACAAACGATTGACCAGAGGTCGGGTGAGCACGGCTATGGCTGCCCGCGCCTACGCGACCATGAAAGGGGGACGATGAGTCCGCGCCGTTTCGAAATGCTCGTCGGCCTGTACGGGGACGACGGCATGGCCGTGATTCTGTCCGAGGAGGAGACCGTCCGGTCGTGGCTGCGCGTCGAGGCGGCTCTGGCCACTGCCCAGGGTGAGGCGGGTGTGATCCCCCCGGAGACGGCCGAGGTCATCGCCCGCACAGCCACGCTTGAGGCCATCGAGCCGGCGCGGCTGTGGCGGGAGACCCGCAATGTGGGCTATCCGATCCTGCCGCTCGTGCGCCAGTTGGACGAAGCGCTGCCCCCGGAGCATCGGGGCCGTGTCCACTACGGCGCCACGACACAGGACATCATGGACTCCGGGCTGGCCCTGCAGTACACCGCCGCGGCCAGTCGTCTGGGGGAGCTGCTCGCGGGGTTCGGAGAGGCCATCGCCACTCTCGCGACCACCCACACCGACACGGTGATCGCCGGACGGACCCACGCCCTCCAGGCGGTGCCGACCACGTTCGGCGCCAAGATGGCGGGTTACCTGGGCGAACTCGCCCGCGATCGCGCGCGTTTGTCGAGCGCCGTGGAGGCGGTCGCCACCGTGTCGCTCTTCGGTGCCGGCGGTACCTCGGCCGCATACGGCGACCACGCCGTGAAGATACGTGCGCGCGTTGCCGAACTGCTGGAACTGGCGGCCACCGACGTGCCCTGGCACGTAGCCCGTGACCGGATCGCCGAGTACGGCTCGGTCTGCGCCCTGCTCACCGCGACCTGCGCGCGCTTCGCGCGGGAGGTCGTCGACTTGTCCAGGACCGAGATCGCGGAGGTGTCCGAGGCCGCCGGGCACCTTCGCGGCGCGTCATCGACGATGCCGCAGAAGGCGAACCCGATCGAGTCGGAGGCCGTCATCGGTATGGCCGTGACCGCGGGCGCTCTCTCCTCCGCCCTCTACAGGATCATGGAGGCAGGACACGAGCGGGCCGCCGGCGAATGGCAGGCGGAGTGGCAGGTGCTGCCCCACCTGTCCGCGCTGGCCGCAGGGGCGCTCGCCACCGCTCGCTCGATCGCGGAGGGCCTCCAGGTCTTCCCCGAGGCGATGCACCGGAACCTGGAGGCCGATTCGGGTCTGGTCATGGCCGAGGCGTACATGATCGGCCTGGCCGCCACGCTGGGCCGCGAACAGGCACATGACCTGGTGTACGAGGCAGCGCGCCGCTGCCGCGAAACCGGCGAGGATTTGGGGGCCGTGCTGCGGGAGGTGGCACCGGCCGGAGCGGCGGCCTCGGTGGCCGAACTGGCGCCCGCGGACTACGTGGGAGATCCACACATCACCGTTGATTCGGCGCTTTCCGCATGGCGGGCAGGCGGCTGAAGGGATACGGCGCGGCGGGCCGTACTCCAGGCCGCCGGTCACCGCGGGCCCGCGACGGCCGCGCACAGGGAACGATCCGGAACCGGGCACGAGCCGGCCCGGGGACAACAGGCAAGAAGGGAACGATTCTCCATGGGACGCTTCGAAGGGCTCACCGCTGTCGTCACCGGGGCGGGAGGTGGGATCGGCCGGTCCGTCGCTCTCCGTCTCGCTGCTGAGGGCGCACGCGTCGCTCTGCTGGACATCTCCACCGGGGCCGCCGATCGGACGGCCGAGGCGATTGCCGAGGCCGGGGGGCGGGCGGAGAGTTACCGCACGGATGTGACGCGCCTGGCCGATGTCGAGGACGCGCTGGATCGTGCTGAGAACGACCTCGGACCGCTCACCCTGGCCGTGGGCGCGCACGGCATCGTACGCAACCACCCCTTCCTCGAACTCCCCGCCGACGACTGGGACGCCACGCTCTCCGTGAATCTCAAGGGGATGTTCCTGCTGTTGCAGAGGGCCGCTGTGCGTGCCGCGGCGAACGGAGGAGGTGCCATGGTCGCTGTCTCCTCCGTCGCCGGACGCGGAGCCCGTCCGACGTGCGCCGACTACGCCGCCAGTAAGGCCGGTGTGATCAGCCTGGTCCATTCGGCCGCGCTCGCGCTGGCGTCACACGGTGTCCGTGTCAACGCCGTGTGCCCTGGCGTGGTGGACACCGAGATGACCCGTGCCATCCACCGGCAGAAGGCGGAGATCAACGGAATCACCCCGGAAGAGTCCTTCGCCGAGCAGGCGGCGAAGATCCCCCTCGGCCGCATCGAGACACCCGAGGAGATCGCCGGGGTAATCGCCTTCCTGCTCTCCCCGGAGTCCTCCTACATCACCGGCCAGGCAGTGAACGTCTGCGGCGGCCTGGAAATGAACTGAACGAGACGAGGAGTCCCCACATGCTGCACGGCGTCTGGCACTTCAGCTTCACCGTCGCCGACCTGGACCGGTCGGTGGACTTCTACACCCACCATCTCGGGTTCGACCACATCCACTCGCAGGAACAGCAAGGCGGCTACACCAGCGAACTCGTCGGCTACGAGGACGCTCATCTGCGCATCGCGCAACTGGCCGTCCCCGGCAGACCGGCCGGCCCCTCCACGCACGATCTGGAGCTGGTGCAGTACCTCAACCCTGTCGGTATCCGCCAGGACCCGGGAATCAAGCATCCCGGAGCGGCTCACCTGGCCCTGACCGTGGATGACATCAGCGAGCGGTACGAGCGGCTGAGCGCCGTCGGCGTGCGGTTCTACTCGCCCCCCAACGCCATTACCGGCGGTGTCAACAAGGGCGGGTTCACCTGCTACTTCGAGGACCCGGACCAGATCGTCCTGGAGTTGGTCCAGCCGCCGGCCCACCGGCTCACGGCGCCCGCCCACCCGGGGGACGTCGCCCGCCCAGTCTGACCGGACCACCGGTCCGGCCGCCCACGGCATCAGGAAGGATCCTTCTCATGCTGGATGCCTACGCGTCCATTGCCGAGACCATTGACACCGCGATCGCCCCCGAACACCGGCTGCCGGTGGCAATCGTGGGCGCTGGAGCCATCGTCGACGTAGCCCACTTGCCGGCATACCGCACGGCCGGACTGGAGGTCCGCGGCCTCTTCGACCTGGATGCGGAACGGGCGAAGGACGTCGCCGGCCGCCACGGCGTGCCGAATGTCTACGCCTCTCTGGACGAACTGCTGCATGACAACGCCGTACGGGTCGTCGATATCGCCGTCGCCCCACAGGCCCAGCCGGACATCGCCCTGCGCGCTCTCCACGCGGGCAAACACCTTGTCTGCCAGAAGCCGTTCGTACCCGACGAGGAGACGGGCAGGAAGATCATCGAAGTCGCGGACCGGCTCGGCCTGAAGATCGTTGTCAACCAGCAGATGCGCTACGACGAGGGCATCGCCGCGGCTCGTGCCATGGTCGAGGCGGGCTGGATCGGCGAACCCACGACGCTGTCGTTCACCGTGAACATCGCCACGGACTGGACGCCATGGCCCTGGCTGGTGAGGAGCGACCGGCTGGAGATCATGTACCACTCGATCCACTACCTCGACGCGATCCGATCGGTGTTCGGCGATCCGGTACAGGTCTTCTGCACCGGGTCACGCACTCCTGGCCAGGTCGCAGCCGGGGAGACCCGGACGATCAGCACACTCGTTTTCCCCGGCGACGTACGCGCCGTCGTGCACGCCACTCACGAGAACCGCACCGGTGACTCGGAGGCGACCTTCCGCATCGACGGCTCCGGCGGCAGCATCAAGGGCACGATCGGACTGCTCTACGACTATCCGCACGGTCGGCCGGACACGCTCGAAGTCAACAGCCTGTCGCTGCCCACCGACGGTTGGCTGCCGTATCCCGTCACCCGCCGCTGGATTCCCGACGCGTTCGCCGGACCGATCGGTTCGCTGCTCCGCGCCGTGGCGGACGGAAGTGAACCGTATCCGTCCGCGCGCGACAACCTCGGCACGATCCGACTGGTCGATCGGCTCTATGCCTCGATGGACTCGGGGCACAGCATGCCTATGAAATGATGGCAGCGATGGCAGCCAAACCAGCTGAGAACGCCAACCGGGCCACGAACGCCAAACGGGCCACGAAGGCCGAGCCGGCGCCGCGCCGCGCCGCGCCGTTGAAGAACACACCCGCGAAGGCCGGTCCAGGCAAGGTGACCCTCGCCGATGTGGCCCTGGTCGCCGGCGTCGACCGCTCGGTGGTCTCCCGAGTGATCAACGACGACCCGAAGCTGAGCATCCGACCGGACACCCGGCAGCGGGTCCTGGACACCATCGGCAAGCTCGGCTACCGGCCCAACGCCGCGGCGCGCAGCCTGCGTACGGCGCGGTCGAACATGCTCGGGCTGTTCATCCCCGACTTCGCCAACCCCGTCTACGCCGAGATCATCAAGGGCGCGGAGACAGCAGCGAGCAGCCTCGGGTACGGGCTGATGACAGCCAGTTCCGAAGGGCTGCGCCGGGGTGTCGAGAGCTATCTGGATCTGTTCGGACAGAGCCGTGTCGACGGTCTGCTGTTCGCCGGCGACGAGACGGGCCGGGCCCTCGACCAGATGCGCTCTCTGCGGCTTCCCTGGCTCCTGGTCAACCGCCGCGCCGCGGGATCCGACCGCTACGTCATCCTTGACGACGAGCACGGCAGCCAACTCGCCGTCGATCACCTGGTGGCACTCGGCCACCGCCACATCGCGCATATCGCGGGTCCGGAGACCGCGGACACCGCCCGCCGGCGGCGCATCGGATACACCTCCGCCATGACCGAGGCCGGACTTGTGGCGGACCCCCGGCTGATCGTGCACGCCGACTACACACCGGCCGGCGGCCACGCGGCTCTGGAGGCTCTGCTCGACACCGGAACCGGCCCGCGGCCGACAGCGGTGTTCGTCGCCAACGTCGCCTCGGCGGTCGGGGTGCTGCACGCGCTCCACGCACGCGGCGTACGGGTCCCTGATGACATGTCAGTGGTCGCGGTACATGACATGCCGCTGGCGGGCCATCTCGTTCCCGCACTGACGACGGTACGGATGCCCTTGGGCGAATTGGGTGCGCGCGCCGTTTCCCTGCTCGTGGCGAGCACACCCGAGGACAGCATCACCGAGGTGGTCGCGGCACCGGCGGAGATAGTGGTGCGGGAGTCGACTGCCCCGCCGCCCGCGTAGGGCGTGTTGCGAAAGTCCCGCCTGGCCTGCGGGCGGAGGGCGCTACTTTCGCAACACGCCCTAGCCCGCCGCGGCGGTCGCCCTACGGCGCACACCGCCATACGCGGACAGAGCTGCGGCACCTCCCGGGCAAGGCCGGAGGTGCCGCCTTCACCGCTGCTCCTGGTCCAGCGGATGCTTGGCCAGCGCCGTGATCGTCACCCGGGCGTACCGCCACACCGGCAGGCTCACCAGCGCTTCATGCAGTTCCTCAGGGCCCGGTGTACTCCAGATCGCCACGTTGGCCAGCTGCCCGGGCAGTCGCCAGATCCGCTGCAGGGTACCGGCCGCGCGCAGCTCACGGCCCCGCTGCCGCTCCTGAGCGAGCAGCGCACGCCGGTCCGGCTCCGGCATGTCCGGAGGAAGCGCGGTTTCCACGCGAACGAGGAAGTCCATGTGCTGTGCCCGCTCACCCGAGTTCCGTCAGCCTGCGATGGGCCTCGGCAACGGCGTCGGCCGGCCGTGCGGTGTCCGCCACGAGTGAGCCGACCATCTCGTTGAGGATCACGGAGATGCGAGGCCAGCGCGGGTCCCGCGGCAGTGCGCGGGTGGTGCGATGCGCCTCCTCGAACTGCGCGTAATACGGAGCCAGTGAGGACACCGCCGGATCGGCCCAGGAGTCCCGGCGGGTGGCTGTGCCGCCTTCCTGCGCGGTGATGCGGTCCATCTCGGCTGTGGTCAGGCCTCGCAGCAGGTCGTACGCGGCGGCCGGCCGGGTGGAGCCGGCGGCGATCGCCAGCACCCGGTAACTGTTCAGCGCGACCCGCGAACCACCAGGAGCGCTCACGCGCGGTACCGGTGCGCACCGCACCCGGCCGTGCGTGGGGGAGTCTCCCGGCGCCGAAAGCGCGGCGAAGCCACTCCAGTTCACCATCATCGCGGCCTCGCCCGCCGCGAAGTGCACCCCTGCGGCCACGCTGTCCCACTGAGCTGCCGCCGGGTCGACCACACGGTGGGTGTGCCACAGGTCGTACAGGAAGCGTGCCGAGTCCAGCGCCTCGGGCATGTCCAGGCTCAGATCGCCGGACGGGTCGGTGAGGTCGGCGCCCCGGCCCCACAGCTGGGTGAGGAAGTCGTACACCGTGTTGTGCTCGTCCGGGTACCCCGCGACGATCGTGCCGTACAGACCGCGCTCCGGCCGGTTGAACCAAAGCGCCTGGTCGGTGTACTGCTCCCAGGTGTCGGGCGGCGCCAGCGGATAGCCGAACTTCTCGGCGAAGCGCGCCCGTTCCACCGCGTCCTCGTACAAGTCGCCGCGGTACAGCAGCATCTCGGGGCCGACGTGGTACGGCACCCCGTATGTGCGCCCGTCGGGTCCGCGCTGTAGCGCGCGCAGCGCCGGGTGCCACGCATCCGGCCAGCCCTCCGGCGGTGTGTCCCGGAAGAATTCGTCCAGTGGGAGCACCTTGCCCTCGTCGATCAGGGCGGGCAGCCAGTCGGTCACCACCAGCAGCACATCCGCCTCACCCGACGTGGCCGCTTCTCCTTCCACGACCTCGGCCCGCAGGTCGAGGATCTCGGGCAGTCGGTACTTCGCGGGTCGGGCGGCGGCCTTCGGCAGCTGGCGACTCAACGCCCGGTCGAACCCGTCGAAGGAGCGGCCGAGCAGCAGCAGGGGCTCTTCACGTTCGGACATGATCCTCCTCCAGCCCGCGTGCCGTCCCGCCCGCGGACCGTGCGTCCGGGGGCCCCGCGGGCTCCCCATCCGGATCAGGCAGGACCGGAACAGACCGGTCCAGATCTGATCAATCGATTGTTCGTGAAGTATTACCTTGCTGAGCTGTATGGGTCAATGTCACACACGCAGCTCTCGCAGGGCTGCTCTCCATCCCGGGCATTGTCATCAGCGGGGCTCGCGATTACGGTTAGGCAATCGATTGACTAGTGATGTCGGGTCACCGCGGGCATCGCACCGAACACGCAGGAGGCATCGTGGCCAAGCTGGACAGCGTCGTCGGCACCGGCGGGAAGCGCGGCAGCACCGCGGTCGTCAGGAGTGCCGGAGGCCGGCCTCCCCGGCTGATCTACGCCGTGGCTGTGCTCGGCGGAATGGCCGGACTGCTCTACGGATACGACTCCGGCGCGATATCACTCGCCCTGCCCTTCGTCACCGAGCAGTTCGGGCTGAGCGCCGGCGCCCAGGGCTGGGTCACCAGCCTCCTTCTGCTCGGTGCCTTGCCCTCCATCGTGGCGGGCACGTTCATGGCCCGCCGCTACGACCGGCGGATCCTTCTGGTCGTAGCGGGTGCGATATTCGTGATCGGCTCGGTTCTGTGCGGTCTGGCTCCCGGCCCCGGCTGGCTGATGACCGCTCGATTCATCCTCGGCCTCGGCGTCGGCCTCGCCAACATGTTCGGCCTGATCTACCTCGCCGAACTCGCACCGAAGCAGAGCCGCGGCCTGATCACCGCGCTCTACCAGTTCAGCGTGAACATCGGCATCCTCATCGCCTATGCCACCGGCGACGCGTTGTCGGGTGCGGGCGCCTGGGAGTGGATGCTCGGCCTCGGAGCCATCCCGGCGGCTGTCTTCTTCGTCGGCATGATTATCAGCCCGTCGAGTCCGCGCTGGCTGCTGCTCCACGGCCGCACCGACGAAGCCGTCGCGGTGCTGCGGCGACTGCGTACAACTGAGCGGGAAGCACAGGCCGAGGTCGCCGAGATCGGCGCCAGCCTGCATCAGCAGGAGGTGGGCCTCGGGGAACTGCTCCGCCGTTACCGACCCGCGATCGGTGTGGTGCTCGTTCTCGCCTTCTTCCAGGTCTTCACCGGCATCAACGCCGTCGTCTACTACGCTCCGTCGATCTTCCAGGGGCTGGCGACGCATTCCAGCGACACCGCGATCATCGCCAACTACTGCGTCGGTGGTGCGCTGGTGCTCTCCACCGCCGTGTCTCTGCCCCTGATCGACAGGGTCGGCCGACGGGCCCTGCTCGCCTGGAGCCTCGGCGGCCAGATCGCGCCACTGGCACTGCTGACACTCTTCCCGCACGCCGTGACGCTGAATGTCGTGTGCGTGTTCGTATTCACCTTCGCGTTCGGCATCGGCCTGGGCCCGGTGTTCTGGCTCTACGCGCCCGAGGTGCTGCCGCTGCGGGCGCGGGCGATCGGCATGGGCGTCATCACCTTCGTCGAGTACGTGATGAACTTCGCCTTCTCCCAGACCTTTCCCAGCATCTTCGCCGCGATCGGCAACGACGTATTCATCATCTACGCGGTGCTGTCGCTGGCCGGGCTCGTCTTCGTGCTCCGCTGGGTCCCGGAGACGGCCGGCCGGTCCCTGGAGGAGATAGAGGAGCACTGGCGAGAGCGCCGAGCGGACTCCGTTCAGGCCGCCTGACGAAATGGAGTGGCCCAGGTCAGTAACTGGTCGCCGCCGCGGTCAGTCCCGGCGGCGGGGAGAAGAGGCGCTGCGCCGCCACCGCCGCACCGCCCCGTGCCCAGGTCTCGAACGGCAGTGGGCGCACCACCAGATCGCAGTCGGCCGCCGCACCGAACGCCTGTGCGCCGAAGGTTCGGCGGATCTCGTCGGCGAAAAGGTCGTATGTCGCGACACCCTCGCCGGAGATGATGACGCGCTCCGGTCCGATGAGGTTGGCGACCGAAGCGATGGCCAGCCCCAGGGCCCGCCCGGCCCGGGTGAACGCGCCGCGCGCCGCGGCGTCGCCGGCGTGGGCGAGACGCACGACGTCGGTCGTGGTCAGATCGGGGTCGCCTGTCTCCTCCCGTACCTGTTCGACGATTGCCTGCGAGGAGGCGATCGCCTCGACGCACCCGGTGTTGCCACAGGTGCAGACTCGGTCCGTCCCGCCGACGGGCAGGTGTCCGATTTCCCCGGACACCCCGTGTGCCCCTGAGATCACCCGACCGCCGACGGAGATGCCGCAGCCGATGCCCGTGCCGACGGTGATCAGGGCGAACGAGGAGAGCCCCGCGCCGGAGCCGAACCACTGCTCGGCGACCGTGAGTGCCCGTACGTCGTTGTCGACGACCGTGGGGACCCCGGTCGCGGCCTCGACGAGACGGGCGAGCGGAACGCCCCGCCAGTCCAGGAACGGCGAGTAACGTACCGTGCCCGTCTGCCGGTCCACGTCACCGGAGACCGTGACTCCCACACCGTGCACCCCCGAGGCCGTGCCGCCGTCCGCGGCGCCTGCCTGGGCAGCGAGTGCGGTGACCAGCCGGGCGACGGCCCGCACGACTGTGCCCACGTCTCGTGAGCCGAGCGTGGCCCGGCGCGTGGTCAGCGGGGTGGCCGTGAGGTCGACGAGCATGCCGATCAGCTCGTCCGAGGTGATCTTGACGCCGATGAACCGGGCCCGCTCGGGCCGGACGGCCACCAGCGTGGCGGGCCGTCCGGCCTGCCGCTCCCTGGCAGGGCCGATCTCGGTGATCCAGCCGTCGGCGAGGAGGGGCGCCGAGACCTTGGTGACGGCGCCGGAGGAGAGGCCGGTGCGCCGTCCGAGCTCGGCCCGGGTCAAGGGTCCCTGGGTCAGCAAGGTCTGGAAGACGAGAGTGGCGGCGGGTGGCTGTTCGGAGAGGGTCACCCTTCACAGTTTACCTTCCTGGCGAAGGTAAGAGTGGCCCTGTCGAGTACCCCAGGCGGCCGCACCTCGTGATTGCGACAGGAAAACGAGGACGTGAATATATTGACGAAGGAAAGAAATTCTCGTTACAGTCGCCGCGCTCCCCTCAAGAGGGAGGCCCGGGACCCCAGGCCACGAGGTGGTCCCGTTCGAGCCGTGCGGCTGGGAGAGATCCGGCACGGCACCGCCCATGAACTGCCGCGATGAAGCGGCGAGATGGAGCAGCGATGGCACTGTCAGGACATCCCATACGGGGGCGAGCGGCCCGGGGCGGCGGCAGGGGACGTTGGTCGCTCGTACTTGGAGGACTCTCGGTCTGTGTGCTGGCGACAGGTCTCAACGGCCCGCCCACGGCCGCGGCCGCCACGGAACCGGGTACCGCGCAGCATCGGGACACCGCGCGGGTTCTCGCGGAGAAGCCCTACATGGGCTGGAGCAGTTGGAGCCTCTCGGCCACCAACTACCCCGGGGTCAACCCGGATGGGCCCATGAGCTGGATGAGCGAGCGGCACATACTGGAACAGGCCGATGTGATGGCGTCCAAGCTCAAGAAACACGGCTACGAGTACATCAACATCGATGCCGGCTGGACCGATCGCTATGACGACTACGGGCGCCCGGCCGCCAACCCCAAGACCTTCCCGCACGGCCTCGGCCACCTCGGCGCCGAAATCAACGCCAAGGGCCTCAAGATGGGCGCCTACCTCGCGGTGGGCCTGGAACCCAAGGCGTACGCCGACGGGAAGACCCCCATCCTCGGCGCCGAGGGCTGCACCACCAAAGACCTCGTCTATCCAGACCTGCGCACCACGAACGGCTGGGACAGCGCCTACAAGATCGACTACTCGAACCGCTGCTCCCAGGCGTACATCGACTCCGTCGCCCAGCTCCTCGCCGACCAGGGCGTCGACTTCCTCAAACTGGACGGTGTCGGTCCCGGCTCTTTCAAGGGCGGCGAGAACTACGACAACCGCGCCGATGTCAAAGCCTGGCGCACCGCACTGGACCGCACCGGCCGGCCCATCGAGTTCACCCTCTCCTGGTCGCTGAGCCACAGGTACGCCGACACCTGGAAGCGGTACAGCAACGGCTACCGCATCGACACCGACGTCGAGTGCTACTGCGACACGCTGGTGACCTGGGACAACTCGGTCAAGCAGCGCTGGCACGACGTCGTTCAGTGGATCGACGACGCCGGGCCGGGACACTGGAACAACCTCGACTCCGTCAATGTCGGCAACGGACAGATGGACGGCCTGACCAAGGCCGAGCGACAGAGCTATATGACGCTCTGGGCCATCGAGGCCGCCCCGCTCTACATCGGGGACGACCTGACGAAGCTCGACCCGTACGGCCTGTCGCTGCTCACCAACGACGAGGTCATCGCGATCAACCAGGCGGGCCGCCCCGCCAAGCCGGTCGGTCAGTCCTCCGAGCAGCAAACCTGGTACGCCCGTAACGCAGACGGCAGTTACACCGTCGCCCTGTTCAACCTTGCCAACGCCCCCGCTTCCGCCAACGCCGACTTCCGTGATCTGGGCATCAGCGGCGCGGCCCAGGTCCGCGACGTCTGGAGCGGCACCGAACTGGGCCGGCTGGACGGTGAGTTCAGCGCCGCCCTGCCCGCCCATGGGTCACGGCTGCTGCGCGTCACACCCCGCCCCGACCGCGCCCCCACCCTCCCGACCGGACTGCACGGCACGGGCTCCACGCCCACCTCCGTGTCACTGGACTGGGATGCCGTCCACCCGGCTCGCGGCACCACGATCGACCACTACGAGATCCGTGACGCGGGCCGCGAGGTTGCCTCCGTCCGTTCCACCTCCGCGACGATCACCGGCCTGGCAGCGGCTTCCGGCCACACGTTCACAGTCGTCGCCGTCGATTCCCGCGGCCGAGCCTCCGCACCGTCGGCGCCGGTCCCGGTCACCACACCAGGTCCCGCCGGCCCGGTGACGTACGAAGCGGAAGCGGGCGGAAACACCCTGGAGGGCGGTGCGTCGGCCGGGGACTGCTCAGGCTGCTCCGGCGGACGCAAGGTCGGCAACCTGGGCAGCGCCGGCGTACTCACTTTCGATGGCATCACCGCCCCGCGCGACGGCACCTACCTCGTCACCGTCGGCTATGTGGACGCGGACTCCAGCAGGCTCGGTGTGGTCACCGTCAACGGGCGCAAGCCCTTCCAACTCCCGTTCGCCGGCACGGGGGACAACGACTGGAACACCGCGCAGACGGTGACCGTGCCCGTCGAACTCAAGGCCGGAGCCAATACCGTCCGGATCGCCAACCCCACCGGCTATGTCGCCGACATCGACCGGATCACCGTGTAGTACCAGTGCCAAGGAGTGCGCCGTGGCGCAGTTCGTGAAAGACCACCCGGCCGCGCCGCGGCCCAGTGCGCAGGGCCGCCGGACGCAGCGCACCGCCGCGCCGGCGGGCCGACGCCGCGGTGACGCCAGACTGGCGTGGCTGCTCATCAGCCCCGCTGTCATCGGATTCCTCGTCTTCTTCGCCTATCCGACTCTGCGTGGCATCTACTTCAGCTTCACCGAGTTCCACATCCTCACCCCGGCCCGCTGGATCGGCTTCGACAACTTCCGTGAACTGTTCAGCGACAGTGTGTTCTGGCAGTCCCTGTGGGTGACCGTCTACTTCGTCGCCCTCTCGGTCGTGCTCGGCGTCCTGCTGTCGCTGATAACCGCCGTCGTCCTGCACCGGCTGACCAGGTCCACGGTCATCCGCGGCTTCATCATCCTGCCCTTCCTGATCTCCGGTGTGGTCGCCGCACTCGTGTGGCAATGGATGCTCGACCCTCAACTGGGCATCGTCAGCGCCCTGATCGAGAAGGTCACCGGACAGCATCTGCTGTTCTTCGGCGACAGCACCTGGGCCGTTCCCTCGCTGGCGGCGATCAGCGTCTGGAAGTCCATGGGCTACAACGCCGTACTGATCTTCGCCGGGCTGGGGACCATCCCGCCGACGGTCTACGAGGCGGGCCGCCTCGACGGGGCGAGCGAACTCCAGATGTTCCGCCGCCTCACCGTGCCGCTGCTGCGGCCGATCCTCGTCATGGTGGTGATCCTCACCATCATCGGGTCCTTCCAGGTCTTCGACATCGTCCAGGTCACCACGAAGGGCGGGCCGGCGAACTCCTCGAACGTCCTGCAGATGTACATCTACCAAAAGGCCTTCGGGGAACTGGACTTCGGCTACGCCTCGACGATGTCGCTCGCCCTGTTCGTGCTGCTCATCGCGATCACCTTCACCCAGATGCGGCTGGCCCGCGCAAACGAAACCGATCTGAACTAGAGGAGCCGGTCCATGTCCACCGTCACGGCCGGCAGGCCGCGCCCACGATTCTCCCCGGGCCGTGCGATCGCCTGGGTCTACATCGCCATCGTGCTCGTCGTCACCATCTTCCCCTTCTACTGGATCCTGAGGACCGCGCTCTCCAACACCGTCGCGCTGCCTTCGGACCCCTCGTCGCTGCTTCCCGTCGACTTCACCTTCGGCGCCTTCAAACGGGCTCTCGGCCTGGCGTCGACGGAGGAGGCCCAGGCGCAGGGCGGCTCGGGAGCGTCTCTGGACACCGCGCTCTACCTGCGCAACTCAGTGATCTACGCGGTGGGACAGACGGCACTTGTCGTCTTCTTCTCATCCATGGCCGCCTACGCGTTCTCCCGGCTGCGGTGGAAGGGCCGCGACGCCGTCTTCACCGTGCTGCTGTGCGCGCTGATGGTGCCCGGCATCCTCACTCTCCTGCCGAACTTCGTTCTGGTCAGGAACCTCGGGCTGATGGACTCCTTCGCGGGGCTGATCCTGCCCGGGGCGCTGTTCTCCGCCTTCAACATCTTCTTCCTGCGGCAGTTCATGCTCGGCCTCAGCACAGAAGTGGAGGAGGCGGCCATCATGGACGGCGCCTCCCGGATGCGGATCTTCTTCCGGATCACACTCCCCATGACGTCCGCCCCGATCGCCACGGTCGCCCTGCTGACGTTCATCAACACCTGGAACGACTACTTCTGGCCGCTGCTCGTCACCAACGGCGAAGACGCCCGCCCGCTGACCCTCGCGCTCGGCGTTTTCAAACAGTCCTCGCCGCAGGCCGCCCCCGACTGGGCCGGACTCATGGCCGCCACCCTCATCGCCGCCCTGCCGATGCTGGCGCTGTTCGTGGTCTTCGGCCGCCGCATCGTCAACTCCATCGGCTTCACCGGCATCAAGTAATCTGAGAGAGCACGAATTCATGAACGACATCCGCACATCCGACGATCTGCGTCTGGCCTGGCCCCAACCGGCCCATGAATGGAACGAAGCCACCCCCGTCGGCAACGGCCGCCTCGGCGCCATGGTCTTCGGCGGCATCGAGACCGCCAGGTTCCAGATCAACGACTCCACCCTCTGGTCCGGGACTCCCGCGGGCCCGGCCCACGCCCTGGCCGCCGTGCGGGACCAAGGGGCGGGCCCGGAACGCCTCGCCGAGATCCGGGCCGCCGTCCGGGCCGGCGACCACCGCCTCGCGGAATCCCTGCTGATGTCCTTCGAGGGCGACTACAGCCAGGAGTACCTGCCGTTCGCCGACCTCACCATGGGCCTCGAAGCGGAGCTGCCCGGCACCTACCTGGGCCGCACCCTCAACCTCGACAACGGAGTCGTCGAGGAACAGATCCGCTTCGGCCCGCAGACCGTACGCAGGCGCACCTGGGCGAGCCGGCCCGCCGACGCCCTGTGTATCGAGGTCACCGCCGACACCGGAACACTGTCCCTGAACCTTGGTCTGACCTCTCCCTTGCGTGAACTCGACCGCGAGACAGGGCAGAAGGGACTGATCCTCGCGGTGTCCGTCCCCGTCGACGGAGCGCCGCTGCACGAACCCGGCGTCGCCGAGCCGCTGCGGTACACGGACGAGGTGACCCCCGGGGGATACGACCCGTACGCCGCGCTCGCCGTCCGCGTCGACACCGACGGCGAGGTGCGCGGCGCGGACGGCCGCTGGACCGTGCACGGGATGACCCGGGCCCTGGTCACCGTCGCCTCCTCCACCGCCGCGGCGTGCTTCTGGTCCCGTACCGACGCCAAGAGCCGCGCCGACCACCGCGCGGCCGCCACCGTCAGCGCCGACCGGGCGCTCGCCTCCGGCGCGGAGGCACTGCTGCGCGAGCACCAGGACGATCTGAGGACACTACTAGCCTCCACCTCCCTGCGCATCGGGGCCCGCAGGTCCGGCACCTTCGACGTCGCGCGCGACATCCTCTCCGGGGCCGACGACGCGCTCACCGCCACCGTCATGTACCAGCTCGGCCGCTATCTGCTGGCCTCCGCGTCCCGCCCCGGGGCCGGCCCGCCCGCCAACCTCCAGGGCATCTGGAACGCCGAACTGCACCCGGCCTGGTCCTCGAACTACACCCTCAACATCAATACGGAGATGAACTACTGGCCCGCCGAGGTGGCGGGTCTCAGCGAGTGCCATCTCCCGCTCTTCGACCTCCTCGACCGGATCGCCGAGCACGGCACCCCGGTCGCCCGCGAGCTCTACGGAGCCCGCGGCTGGGTCGCCCACCACAACAGCGACATGTGGGGCTGGGCCCTGCCCGTCGGCATGGGGCACGGCAACCCGTCCTGGGCGATCTGGATGATGGGCGGCACCTGGCTCACCCAACACATCTGGGATCATTACGACTTCACCCGGGACGCCACCTTCCTCCGCGAGCGCGGCTGGCCCCTGCTGAGCGGTCAGGCGGCTTTCTGCCTGGACTGGCTGGTCGAGGGCGAGGACGGCTGTCTGGACACCGTCCCCACCACCTCGCCGGAGAATCTGTTCTTCTCGGCAGCGGGCACCGAGGAGTCCCTGACCTACTCCGCGACCATGGACATGGCACTCATCCGGGCCCTCTTCGAGAACACCCTGGCCGCCGCGGACACACTGGGGATCGACGACCCGCTGTGCGCCGAGATCCAGGCCGCGCTGCCCCGGCTCCGTACGCCCGCGGTCGCCGGGGGCGGCTGGCTCCAGGAGTGGGCCGAGGACCTCACCGAAGTCGATCCGCTCCACCGCCACATGGCGCAGATGGTCACTGTCTTCCCACTCGGGCAGATCGACCCCGCCACCACCCCGGAGCTCGCCGCGGCGGCTGCCCGGCTGCTCGACCGGCGAGGGCCGGGCGCCATGGGGTGGTCCTGGGCGTGGAAGATCGCGCTGCGGGCCAGGCTCGGTGACGGCGACACCGCGAGGGACCTGTTCCTGGAAGCCGTTCAGCCTCTCTCGTACGACGCGTCGGAGCACGCACCCGTCGACGGCTCGCAGTGGGGCGGGCTCCTTCCGAACCTGTTCTCCACCCACCCGCCGTTCCAGATCGACGGTAACTACGGCTTCACCGCCGCACTCGCCGAACTCCTCGTACAGAGTCAAGGCGATGTGCTGCGCCTGCTCCCCGCCCTGCCCACCGCCTGGCAGGAGGGTGAAGTACGCGCAGTGCGCTGCCGCGGCGGCCTGGAGGCCGACCTGCGCTGGCACGGCGGGCAGCTCACCTCCGTCAGTGTTCGGCGCACAGCGGGGACCGCCGAGGACGACATCCGCATCCGGTGCGGTGAGCACGAGACGCTCACCCATCTGCCCGTGGGCGGCTCACGCACCTTCGACGCCGAGCTGAGGCCGCTGTGCTGAGCGACCTCGACCTCCCGGCCCTCCAGGACTACCGCAGCGCCTATCAGGAACCCGACGACTTCGACACCTTCTGGACCGCGACCCTGACCCAGGCCCGCGGCCACGACCTTGCCGTCTCACGTACCCCGGTCGTCACCGAGCTGCGCGCGGTCGAGGTGTACGACCTGACGTTCGCCGGGTACGACGGCCATCCCGTACACGCCTGGCTGCGCCTGCCGCGGGCCCGCCGCGGCCGACTCCCGGCTGTGGTCCAGTTCCACGGTTACGGCAGCGGGCGCGGCAACCCGTACGACGACCTGGTGTGGGCGTGCGCCGGATACGCGCACCTGGTGATGGACGCCCGCGGCCAGGGCGGCGCCCACGCGGGTGGCGCCACCGGCGACCCGGTCGGCAGCGGCCCGTCCCACCCCGGTTTCCTCACCCGCGGCATCGAGGACAAGGAGACCTACTACTACCGGCGGGTCTTCACCGACGCGGTCCGTGCCGTCGAGGCCGTGCGCTCCCTCGACTTCGTCGACCCGCCGCGGGTCGCCGTGGCGGGCAACAGCCAGGGTGGCGGGATCGCACTGGCCGCCGCCGGACTGGTGCCCGACCTGGCCGCCGGATACTTCCAGGCGCCGTTCCTGTGCGACGTACGCCGCGCCGTACGCATCACAGCGACCGCCCCGTACGCGGAGCTGACCGGCTATCTGGCCGCCAGGCGACACCGTACCGACGCGGTCTTCGGCACGCTCGCCTACTTCGACGGTGTGGGTTTCGCCCGCCGCGCCCTCGCCGCCGCACACTTCTCGACCGGGCTCGCGGACGACATCTGCCCGCCGTCCACCGCGTTCGGCGCCTATCACGCCTATCGCGGACCCAAGCGGATCACGACATGGGAGTTCAACGGGCACGAAGCCGGAGGTTCGGAGGACCTCGCTGACGCACTGGCCGTCTTCCACGACGTACTGGCCCCAGGAAACGAGGAATGATGACCATGCGGACCGCTCGACGCAAGCTCACCGCGGGGGTACTCGCCTCGGCCCTGACCGGGCTGCTCAGTGCCTGCGGGGCGGACACGGGGTCCGCGCCGAACCAGATCAACTGGTGGACCTGGGACGACAAGCAGGCCGCCGCGTACCAAGTGTGTGCGAGCGACTTCGAGAAGGCCAACCCGGGCGTGAACGTCACGATCTCCCAGTACAACGTAGCGGACTACTTCACCAAGCTGCTCGCGAACTTCGTGGCCGGCACCGCGCCCGACGCCTTCCAGAACAGCCCCCAGTTCTTCCAGCAGTACGCCTCACTGGACCAGCTGATGCCGCTGGACGACTTCATGAGGAAGACCGGCTACGACCTCGACCGGTTCTCCACCGGCACCACTACCTGGAGGTACACCGACGGCAAGCAGTACGGCCTGCCGCTGGACTGGTCCTCGGCCGCCCTCTACTACAACCAGGACACGGTGAAGAAGGCGGGCTACACCGCCTCCGACATCGAAAATCTCAACTGGAACCCCGACGACGGCGGAGACTTCGACAAGGTGGTCGCCCACCTCACCGTCGACCGCGCTGGGGTACGCGGCGACGAGCCGGGCTTCGACAAGAAGCACGTCGCCACGTTCGGCATCGGCCCACTCGGGACGAAGGACTTCACCGGCCAGACCACCTGGGCCCCGTTCTACGCCTCACTGGGCAAACATGTCGCCAACAAGCCCGCCTGGCCCACCGAGTTCACGTACAACGACCCGCAGTTCGTCAAGACCACGCAATACATCCGCTCACTCAGCGATCGCGGATTCGCCCCGCGAGACGGTGAGTTCGCCTCCGCGGGCAACACCCCCAGCGGCCCCGAGCTGATCGGCTCGGGCAAGGTGGCGATCATGCCGGACGGCTCCTGGTCGGCCGCCCAGTACGCCCAGGTGCCCAAGCTCAAGACCGGAATCGCGCCAACCGTGACCGGACCCGACGGCACGACCCGCGGCACCATCTCCAGCTCCAACGGCAACAACATATGGTCCGGCACCCCGCGTCCCGACCTCACTTGGAAGTGGGTCTCCTACATGGGATCCGCCGCTTGCCAGACCAAAGCGTCCGGCTCGGGCAGCTTCTTCCCCTCCATCCCCGCCTCGATGGACGCCTCGGCGCAATCCATGGCCGCCAAGGGTGTCGACCTGTCCGTCTTCATCGACCAGCAGAAGAACGGCGAACTGTTCGCCAACCCCGCCTACGCGAACGGCACCGCGATCCAGGCCACCGTCGAGCCGCTCTTCCAGTCGTACTTCGCCCACAGCCGCGGCGAGGAAGCCTTCAAGGAGATGGCGAACCGCAGTAAGAGCCTGCTGGCGGGCGAGAAGTAGGGGCACGGCCTGCCCCGACGCGGCCGGACTTCCGGCCCTCACCAACTGGTTTGAGAGGACATGGCATGACCCGCACCACCACCCGGACCGTTCACCTGCGCGCGGCCGGAGTGAGCTTCGTCGTCGAGCTCTGTGATCCGCTGCCCCGGATCCTGCACTGGGGCGAGGATCTCGGCGAGCTGACCGGCGACGACCTGACCGCACTGAGCCTGACGGCAGGGGCCGCCGTGCTCAACAACGCCATCGACGCGCCACGGCAGTTCACCGTCTGGCCCACCGAGGCCGACGGCTGGTCCGGCACCCCCGCCCACCAAGGCCACCGCAGCGGTACCGCCACCACCCCGCGGGTTCGTCTCACCGGCACCGACGAGCGTCCCGGCGAACTGACCGTCTCTCTGCGAGACGAGGGCTCCGGCCTGGATCTCGCCCTCACCTACCGCCTCGACGCATCCGGGATCCTGAGCGTCCGCACCCGCATTACCCGCCCCGCCGCGGCGGAGGACGGCCCGCGGCCGGGACCGCACGAGGCAGCCCCGTACGATCTCACCGGCTCCACCACGATGCTCCCGCTGCCCGGCCGGGCACAGGAGATCCTCGACTTCACCGGCAAGTGGTGCCGCGAACGTTCCCCACAGCGCGGCCGGCTCGGCCACGGCAGTCACGTCCGCGAGGTGCGCAGGGGACGCACCGGCCAGGATGCCCCGCATCTGTTGACCGTCGGCGTGCCCGGCTTCGGATTCCGTAAGGGCGAGGTCTGGGCCCTCCACGTGGCGTGGAGCGGCAACCAACGCTGGCTGGCCGAGCGGCTGCCCGAGGGCGCCGGCGCACACTCCGGGGTACTGGGCGGCGGCGAACTGCTCGCACCCGGCGAGATCCGGCTCGCACCTGGGGATACCTACACATCACCCGAATGCCTCTTCGCCTGGTCGGACCAGGGTTTGGACGGACTGGCGGACCGCTTCCACGACATGCTTCGATCCCGCCCCCAACACCCGCGGGCAGTACGCCCATTGACGCTCAACACCTGGGAGGCCGTCTATTTCGACCACCACCAGGACCGGCTGCTGGACCTGGCCGACCTGGCCGCCGCGTCAGGGGTGGAGCGCCTCGTCCTCGACGACGGCTGGTTCCTCGGCCGCCGCGACGACACCGCGGGACTCGGCGACTGGACTGTGGACCGCACAGTCTGGCCCGAAGGACTCGGCCCACTGGCCGACCGGGTGCACAGCCACGGCATGCAGTTCGGGCTCTGGGTCGAGCCGGAGATGGTGAACCTCGATTCACGGATGGCACGTGAGCACCCCGAGTGGATCCTCGGCCCGTCCGCGGGCCTCGGCCCGAGCGCCCGTCATCAATACGTCGTCAACCTTGCCCACGAGGAGGCGTTCGCCTACCTCCTGGAGTCGTTGGACGCGCTCGTCACCGAGTACGCCATCGACTACCTCAAGTGGGACCACAACCGGGACCTGCACGAAGCGGTCCACCGCGCCGCGTACGGCGCCGACCGGCCCGGCGTACACGCCCAGACCAACGCCCTCTACCGCCTCATCGACGTCCTCAAGTCCCGCCACCCCGCGCTGGAGATCGAGTCCTGCTCCAGCGGCGGCGGCCGCGTCGACCTCGGCATCCTCGCACGCACCGACCGAGTCTGGGCCTCGGACTGCAACGACCCGGTGGAACGCCAGAGCATCCAGCGGTGGACCGCCCAGCTGCTACCGCCCGAACTGATCGGCTCGCATGTCGGCGCTCCCCGCAGTCACACCACAGGGCGGATCACGGACGCCTCGTTCCGGCAGATCACCGCGCTGTTCGGCCACGCGGGCATCGAGGACGACCTCACCGCCAGGACCCCCGATGAACTGGCCGCCCTGACCCACTGGGCGGCGCTCTACAAAGAACTGCGGCCCCTGCTGCACAGCGGCCGGGTGGTCAGAGCGGACCTCGACGACGAGACGACCCTCCTGCACGGTGTCGTCGCACGCGACGCCGGCTCGGCCCTCTACTGCTGGGCCCGCCTGGAGACCTCGGCCGCCGGCCAGTCGGGCCGGGTCTGCCTGCCCGGCCTCGACCCGGGCCGGCCCTACCGCGTCCGAATCCGCAGCGAGGCCGGCCTGCCCCTGCTGCACCAGGGCAGCGGACCGGCCTGGTACACGGCGGCGCTCGACGGCTGGGTTCCGTTGCCCGGCACCGTACTGACCAGGGCGGGCCTGCCCATGCCGACGCTCGCCCCGAACCAGGCTCTGTTGATGGAGATCGCCGTCGCCGAATCCCTCCCCACCGCTCAACGGGACGCCACCGCATGAGTTCCCGAGTCGACCTCTATGTAACGCATATGTAACGCATAGCCTGTGCGCTAACCAGGCTGTGGGGACAGGGCGCACAATGCAACGCACGTCACGTGCGCTAACGTAGGGGTGTGAACCCCTCATTTCAGCGTGCGCGCTCCGCCGAGAACAAGCGTCAGAGGGCGACCGCGCTGATTGAGGCCGCGCGGTCCCTGGCGCTGGAGACCGGCGTCGCGTCGGTGACGCTGACTGCCGTGGCCGAGCGTGCGGGAGTGCACCACTCCGCCGTGCGGCGCTACTTCAGTTCGCACAAGGATGTTCTTCTCCACCTGGCCGCGGAGGGCTGGACGCGCTGGTCGGACGCTGTGTGCGATGCGCTGCGGGACCGTGCGCCGACGACCCCCGCGACGGTGGCCGAAGTGCTGGCGACCACGCTGGCCGATGATCCGCTCTTCTGTGATCTGCTCGCCAACGTTCCCCTGCATCTCGAACACGACGTCGACGTCGAGCGTGTCGTCTCGTTCAAGCGGGTCAGCCGCGCCGCCGTCATGTCCATGGCCGAGGCGGTCGGGGACGCGCTGCCGGGCCTCGGTCGCCGCGACGCGCTCGACGTCGTGACGTCCGCCAACGCCGTCGCGGCCACCCTCTGGCAGGTTGCCCACCCGCCCGAGGCGCTGGCGCGCGCCTACGCCGAGGACCGGACCATCGCGCCCACCTGGGCCCTCGACTTCGCCGCCACGCTGACGCGCCTGCTGACCGCGACCTGCGTCGGCCTCCTGGTCCAGGCAACGGTGTCCGGGGCGGGGAGGCCGTAAGCCAGGCGCCTCCCGCCGACGAAGACGAGGTTCACGGGACCCGGACCTCACGTGCGGGCGGCGGCTACCGGCCGCATTCACGGCGGACACGCGAAACGAGTCGCGACCGTGCGGCAATCACCACCGGTCTGCGGGATCTCGCCCGCAGGTGATCACCGCCGGACAACGCACATGGCGTGCGTTGCGTGTCGACGAGGCCCGTCGTAGCATCTATAACGCACGAGCTGTGTGTTATCTGGCCGCATCACCGTTGGCCTGGCCACCCGACCCTGGACAAGACAGGAGCCGCCCGATGGCGTCCAAAACCTGGTTCATCACGGGGACCTCGACCGGTTTCGGCCGTGCCCTCACCGAGGAACTGCTCGCCCGCGGGGACCGCGTCGCCGCCACGCTGCGCCGTCCCGCCGCGATCGACGACCTCGCCGCCCGATACGACGGCCTCCTGTGGCGCGTCGCACTCGATGTCAGCAGGCCCGCTCAGGTACGGCAGGCCGTAGACGACGCCTTCGCGGCGCTCGGGCGGATCGATGTCGTCGTGTCCAACGCGGGGTACTCGCTGGTCGGCGCCGCCGAGGAACCCACCGACGCCCAGGTCGAGCGCCAGCTCGACACCAACGTCCTCGGTTCGATGACGCTGGCGCGCGCGGCGCTTCCCCACTTGCGCAGCCAGGGCGGCGGCCATCTGATCCAGTTCTCCAGCGTCGGAGGACAGGCCGCCTTCCCTTTCGTCAGCATTTACAACGCGACCAAATGGGCCATGGAAGGGTTCTACGAGGCACTGGCCCAGGAAGTCGCCGGGCTGGGCATCGCCACCACTCTGGTCGAGCCGGGCGGGTTCCGCACCGACGCCAACAACCGCAGCGTGGACGCCGCGCCCGCGCTGCCGGTCTACGCCGGACTGCGCGAGCGGCTGCTGGGCAACTTCGCCGAACCCGTCGGGGATCCGGCCAGGCTGGCCACCGCGGTCATCGCCGCAGCCGAGGCGGAACAGCCACCCCGCAGACTCCTGCTGGGCAGTGATGCCTACGCGGCGGTGCACGACTCCCTCACCGCCCGGCTCCACGAAGTCGAAGCCCAGAGAGAGAGCGCCCCTCGGACCGACCACGCCTGAGCGTCCGCGCCCGAGGGAGTGCCGCCGGAGGTGAAGCGTCCGGAGGGCGGAGTGCGCCCCTCCGGCTCGGAGCGGGTCGGCCCACTCCGGCCCGCGTGGCAGGCCGTCAAGGAACCGTCAGGTTGTGTGTGGGGTCCGTCTTCGCAGCTGAACTGGACGACCTGCTGGTACACCGGGCTTGATTCATACGGCAGTCGGCGGGCTTCCGAGATGATGAAGCCCGCCCTGCCGTGTGCCGGAGCCGTGTGCCGGAGCCGTGTGCCGGCGTCCGGCTCTCAGGCCGGGTTGATGTGGTACGTCTGGTTGGCCGTCGTCTGGATGGTGATCACACCCCCCGGAGTGGTGTACGGCACCGCGTTGCCGGCCGCGTCGGTCACCGTGAAGGCCGTCGACCACGGGTTCTTCACCCGCAGCGTGCCGCCCGCCTCGCTGCGGACGTCCACGTACGAGACCTTGCCCGCCACCTTCGAGCTGGAGACCACGAACGCGCCCTTCTGGCGCAGCTGGTAGAAGCTCGCGTCCTTGGCCGCGGGCCAGGCGGGGAAGAGCGAGATGATGGATTGGTCGCTCTGCACCAGCATGCTGTTGATCGCCTCGGTCGCGCCAGACTTCTCGATACCGTGGTTCGGGTCGGTGATCCGCAGGTTCGGCGCCGTACGCGTCGAGATCACCGACTTGAACGTGTTGATGAGCTGATCCGCCGGATAGCCCACCCGCGCGGCCTGGTTGAAGATCTTCGGGAAGCTGTTCTCCTGGCCCCACGAGTTCATCGCGGTGACGGTGTCGCGCGCGATCTGGAGCCGGCCGGCGTCGGAGTTGACGCCCAACTGGTCGGCGGGCTGGATGAATTCGAGGTTGATGGTGTTGTCACCCGGCCGGATCAGCCGGGTGTCCGCGCCCTGCATGCTGCTTGCCAGTGAGTAGACCGTCTTGCCGTTGAGCGTGGTTGTCGGCTGGGCCGGCAGGTTGTCGAGGATGTTCTGCCAGACCACTCGGCGGTCGGCGTCGACGTTCAGCTTCTGGCTGCCGGAAACGGCGGCGGCGAGCACCTGCTTGAGCATGCCGAGGTCGGGCGAGGAGTTGTTGCCCCAGGTGCCTTCGTGCGGACCTCCCCAGAGCGAGTACGTGCCGGCCGCGTCCCGCTCCAGCCAGTGCTCGAAGAACTGCGCGACCTGGCTCAGGAACGGATATCCCTTGGTGCGCAGGAAGTTCTCGTCCTGTGTGTACTCGTAGTACGCCACGAACTGCGTCGCCGAGAAGAGGGAGTTGGAGACCTGCTGGTGGTACTGGTCGTCCGTGGTCGAGCCGCTCGCCGATCCGAACGGGCTGATGCCCACCGGGAACAGGACACCCGACGGCACACCGCCGCTCGGGAAGCGCGAGGTGACGTAGTCCTGATTCACCCGTCGCAGGTCCTGTTTGGCCCGGCGCTGTGCCTCCGGCACGTAGGAGAGGATCGCCTCGTGGAACGGCAGCGCGAGGTCGGGGCGGTTGCTGGAGTAGACCCCGTAGAAGGGCGCCTGCGCGTTGTAGTTGAGGTGGAGGTCGCCGTCCCACATCGGGTCGTCCGTGGTGGTCCAGATCCCGAAGATGCCGGGAACGGTCTTGCCCGCGCGGCTGGAGGCGCCGATGAAGTACTGGGCGGGGTAGTAGTACCTCTCCAGCGCGGCGTCGTTCAGGCTGACGGCCGACCGCAGCCAGAAGTCTTTCCACCAGGCGACCCGCTGGGTGTCGAGCGTGCCGATGGAACCGGCGTTCTCCGCCCTCACCTGCGCCACCGCGTCATTGCGCGGGGCCGTGGGATTCTGGCCGCCACCGGCGACCGCTGTCACCAGCCTGACGGTGCCCCCCGCGGGAATGGTGAAGACCGTCTTCGCCGTGGGGCCGGACGAGGTGGGCGGCTGTACGGCGGTGGCTCCGAGCACCGTGGAGGCCAGGGCCGCGCGGGACACCCAGTTCGGCCCGGACGGTGTGGCGCGCTCGGCCCACATCACCTGGCCGTTGACGCCGGACGAATTGCTGTACTGGGAGTTGGGGCTCCCCATGGCACCGGCGAACGTCGACGCCTGGAGCTGCACCGGCTGGGAGCCGGTCGAGGTGACCGACGTGACCATGATGTTCTTATCGGCGGCCAGCCATGTCTTCATCGACAGCGGGGTGTTGCCCATCGACACGGACGTGGTGATCGAGCCGTCGACGATGTGCTGTTCCTCGCGGAACGGCTGCGCGGGCGGTGTCGTACCGTCCGCGCTCGCGTAGAGCTCGATCTGTCCGATACGGGCGCGCGGGTTGTTGGTCGAGTCGGGTGTGGTGTTCTGTGTCGGCTCGGTGATGTGCAGCCGGACGTAGCGTGTCTGTACGGCGGTGACGGTCCGGTCGATGACGTCGGCGGTGTTGTTCGTGACCGTGTTCACGGTGTTCCAGGTGGTGCCGTCCGCGCTGGTCTGGAACGTCAGGTTCTTCGTGTTGAACGCCTCGTTCCCGGGGCGCGCCGCGTTGTCGTTGCGCACCACGAAGCGCGCGATCGTCTTGACGGAGCCCAGGTCGAGAGCGATCCACTGCGGCTTGCCGATCGCCGAGACCCAGCCTTCGTAACCGCTGCCCCACTGACCGTTGACCGCGCGGGACGCGGCGAAGGAGTCGGTCGTGCTGCTGGCGGACGCCGTGGCGCCGAGCGCGAGGTTGGCGTTGCCCGGCGCGGTGGTGCTCTGGAGGGTGACACCTCCGATGGGCGCGGTCCTCGTCGTCGGGTTCCCCGCCCAGAAGTCGCCCTTGGAGACGTAGAACGACTTCACGCCCGTGCTGCCGCCGGAGGTCACTCCGACGTCGCCGTTCCCGAGGAGGGCGGTGTCCGGCGTCGTGCGGGATACCGAGCCGGTGTAACTCTGGTTCGTCCAGGTGCCCTTGATGCCCTCCAGCTTCGGCCGCAGGATGTTCCACTGCTCGGTCGGGGACGGTGCGCCCGCCGCAGCCCGGACGGGCGCGGCGCCCGCTGTTCCGGCGAGCACGCTGCCGGCGACGACGAGGGCTGTCGCCACGGCGAGCGCCGGCAGCCCTGAGTGGCGCCGTATACGGTCAGTACCGCGGAAGCGTGACCGCGTTGTTCTCTCCTGCCCCATCTTTACTCTCCTTTGAGCGGGGTGGTGCGAGAGGTGAGGTCGTACAGGTGCGGGTGGTGTGTGTGCGGGTGGTGTGTCTGTGCGTGGGGAGCGTCCGGGGGTGGGCGCCGTCGGCCGACGGCGTCGTCAGCGGACCGGCCTCGGGAGGCCGAAACCGATCGCGCGTACGTGGTCGAGCTCGCCGTACGGGCTCCGTACCGTCCCGATGTCCTCGGTCAGGCTCTCGATCCCGGCCTCGATGCCGAACAGCCCGGCGATCACGGCCTCCGTCACCGCGACGGCCGCGTTGCTGTCACGGTTGGCGACCCCACGGCCCGCGACGCGGTACGTACCGTCGTCGGTGACCTCCATCGCCTGCCCCCACAGCCCGCCGGACGTGGCGCGGTGCGCGCGGCGCAGCACGTCCGCCGCGATGTCGGGGTGGCCGAGCCGGCACATGCCGAAAGCCGTGGCCCCCGGCCATGCGGCGAACGCGCCCGCCGCACCGTGGTCGGGCCGGTCGGAGAGCGGCGCGATCGGGTCGCCGGGGTCGAGCGCGCGCATCCAGTCCCCGTCGATGAGGTGCTCGCTGACGAAGCGGACCATCGCGTCGCCCCGCTCCGGTGACAGGTCCTGCGGCATGTCGGCGGCGACGAGCTCGAAGTCCAGGCAGTGGCCGATGACTTCGTCGCCCTCGGGGTGGGCGATCAGCCACCGGCCGTCGCCCGCGTACTGGCCGAGTACGGCCGCGGCCAGCTCGTCCGCCTCCGCCGTCGCCGCCGCCGCCTCGGCGTCGCCGTCATCGCCCAGCGCGCGCAGCAACGCGGCGAGGGAGCGCAGCATACCGACGTACCCGGCGTTCAATGACACAACGCCATCCCGGTAGTTGGGGACACACTCCAGCAACTCCCATGCGTCGCGCCCGAAGTCGACGAGCACTCCGTCGCCGAATGCCGCCCGCAGCCCGCGCGGCCGGTAGGCCATCGCCCGCAGGTGGTCGAGCACGCTACGGCCGCCGGGCTTCTCGTCCAGCAGCGTGAGGTCGCCGGTCACGCCGACGTACGCCTTCACCGTGCGGAAGAGGGAGTGGTCGTTGGCCGCGTAGTGGTTGCCGACGGGCAGCAGATTGCGGGTGTCGAAGGAGTGGCAGTGGTCGTACGGCTGCGCGAGCGCGGCCATGATCCAGGCGCGCAGCCCGGCCGGTTCCAGCAGGCTAGCCGTCCTGGCCCACTCCGACTGGTCCCAGAAGAAGGTCGTGGTGGCGCCGAGACGCGGCCCGCCGGTCAGGAACACCGGGCCGATCGGGCTGACGGTGGTGTTGCGCAGATAGATCGCCAGCAGCGCGCCGAGATAGTACGTGCGGGAGAGGTCGGAATCCTCGGTGCGCAGTGTGGGCAGATGGCCGGAGAACTCCGTGTTCCCGGGCTCGAAGGCGCTGTCCCATGTCGTACGCCACCGCTCGGCCACCGCCTCGAATTCGGTGGCGAAGGAGGCAGCCACGGCCGAGGCGTCCTGCGCGACCCGTTCCGCCGACGCGCCGATCTCCAGGACGATGCCGAGCGTGGTCGCGGCGCCCGGCTCCAGCGTGACATTCCAGCGTGCGACCGCACGCGCACCGGCAGCCTCGACGGTGTCGGGAGCCGTCGCGAAAGCGTAGACGCAGCGTGCGGCTGATCGAGTGTCGGTGACGGAGACGGTGGCGCCGTCGGTCGTGGCCGTCCAGCGCTGCCCCTCCCACCAGAGTGATGTTGTCAGTACGGGTGCGCCGTTCAGTCTCAGCTCACAACCACCGTCGCTGACAAGGATGCTGACGGTGTGCCAGCCTTCAATGGACAGGGGCTCCGGAGAGACCAACAGCTCGCCCGCGATCCGCAGCGTCAAGCGCCCCTCGTCCAGGGCTATCTGGAGGGAGTCGGGGTGGTTGCCGTGGGTGAGAACGACGCCGGTGACGTCCGGCTCATCGACCCGTATGTCGCAGGCGAGGACATCCCCGCCGCGCAGCTCCACCGTTCCGATACGCAGATCCGTGCGGGCTTCGACCTTGTACTCCGCCCCGTCGCCGAGCGGCATGAGCGCTCTGTCGCCCGCCGGGCGTACGTGGACCGACTTGACGCGGCAAGCCGCGCCCGGCGCGCGTACCCGCTCCGCGTCCTTCGTCGAGTGGTCGGGCAGCTCCGACTCCAGCAGCATCGGCGCGTTGTCCTCGTCGCGCTGGATCCCCGGGATACGGGGGCTGCCGAGCCGGATCCAGCGCTCGCCGACGGGCAGGAACTGCACCTGGCGCGGGCTGTCGGCCGTGGCCTCGTCGCGGATGCGCTCGGTGGTGAAGTAGTCGTGGTGGTGTCCGGCGTTCCACGGACTGCCGTACAGCCAGCCCCAGTCGACGTCGGAGTGGGCGAACATGGCGAGCAGTTCCTGTTCCACCACGGCCGTGGCCTGCTCCGACGTATCGTTGCGGAGCGTCAGGCGCCACATCAGACGGCTGCGCTCGTACCCCATGCGTACGTCGGTGGTGATCCCCAGACCGCTCGCGGTGGCCGCGCGTTCCACGCCCCAGGGGGACCAGCGCAGCCGCTCGGCGGCCGGCACACGGCTGTCGATCCGCAGCGCGCCGGTGTGGTATCCGCCGCTGTACGGGGCGAACGCGAGCCAGGACAGCGACGTCAGGTCGCCGTTGACGTGCCCCTGGCCCCACTGGTTGCGCAGCGAGGGCAGGTGGTTCAGCGCGGATCGCTCCAGCCATTCACCGGCGAGTGTGTCGAGGGCGGGAACTCCGCCGATGTGCTGGGTCACTTGGAGGCTCCCGACATGAGTCCATGGATGAACTCGCGCTGACTGACGAGGTATCCGACGACGGGGATGATCGCGGCGAGGAACATGATTCCGAACAGTTGGCTGTAGTCGGTGGAGTAGGCACCCAGCGAGACATAGATGCCGGTGGTGATCGTCTGGCCCTGGAGCGGGCCGAGGATGAACTGCGGGTTGAGGAAGTCGTTCCAGACCCAGAGTCCGAGGAAGATGGCCACGGTGGCGGTGGCCGGGCGCACCACGGGGAAGACGATCCGCCACCACAGTCGCAGGTCCCCGGCGCCGTCCACCCGGGCGGCCTCGATGACCTCGCGCGGGATGGTGCGCAGGAAGCCGACGTACACGAAGACCGCGAACGACATATAGCCGCCACCCACGTTGGACAGGATGAGGCCGGTGTACGAGTTGGCGAGGCCGATCTCGCGCAGCAGTGTCACGATCGGGAGCAGTACGACCTGCGGGGGCACCATCAGGCCGAGTGCGAAGATCGCGAGCATGGTGTTGCGGACGCGCGGGGTGCGTTCGGAGATGTAGAAGGCGAGCATCGAGCTGAGCGGCACGAGGATGACGAGGGTCGCGACCGTCACGAACACCGAGTTGAGCAGTCCCGCCTGGACGAGATTGTCCGGCCTCCGCAGTGCGTTGACGATGTTGTCGAAGGTGAACGGTACGGGCGGGGCCGCCGGGTTCGCCAGGATCTGGTCCTGGGTCTTGAAGGCGCTGACGAACGCCACGTACACGGGCAGGATGAACGCCAGCGTGATCAGCCAGGCGCCCAGGAGACGGGACTTCTCGCGGAAGTACAGCCGCTGTGGGCCCTGACTCCGTGACGGGTCCGGCCTCCGGGGCGCGTGAGGTGCGTTGATCTTCCGCGGCCCGGATACTTCGCGCGGTGCGACGGGAGCGCTCACAGGTTTGTCTCCCTTCGGCGCAGCAGGGCGGTGACGCCGTATGAGACGACGGCGGTCAGGACCAGGAGGAACATGGCGATGGACGAGGCGTAGCCGAACCGGTTGTCGGTGAAGGCCACGGAAATCAGATAGAAGGCGGTCGACTTGGTCGAGTCCGCGGGGCCGCCACCGGTGAGGGCGGCGATCACGTCGTACAGCTTGAGCGTGGTGATCAGACAAAGGGTGACACTGATCGTCGTGCCGGGTGCGATCATCGGCAGGGTCACATGGCGAAAGCGGCCGAGTGAACTGGCGCCGTCCATCCGGGCCGCCTCGTACAGCTCACGCGGCACGGACTGGAGCGAGGCCGTGTAGACAACGGTGGCAAAGGCGATCGTGATCCAGCTGACGACCACGATCACCGAGAATGTGGCGAGACCGGGGTCGCCGAGCCAGGAGACCGGTTCGTCGATCAGGCCGATCTGCGCCAGCACGGTGTTGAGCAAGCCGTTCTGGGTGAGGATCGACTTCCAGATGAAGCCGACGATCACGCCGGACAGGACCTGCGGGACAAAGATGAGGGTGCGCATCACGCGGTAGTTGGCGGTGGAGCGGTTGAGCAGCATCGCCAGCAGCAGACCGACCACATTGGCGATGACGGTGACCGCCACGACCACGACCGTCGTGAACAGCAGGCTGGACACGAGCCGGTCGTCCCCGAACAGCTCGCGGTAGTTGGACAGGCCGACGAAGTCGCTGCCGCTCTGGAGTGGACTCTTGTCCGTGAAGCTGAGCCAGAGGCTCTGGACCAGTGGGTAGAGCAGGAACACCCCGTACAGGACGGCCGCGATCAACGCAGCGGGAGCCAGCCCGAAGCCGCGGCCCGCTCGTGGAGATCGACTGTGCACAGCTTGATCCTTCGAGTTGAGGGGTGAAGCGGCGGGCCGCGGCCGGATGTCCACGTACGTGATCTGGACATATAAGCCTGACAACGATGTCAGAATCCGTCCGGACCTCGGCCCGCCCGCTTCACCGGCGGGCTCCGCCTACTTGGCGGCCTTGTCCCAGTCGGCGTCGAACGTGGCGAGCAGCCCCTTGGTGTCGGAGCTGGTGAAGAGTTTCTGTGACAGGGAGTTGAACTGGTCGACCACGCCCGGCGGCAGCGCGTCGTCGTTGTTGACCCAGCCGAAGGCGCTGACCTTGCTGTTCTGGTCGGTCACGAGCTTGTAGCCCTCGGTGTAGATCGGCGTGACCTTCGCGCCGAAGTCGTCAAGGGTGACGCCCTTGAGCATCGGGAACGCGCCGTCCGTCTCGATGAGCGTTTTGAGATTCGGCTTGGACAGTGACCACGTCTGCGCGAACGTGGTCGCGTCCGCGACGTTCTTCGACTTGGCGTTGACCGATGTCGTACCGCCCGTGTTGAAGGGGACGACCGGCTTGCCCGTCTCGCTCGGCAGCAGGAACGTACCGAAATCGTTCGCCGATTCCGCTGGGATCTGGCCGATCAGCCAGCTGCCCATCGGATACATGGCGCTCTCGCCGGCCAGGAACTTCTTGTTGGCGTCCGCGTAACTCACGCTCAGCGCGCCCTTGTCGAAGGCGCCGGCGTCGATGAGCTCGCGATACTTGCCCGCGGCGGCGACCACCTCGGGGTCGGTGAACTTGACCTCGCCCTTGTAGCGCTTCTGGATCCACTCGGGGTCGGCGCCCAGCACGTCGGCGGTGATGAGACCGGACAGCGGGATCGCGGCGGACCATGGCTCGCTGCCGGCCATCTCGACCGGGGTGAGGCCGGCCTTTTTGAGGGTGGTGACGACATTCATGAACTCGTCCCACGTGGTCGGGACGTCGAGTTTGTGCTCAGCGAAGATCTTCTTGTTGTAGAAGACCATGGGGATGATCTGCGAGTTGGTCGGCGGGATATACGTCTTGCCGCCGATCGCGTTCCCGTTGGGGTCGGTGAAGTGCTCGTCGAGCCACTTCTGGTCGTACGCCTTGAGCAGCCCGGCCTCGGTGAAGTCCTTCGGATTGATCGAGGACAGGATGTCGGGGAACTGGCCCGACGCCTGGAGTTGCTTGGCATAGGCGTTCCGGTCGGCGTCAGGCGAGACAATCTTCTTCACCTCGCTGTCCGGGACCGACTTCTGCGCCTGCGCGATGGAGGCATCCCAGAAGGTGGCGGTCAGCGCCGGGGTCTCGAACGTCATGAACGTCAAGCCGCCACCGCCCGCCACGCTCTGGCCGGTGGAACAGCCCGTGATCGCCAAGACGCTCACCAGGCCGCTCACCGCCGCCACGAGAGCAGGTGTGCGCTTCATGTCATCCTCCTTGATGCTTCGCGCGTCGCGGCCGGACTCCGGCCACCGTGTGCCGTCGATCGAGCTACCAGAAACACTGTTTCGTATACTTTCCAGAAGGTTAGCCAGCATCGCCCCCCAGTCAATACTCGTACCGATCTTTACCTGATCGAGATGCGACGTCAGGCTGGCCCGTGTCCCCGAGGGTGTCTGAAAGCCCAGTTCAGAAGGGCTTCTTGGGTCACATTGGAGGCTACTTTCCAGTGGACGGTATGCACTGGGCAACGGTGAGAGTGCGACGATGGGGGCCCTCGTGCCTCCCCGGCTGAGGCCCTGGAAAAAATATGATCGAGAAGGACTACTCTCTTGGAGACCGATCACAGGAGCAGCACCATGGCAGGTACGCCTCGGCGGCAGGCGCTCACCGACACGGCCTACGACACGATCCGTCGGCGTCTCGTCGACCACGAGATCGAGCCGGGGACGAAGCTCAACATCAACACACTGGCCCTGGAGCTGGAGATCTCTCCGACGCCACTCAGGGAAGCTCTTGCCCGCCTGGAGGCGGAGGGCCTGGTGATCAAACGCTCACTCGCGGGATACACGGCGGCGTCGCTGCTGAGCACCCGGAGTCTGGGTGAACTATTCGAGGTGCGGCTCTTGTTGGAGCCGACCGCGGCCGCCCATGCCGCGACGCGGGCGACGGAGGACGATCTGCGTGAACTCGCCGAGCTGCTGGTCGAGATGCGCAAGGCGACGGATGAATTCCGCAGCCGTGCCACGCTGTTGCTCTACATGCACCACGACTCCGTGTTCCACGACCGCATCGCCCGCCTGAGCGGTAACGGATTCCTCCGCTCGACCCTGGAACGGCTTCACGCGCACACGCACCAGTACCGGCTCTCGTTCCGCGAGGGCTGGGCGGAGGCAACGTGCACGGAGCACGAGCGGATCCTGGAAGCGGTGAGTGAGAGCGACGAGGAGACGGCGGCGGCCCGGATGCGTACACACCTGCGCAGGGCGCACCTCCGGCTGACGGACGCGGCAGCGCGGGACTGAACCGGTCGGCACTCCGGCCGGGCAAACACTTCCGGTCGCGGCCCTAGGGCGTGTTGCGAAAGTGGATCGTCTGTCAGACCTGTCTGGGAAGCTCCGGGCATGGAGATGACAGTGCAGCTGACGATCGACTGCTCCGATCCGCAGAGAATGGTGGCGTTCTGGGCCCAGGCCCTGGGCTATGTGCCTGAGCCCGCGCCGGACGGGCACGCAACGTGGCGCGCCTACTGGGAGGCGATGGGGGTGCCCGCGGAGGAGTTGCCGACCGGGGCCGGCGACCTTCCGGAGTCGATCGTCGATCCGACGGGTCGCGGACCGCGCGTGTGGTTCCAGCAGGTTCCGGAGCCGAAGACCGCCAAGAACCGGTGGCACTTCGACCTGAAGGTCGGTGGCGGCCGTGACATCCCGCTGGACGTCCGCGCGCGGCGGATCAGGGCCGCGGTGGACCAGCTGGTCGAGGCCGGTGCCACCGTGCTGAGGATCAAGGACGAGCCGGACATGGGGCTCTACGCCGCGGCCATGCGGGACCCCGAGGGCAACGAGTTCGACGTCGTCTGAGGGCCGTTGCGATGGTGCTGGTCACAGCCACTCGTGCCGCGTGAGCGTCCCAGCCCGTGATCACGAGGCTCGGTGAACACGTGGCCTGGCGGTTCCTTCTGCAGGTTGTCCTGCTTGCGGGCCCCGGCCGCGTGCTGATGGGCGCGGCACCCCGTGGAGTCGATGCTCAGGTCCACGTGATCGCACCCTTCGCGTCGGCCGGGGACTGGAGGCGGGTGAGGATCCGGTGCCAGGTGCCGTTCCGCTGCCATCGGCGGAACAGGTCGTAGATCCGTCCCCACGGCCCGTACTCGATGGGCCCGTCCCGCCACGGCACACCGGTCCGGACCTGGAATCGTATGCCGTCGATCAGCTGCCTCCGAGGCCAGACAGGAGGCCGCCCCACCCTCGCTCCCTTCGGCAACAACGGCTCCAACACCGCCCACTGCTCGTCCGTGAGATCTCCCCGACCCATGAACCGTGATCATTCACAGCCCGAGATCCACTTTCGATACACGGCCTAAAGCCGTAAAACCACTTCTCCGGAAAGTCAGGGTGAGAGAAACTCGCCACGACAGTGGGTAAGAGACCGGCGGTTGTCGTACATGCCGCGCTGGCGGGAGGAGGGCCATGGTGAGACCCGCAGTCGGGGTCGGCTTACGCCGCTGCGCGGAATGCACCGGATTTGAGTACAGCGGTGCGCCCGCCTGTGCCTCTTGCCGTGAACTGGTCGACAGCATCGTGGAAGAGGAGTGGTCTGCCTTTCTGCGCCATTGGGACGTCAGCGGCGACCAGGAAGTCACGCTTGCCGAGATGGTGGCGGCGGAACCAGACCGTCACGACTGGCGGGTGGTCGACGCCGCGCTCGACAGACTGGTCTGCTCCGAATGCGGTGACCGGCTCAGCCGCGGCCCCGTCGGCTGCTCCGCCTGCGACCTGGCTCACGGCTTCCGCTATGCCGCGATCGAGACGGACCGGCCAAGTGTCCCCCAGGGCAACGAACACGCAATCCGGGTCAATGTCTCGGTCGTTCGTCGGCCGCAGGTCACCTCCGAGAGCGAAATGCTTGCCCGGCGCCTGCTCCTACCGGCACTCCTGGTGGGTCTCCTGCCGACCACCGAAGAGGCCCAGCGGATGAGCGCCCTGATCAAGAGGAGCCCTCGAACAGAGAAGATCCGCCTCATGGAGCAGGCCGTCGAGGAAGCGCTCCAGCGCCAACGCGACAGACGTCGCTCTTCGAAATGAGATGACCTCTTAGGGCTTGCCGATCATCAAGGTGTTGCTTTCGGGGTCAGGGCTCGTCGACGTCGTATGCGTATCCCGGACGGGACTGGGCGAGGCCATCCCCTATGGGATCTACGACCTGGCGGCCAACACCGGCTGGGTCAAAGCGGGTACCGATCACGTCACGTCGCGGACGGTGTCCTCATCGGCCTGGACCAATTGGGCGATCACGGGGGCCCGGTTTCCTCAGGCCGAGGCCAGGACCATCATCGCCCGCCGGTAGCGCACCGTGCTGGTGCTGCCCCGGCGCACGATCTGTTGAAGCTTCTGCCCTTCTTGGTCCGTCAGTCTGCGGACCTTGACCGGATCTGCCACCGCGCCTCCTTGCACCAGGTTGGATGTCGATACATCCAATCGCGCGCAAGGCCCGCACCACGGACGGCAACCCGGTGAACCTTCACGGTCAGAGCACAGCGAGAACAGCGATATCCCCGCAGGCCAGGCACTCAAGACACCTCGCCCTCGTCCAGATGCCGCGCTCGCCTCAGCCGTCCTCGACCGACTCCTGCCCCACGACGAGGGGGCCAGGGAGCTCCTGTCCGTATGACAGGCGAAGCACCGGCCGACGAGACCCACGACGGTGACATGACAAGCTGCGCATTCCGGTCCCGGCCAGGGCCGGAATGCGCAGCTTGCCTGGCACGCAGGTTTCAGTGGCGCGCCCCTGTGTCGCGTGGTTTCTCACGCGGCATCGAGCCGCTGTCAACGCGGGTCTTGGTGGTGCGGAAGGTGATGCCGAAGCGGTCCGTGAGCACCGGCTTGTTCAGTGAGTACTGGAAGGCATCGGTCCCGTCGGCGTTCTCCAGGCCGATGGTCGCTTGAGCACCGGCTTCCAGGAAGTCACCGACGGTGTCCTTGTAGCGGTAGGAGATCGTGCCGTCCTCCCCGATCAGGGCGGTGACGGAGAACCGCTCGCCATGCCCCCACATGTGGATGACGTTGCGCCATTCGACGACGTAGGAGCGGTTCGGCGCTGTGCCCACGACCCCGGTGTAGACCGCGGCGTCGAACTGCGGGAGGTAGAACAACTGGTCCCAGAACGGGTAGAGGGCCGTGTTCGGGGCACTGCTGGACGGGATGGCGGTGTTCTCGTCGTCGGTGCTGGGCTCGGTGAAGGTTATGGCCCCGTCTGCGGAGACCCAGCCCGAGGTGTAGCTCTCTCCGTACAGTGATACGGGGAAGGGCAGTTCGACCTTCTCCGCACCGGAATCCCCTGTGAGCCCGAGTTTGTGGTCGCCTGTGACGAAGTCGGCCGGGCCGGCGTCGCAGGTGTATCCGAACGTGTCGGTCTTGTCGGGCAGCCGGATGTCAAGGACGGTCTCGCCCGTCACCTCCGCGGTCGTACTGCCGCGCCCGAGACAGAGATCGGAGTACGAAGTGGACAGTTCGTACGATCCCAGTGGGAGAGTGGTCTCGAAATTCCCCTGGGCGTCAGCTGTCGCGACCACCGGGGTGCCCACCACGGTGACAACGGCTCCGGCGGCCGGGCCTCTGCTGCTGGAGACGCTGCCGGTGACCTTGGCGGAGGGCACTTTGGCGACGGTGACATCACCGGTCGCCGTTCCCTCGTCGGTAACCGATATGTCGGCGGTCGCTGTTACGTGGCCGTACTTGGACACAGAGATCTTGTAGTCGCCCACGGAGAGCAGGGGGATCGTGTATTTGCCGTCGGCCCCGGTGTGCACCGTACGGTCAAGGGGGCCCTGGGCGACGACCTCGGCTCCGGGGAGGCGGGCGCCGTCGGAGGTGATGACACCCTGGATCGCGCCCAGCGGAGCGTGCGGAGCGGCCTTCGCCAACGCGGTCACGTCGAGCCTGCCTTCGCCGAAGACATTGTTGTCGGCGGCGGTGCCGCCGCAGGACGTGTCATCGGCGTCGATCGCGGTCCGGTCGAGCAGTGCTTCGGTCGCCGGGATGTCGTTCTCCAGTTCGGGGGACAGCGACCACAACAGGGCTACGGCTGCCGTGGTGTGGGGAGATGCCATCGACGTACCGGACATTGCTTCGTACCCACCGCCGGGGACCGAGGAGCGGACGTTCTCACCGGGCGCGGAGATATTCGGCTTGATCTCCCCCTTCTCCCCGGCGCCGCGTGAGGAGAAGTCCGAGATGGCGTTGTCGATGTCGAACGAACCCGAGCTGTAGCTGTTGACGTACATTCCCGGTTCGATCGCGGTGTTGCAGTCGGAACCACTGTTTCCGTTCGAGAACGACGGGAAGATGCCCGCGGCGCGCCAGGAGTCGACAATCTTCTGGTACCAGTATGTGATAGGTGTACCGCCCCAGGAGTTGTTGACCACGTCGGGCGCCAGATCGGGGCGGGGATTCTGCCCGTTGAGGTCGGTCGGGGCGACGATCCACTGCCCTGCGGCGATCAGGGACTGCTCACTGCAACCGTTCGACTCGCAGCCCTTGACTGCCATCCAACTGGCTCCGGGCGCGACGCCGGTCCGATTCCCGGAAGCGTCATCGCCGGTCATGGTGCCCATCGTGTGTGTGCCGTGCCCCATGTTGTCGCACGGTTCCGCCGCGGGGCACGAGTTGGACGGATCGAACCAGTTGTAGTTGTGGTTGAAGGTGCCGTCACCGTTGTTGCCCCGGTAGGAGGCCTCCAGTGCAGGATGCGTGTACTCCACTCCCGTGTCGATGTTCGCGACAACGATGCCCTCGCCCCGGCTTCCGAACTCATCCCATACCTTGGGAGCGTTGATCCGGTCGACATTCCACTCGACGCCGGCGACCCGCTTGTGCGCGGCGGCCTTTACAGGCTCGGGAAGCTGGATGACGTCATCCGTTTCGATGCGGGCGACTTCGGCCCGCGCCGCGAGCTTCTCGACCAGCTTCTCGTCGCCGCCCTTGACCTGGACGGCGTTGACTATCCAGTACGAAGTGTGGGCGACACCTGCCGCGTCCAGCGCCCTCAACAGCCCGGCCTGGGTGCGCCTGGCGTGGTCTTTCCCGGCTTTGTAGACCGCGGCACCGCGCTCGGCCTTGGTCCGGGCCCCGTCGACCGCCGCATTGATATCGGCGGCGCTGTCGAGATAGACCCAGAAGGTGTTCTCCCGGCTGTCGTCGAACTGACGGAGAAGTCTCTCCTCCACTTTCTCCGCGACAGCCGCTTGCGGAGAGTCCGTCGGACCGGACCTCTGCGCCGCGCCCTGCTGCGCTGTCGCAGTGCCGGCTGACACGGAAACCATCAGAAGCGTGGACAGGACAGCGAAGAGTAACTGCCGTGATCTCGTACATCGGTTACCGCGGGCCACATTGGGCTCCTCTGCGTCGCACGGCGGGGCGGGCCCGCACGTGGGGGATGGGGGGTAGCGTGCTGCGGTCTCCTGGAACCCCACGCCGGAGTTGGCCCAGGGAGGCGAATGCCACCCAGGCAATGTCATGCTCCGGCCAAGGTTCACACTCGTCTGTACCTGCCCAGCTAATCGCACGCGCATGTGCGACAGTCCGCATACCGGCCAGAGGGCAACGCGCGCATTTCCTACCCTGGCGGGTCAACCCAACCGCGGTGGGCTGCCTGGCAAAGTGACGGCGCGGGCCGTCAGGGAGGGCCGGCACCCGCGAACACTCAGGCCAGAGGGAACTGGGCTCGCACTCGCCCGCATCCGACGTCACCCCCCTGTCCGAAAGGATGGACAAACGATATTCCGTCTCAAAACATTCACCACAGAGCCTAGATGAAAAGAGCAAATTTCTTGAAATAGGTGCGATCGCGCCATACGGAACAAGCTGATGGGTGCGGCGACTGATCACTGATCTGGTTCGCCGGCGGCGTGTCGCTGGAGGAGGCCGAAGACAGGGATGACGATGCCGACGCGCAGTCAATTCCCCTCGGCCCGCTGCAGAAGCCACGCCCGGAGAAGAGGGAGCCCACGACGAGTTCCCTCACTCATCCGGCTCCTCGCGCGCAGCCCCATCCGTCGTTGTACCGCGCGCCGCGGCGCGCGGTGAAGCGTGGAGGAGGGCGGGACATGACTTCGTCGCCTTGCAGCGCTGTCCGGACAGATCCCTGGGCCGCGTACGTGTGGGTGCTCGGGCGGATCCGTGTCGACTGCCCCGAACAGCGGATCAGCGAGCCTTGCCACTCGGAGGGCATGGCCTTCCTGCTGCCCGAGGACGGCCGTGAGGTGATGGTCGACTTCGCCGGGCGGCCAGGCGATGGTCGACTTCTCTGGGCGGCTTGGGTTCGTCTACGAGGGCTGCCGGACGACGGAACCTGCGGCAGTGACGGCGACCCGTATTACGTGTGGTGGGTTCGTGTGCCACAGGCCTTGCATACTCGACGCGGTGCGAGCGGCTGGCCCTTGGCGATCGCGGAACGCCAGCAGCAACTCGGCCGCATGTTCGCACACCAGCATGCGTGGGAAGTGCGCGTCGATGGGCCTCTGGCCCAGGCCCTCCACGACGGGAAACCGCTGCCGCCCATGCGCTGACCCCGGGCCCGGAGCGACACACCCTGGAAGGGCCTCTGAACAGGGCGCCGATTTACGGGGGTTGGCGAACTCACATCATGTGTCGGCTGATGTGGCCCTGCGGGCTCGGATCGTGTTGTGGTCCGGCGAGGGCCGACGGCGTAAGGACGTCGCAGGACTCGCCGGGGTGTCGCCGGTGACCGTCGACCGTTGCAAGAGGCGCTCTTTCGCATACGGTCCGGCCGGGCTGGAGGGGAATCGCCGTGGTGGGCCGCGCGATCAGGTGCCGCCGCGGACGCGGACGCGGGGACGGGTGATCGCGTGATCGCGTTGACAAAGACGTCCCCGCCGGTTCCGGGCTCTCGCACTGGTCGACGCGGACCTTGGCCGATCACCTGAAGCGGCGCAAGGGCATCTCGGTGTCCTGGCACTACGTCGCGCGGATCTGGCGCGAGGAGAATCTCAAGCCGTAACGCGGCGGCACTTTCAAGATTTCGAAGGACCCGGTGTTCGCGGGCAAGGTCGCCGACGTGATCGGCCTGTACGTGGCTCCGCCGGCGAAGTGCTCGGCGAGTGCAAGCCAAACCGGAACGGCAAGGACTTCCCGGCCTTCCTGAAGAAGGCCGTCAAACCGGCTCATCGCAGAAGAGGCTGTAGTGAGGGGTCTGTCGGGTTTCGAGGTCGCCGGCACGGATTTCCACGCTCGGCCGCACTCCTGTCCGGGCGCGGCGAGATGTGCGCCGGGGAGCGAGCTATGCGCTGTCGTTGCCGTCACGCAGGGAATGGATCATGCTCTGCAGGATCCGGAACGCGCTTGACTGCTCGGTCTCGGTCATGCCGGCCAGCATTCTGACCTCGACGGACCGGACCGCTACGGTCGCCTTCTCCAGGCTCCGTCGGCCGCGAGGTGTGAGCCGTGTGGGAAGAACCTTTCCGACGGGTGCCTCCGCGGGCCTGGTCACGTAGCCCTCTCGTTCCAGGGCCTGGAGCAGCACGTTCATCGACTGCCGTGTCACGAACGCGCCTCGCGCGAGCTCGGAGTTCGACAGGCCCGGCCGTTGCGCCAGCAGCTCAAGGCAGGAGTAGTGCGTCACGCTCATCCCGAGTGGCCGCAGCACCTCCTCCATGGCTGCGCGCAGGGCGCTCGACGCCTCTTTCAGCAGGTAGCCCAGTGACTTGTCCAGGTCGACACCGTCTTGATTCATGTCAGGATTCTGACATACATTGACCTGTGTCAGAAAGCTGACACGAAAAGAAGGAGCATCATCATGCCCGCCACCGGCCCCGACTTCATCTCGCTCCAGGCGCGCGACCTCGACGCTTCGCAGGCGTTCTACGAGCAGTACCTCGGCCTCGTCCGCTCGCAGGCCGGACCCCCGCACGCCGTCGTCTTCGAGACGAAGCCGATCGCGTTCGCACTCCGCGACATCGTTCCCGGCACCGATCTCGCATCCGTTGCCCAGCCCGGCATCGGTGCCGCGATCTGGCTCCACGCCACCGACGTCCAGGCCATTCACGATGCTCTCGTCGCCGACGGTCACACCATCGTCTCCGCACCGATCGACGGCCCCTTCGGCCGGACATTCACCTTCGCCGACCCCGACGGCTACCAGGTCACTCTCCACGACCGCGCCTGACCGGCCGAACGCCAGGGGGCTGTACAAAGCCGACGTCAATTGGTCGACAGGCTCGATCAGCCCTCACTGCCCGTCGGACAGACCGGTCTCGCAGGGCTCGCGCTCGCTCACGGTGTTGAGTCCAGCATGCCCGAGTGGTCGCGGGCTGGCGCCGGCCGTACGGTCACCAGGGCGAGTACGGCGATCGCGGCGGCCAGGGCGAAGACGTAGAACCCCCATGGGTAGGCCACGCCCGTCGCGACCAACTGCCCACCGAGGTAGGGCCCGACGATCGCGCCCGCCCGGCCGACACCGGCGGACATGCCCAGCGCGGTGCCGCGGATCGCGGGCGGGTAGAGGTGTCCCACGAAGGCGTAGACGAGAACCTGCGCGCTGAAGACGAAGACGCCCGCGGCGAGTACGGCGGCGTGCACCAACAGCGAGCTGCCGGTCCTGATGCTGAGTAACGCGAGGAAGATGCCGGCGAGCCCGAACCAGGCGAGCACGGTTGCCTTGGTGCCGCGCAGGTCGGCGATCGATCCTGCCACGAGCAAGCCGATGACCGCGCCCACATTGAGCACAAGCAGCAGAGTGAGTCCGCCGGTCAGGGAGTAGCCTGCCTGGCCCATGATCGTGGGCAGCCAGGTGTTGAGACCGTAGACCAGCAGCAGGCCCATGAACGAGGCGGCCCAGATGCCGAGACTGATCCGGCGGTAGACGCCCCGCACCACGTCGGTGCTCCGTGCCGGTTCGGCCTGCCCTTGTGTGACGCGCAGGTATGCCTCGGACTCGGGCAGCTTCGCCCACATCAGCGGCAGGCCGGCCAGACCGAGGATCCCTCCGAGCGCGAACATCCACTGCCAGCCCAGGTTCGGGATCACCCACAGGGCCGACAGCGCGGTGAGCACGGCACCGACGTGATAGCCGGTCATCATGCGGGTGACCGCCGTGCCGCCGCGGCCGGCGCCCGCGTGTTCGGACATGAAGGCCAGAGCGGTCGGCAGACAGGCGCCGAGACCGAGTCCGGCGAGGAAGCGCAGCAGCACGAAGGTCGCCACGTTCGGTGCGACGGCGATGGCCAGCGTGAACAGGGAGAACGCGGCGATGCAGCCGATCAGGCAGCGCCTGCGTCCGTAGCGGTCGGTGAGGGGGCCGATCGCGATGGCGCCGATGCCGACGCCGACCAGTCCGACGGTCGCGGCGGTTGTCAGTGAGGCGGAAGTGAAGCCGAGGGCTTGGGTCTTGGCGATCGTGGGGATGACCGCGCCGAGGACGACGAGGTCGAAGCCGTCGAGGGCGACGGCGATCCAACACAGCAGGACCGGCCAGCGGTTGTCTGGTCGTTGTTGCCCGGTGCGCGGGGTCGATTTCGCTGCTGACATGGGGGCCTCCGTTCGGGTGTCCGTGAGCGTGACAGCTGTCACAGGCGACCCCAACGGTTCTCTTCCGCTGAGCGGAAGGTCAGTCGGGCGAGTGGGAACCGAGGCTCCGTCCGATGCCCTGGGCGGCCACCTGGAGGGCCGCGACCAGGCGCGCCTTGTCGCGGCGGAAGTTCGGCACGACGACTCCGAGTGCGGCCACTACCGCGGCCTCGCCGGACAGGGTGGGCGCGACGACCGGTACGGCGAGGGAGCAGGCGCCGAGCGACATCTCCTCGACGGTACGGGCGTAGCCGTCCCGCGCTACCCGCACCAACTGCTCACGCAGCTGCGCGGGTTGGGTGATCGTGTACGGCGTGATCCGGGTCAGGTTCGCCAGCACCCGGTCGCGTACCTGTTCCGGCGCGTGGGTCAGCAGTACCTTGCCGACACCGGTCGCGTGCATCGGCAGCCGGGTGCCGACCTGGCTGACCACCGGCACCGATGCCCGGCCGGAGAGCCGTTCGATATAGAGGACGTGTGCCCTGTCCCGGACGGCAAGGTGCACGGTCGCCAGCGTGGCCGCGTGGATGTCGTTCAGGAACGGCGAGGCGACGTGCCGCAGTTCGGTCTGTACGGGCGCGAGCAGGCCGACGTCCCAGATCCGACGGCCCACGACGTACTCCCCGGACGCCCTGCGTAGCAGCGCTCCGCCCAGGACGAGTTCCCCGGCCAGTCGGTGCGCTGTCGTCAGTGGCAGGTCCGCGCGCCGGGCCAGGTCGGCCAGGGTGAGCCTGCGGTGTCGTTCGTCGAAGGCGTACAGCAGCGACAACGCCCGTGACACCACCGAGACTCCGGGGCTCGACGTGTTCCCAGCCATCAGGTTCCTTCCGCTCAGCGGAAGCATAGGCTCGCTCGCCCCCACCTGGAAGGCCCACGATGTGGGTCATGAGCACGAGCGAGGCGTCGCTGGAGACGCGGACCGTCGTGAGCGAGCAGATCGCACGGCTGCACCGTGCGTCGACGTCGGCGCAGACGCAGCCACGGCTGGACTTCGCGCCGTACCGCGGTTCGGCGCCGCGGCATCCGACCAGAGCCTTGTGGCTCGCCGACCCCGAGGGGGCCGAACTGGTGGCCCCGGCCTTCGGCCACGGCCACGCCACTCCGATGGTGCACGGCCATGCCTGAGCCGCCCTCGCCCACGCCCGGCCGGACCGTCGGCCCGTTCTTCCCCTACGCGCTGCCCTACGCACGCGGCAACGAGCTCGTGCCGCCCGCGACGCCGGGAGCGATCCGGCTGCATGGCACCGTGTACGGCGGCGCCGGCGCGGGCGGTCCCGGAAGCGCTGGTGGAGATCCGCCAAGCCGACGGCGGGGGCCGGGTGCCGCGGGTGGAGGTCTCGTTGCGCCGCGACGGGATGGCGTTCACCGGCTGGGGACGCGCGGCCACCGACAGCGCCGGCCGCTACTCGTTCACCACCTGCGAACCGGGACCAGCCGGACCGGGGACCGCGCCGTGGGCGCGCACCGCGCCGCCGGGCCGGCCGACGACGCGGCGCTGGTGGCCGCGATGCTCGCCGTCGAGGCCGTCGAGGCCGTCGAGGCCGCCTGGCCGCACGCGCCGGCAGCCGGCGGGGCGCTGGACGCCGCGGACGCCGTCGCCCACGCCTTCGGTCTGCTGCTCGCCGAACGCGGCGCACCGGGTGATCCGGCCGGCTATCCGGGTGCCTCGGGTGGGTTCGTCGATTCCGTTCTGGCCCGGTTCCAGCGGGCAGGGGCGGACCATGACTGAGGCCCCCCGCCTGACTTTCACACGACTGGCGGCAGCCCCGGCCGAGGAGACCTGCTGGTTGCCGGCCCCTCCCTCGGCACCGATCGCCGCGCTGTGGGGGACCACCGCCACGCTGCCTGCCGGCCACTTCGCAGTCATCGGGTGGGACCTCCCATGACCAACCCCTATGACACCGGAATGCAGGTGCATCGCCAGGTGCTCGGCGACGCGCACGTCGATCGGGCCGAAGCAGGCAAGACCGCGCTCACCACGGACTTCCAGGAGCTGATCACCCGCTACGCCTGGGGCAGCGTCTGGACCCGCCCCGGCCTGGACCACCGTACTCGCAGCGTCGCCATGCTCACCGCGCTGCTCGCGCTCGGCCACTGGGAGGAGTTCGCGATGCACGTGCGCGCCGCCCGTACCAACGGGCTCACCGAGGCCGAGATCGGTGAGGTGATCACGCATGGCGCCAGCTACCGCGATGTGCCCGCCGCCAACCGCGCGTACGCGATCACCCATCAGGTTCCCGACGCGCTGGACGCCGGTGATGAGTGAGGTGTTCCTACCAGGTCTCCGCCCGGGGCGACCTCGCCAACTGGCACACCGGAGAGCCGGACGCCATCCCCGCGGTCGGCGGCGCCATGGACCTGGCCATCGGCGCCAAGCAGGCCTTGGGGACTTGTTCGGCAGGGCCTTTCCCAACCTGCGAGCCCTCGTCGAGATTCCACTCGTCGACGACACCGAACCCAAGGAGCGACCATGTCCCGCACTGCCTCCCGCACCACGGTCGGGATCGTCGGAGGCGGCCCGGCAGGGCTGATGCTCTCCCACCTGCTCCAGCTGGCCGGCGTCGAGTCCGTCGTGATCGAAACCCGCACCCGCGGAGAGATCGCGGAAACCCAGCGCGCCGGCATCCTCGAACGTGACAGCGTTCGCCTGCTGGTCGATTCCGGTGTGTCCGACCGAGTGCTGCGCGAAGGCCACGAGCACCGCGGCATCCAGCTCCGCGTCGACGGCGTCGGCCACCGCATCGACTTCCAGGAACTGGCAGGCGCCTCGACCTGGCTCTACCCCCAGACCGATGTCTTCCTCGACCTCGCCGAAGCCCGCGCCCGCGACGGCGGGGATGTCCGGTACGGCGTCAGCGAGTCCTCCGTCGCCGACGTCACCGGCGACCGCCCCGCGATGCTGTTCACCGACGCCGACGGCCGCGACCACGAGGTGCGGTGCGACGTGCTGGTGGGCGCCGACGGCTCGCGCAGCATGACCCGGCACTCGGTCACCGGCCGTCAGGAATACGTCCGCCGATACCCGTTCGCCTGGTTCGGCATCCTCTGTGCGGCGCCACCCTCCTGCGACGAACTTGTCTACGCCCGCTCCGACCGCGGCTTCGCCCTGATCAGCCGACGCACCGACACCATGCAACGGATGTACTTCCAGTGCGCCCCCGACGAGTCCGTCGCCGACTGGTCCGACGACCGCGTCTGGGCCGAACTCCAGGCCAGGGTCGCCGGCGAGGACGGCTTCACTCTGCTCGAAGGCCCCATCATCGCCAAGTCGGTCCTGCCGTTCCGCTCCTACGTGTGCGAACCGATGCGCCACGGCAACCTGCTCCTCGCCGGCGACGCCGCACACACCGTCCCGCCCACCGGCGCCAAAGGACTCAACCTGGCGCTGGCCGACGTCCGGGTCCTGGCCGAGGTGATCGAACGCGCCGTACGCGAAGCCGACCGCTCCGCCCTCGACCACTACACCCCGCGCGCCCTGGATCGGGTCTGGAAGGCCCAGCACTTCTCCTACTGGATGACCACACTGCTCCACCGGACACCCGGCGCCCCACCATTCGACGCGCGCCGCCAACTCGGCGAACTCACCCACCTCGTGACCTCCCGCACCGCCTCCGCCCTCCTCGCGGAGGGCTACACCGGCTGGCCGCGGTCCGGTCGGGATGGCGGAGCGACGCGGCCGGCATCCGGCATCTGGCCGGAGCCGACGCGGTGAGCCGTCACGAACTGGGCACCCTCATCGCCGAGCGCGACGGCCTCGACGTCTCCCGGCTGCGTACGGGCCCGCGGGCACAGAGCGCCCTTCCCGGCGCACTGGACGTCCGCCTGGACAGCCGGGCGACACAGAAGAAGCTGCGTACGGCTCCGCGGCGTGCGGGAAATCTGCACAGTCCCCGCCTCAAGGTCTCAGTTCCCCGGCTCATGAGCGAGCGGCCGGTCCTCTGCCGGGCCCGGCCGCTCCACGGCGCGCAGGGGCGGCAGGATTTGAACCTGCGGCGTGCGGGTTTGGAATCCGCTGCTCTGGCCGGCCTGAGCTACGCCCCTTCGGTGAAAGAGAGCCTGGCACGACTGCGAACTGCGCCGCCACCGGATTACGCGCCCGATCCCCTCCGGACCGCCTGGACTCTCCATCGTGACGGGCATGTTCGACTGACCTCCGGGTGCGACACGCCACCCGGCAGGCGCCGGGATTTCATCCTCATCCTGTGGGTGATCGCCGGGTCCTGAGCGACGGCACGACGAAGGCCCACGCCGGTCGGGTCCGGCGCGGCGCTTCGCCGCTGAGCTGCCGTCAGTTGCCCTGGTCACTCTGATCGGTCCGGTAGGTATTCGTGACGGTGCTGCCGTCCGCGGCGGTCTCCATGGTGGTCATGGACTGGCCGCCGGTCAGGGTGATGGTCTCCGCTGTCTCCTCGGGGAGGTCAGTCGCCGATGAAGTGCAGGTAGCCAGTCCGGTGAATGGCTTGCCTCGCACCGTCTATCACCTGCTGGACGACAGGGGTTCGGTCGTCCTCGGGAAGTGACCTGGTGCCCGACGGTCATGAGCCCGTCGCGTACCGGCTCGGCGCGCGACCAGGCCAAGCCCGGCGCGCGACCAGGCCAAGCCCGGCGCGGGCTACCAGATGATCGCCGACACGTTCGCGGCCCGACTGCGGTGCCTGGGCCGACACTGGTGCGGTTGGCTGGAGAACCCGCACTGCGGCTTCGGGCGCAAAGACCCGTGGTACGAGCCGTATACCGACCTGGTGAGCGTCGCCGAGGAGACCAACCGGCGATGGAGGGACGCGGTCGCATCCGCGCCGCCCGCATGATCCACTGCCGGGCCCGGGACGGCGGGCACAGCGGGGCGCCGACGTCCGGCCATGCCCGCCGCGAGCGGTGCCTGACGTACGGCCAGTGCCGCGGGGTGCCCCCCACCGTCGGGATGGCGCGCCCTCGATTCCCGTTCGTTGGATTCCCGTGATGGCCGTGCGTGATTCAGGCCTGGTTGTTCCACATGCGGAACATGGTGCATGTGGCGTTCTTGTCGAATGTCACGGTCCACAGATTGGCGAAGGTGCCCAGTTCCTTGTAGTAGCCGGTGCCCTCGATCGCGGCGGTGTCGCCGTTGACGGTGAGGATGGACCACTCGAATTCCCAGCCGCCCTCCTGCCATGGTGCGCGATCGAGCCAGCCGTCGATGATCGCCTCTCGTCCGACCCAGTCGGTCTCGTAAGGCCATTCGTGATATTCGGCGTGCGGGGTGAACAGTGCGGCGATGTCCTTCCTGCCGTTGGTGGTCCAGGCCCGCACATAGCCTTCGACCCAGTCGCGTACCTGCTGTTCGCTCACCATCGGTGCCGCCGTTCCGTGACGTGTGTGCGTGTTGTCATCCTTGGGCCGTGGGTCGGACGACGAGTTCGTTGACGTCCACGTCGGCAGGCTGGTCGATGGCGTAACGGACCGCTTCGCCGATCGCGGTGGCGGGGATCGCGATGCCCATCTGCTCCCGCACCGCGTCCTTGACCCCGCTGTCGCCGATGGACCCGGTCAGCTCGCTTCGGGTCAGGCCCGGACTGACCACGGTGACCCGCAGTTCCCGGCTCTCCTGGCGCAGGCCCTCCGACAGGGCGCGGACGGCGTGTTTGGTGGCGCTGTAGACGGCTGCGGTCGGGTCGACCCTCAGTCCCGAGACGGAGGAGATGTTCACGATGTGCCCGCGGCGCTGGTCCCGCATGATCGGCAGGACGGCGGCGATGCCGTGCAGGACCCCGCGCAGGTTCACGTCGATCATGCGGTTCCACTCGTCGACCCTCAGCGAGTCCAGGCGCGACAACGGCATGATGCCGGCGTTGTTGACCAGGACGTCGACGCGCCCGTACCGGTCGTGGGCGGCTGCGACGAAGGACCGCACGCCGGCCGGGTCGGTCACATCCAGGGCGAGCGGAAAGGCGCTGCCTCCCTGGGCCTCGATGTCCTCGGCGAGGGCAGCGAGGCGGTCGGTGCGCCGTGCCCCGAGAACCACATGGTGGCCCGCGGCGGCGAGTGTTGTGGCGGTGGCCTCGCCGATACCGCTGCTGGCGCCGGTGATCAGGACCACCTTCGAAGCGACCGTGGTGGACGGGCTTGACATGGGCTTCCCTTCGGAGTGACGACGGCCGCGCGGTGCGACGGCCGGTGCTGCCAGGATGTGTCCGATCCCGCCCATGCGGCAGGACAGGCTTTCCTGGGTGCGCCGCTCCCAGGAACCGGCGGCGTACGATCCAGGCATGAGCGGCAATGAACTGGGGGAATTCCTGCTGGCACGTCGCTCCCGGCTCAGCCCGGCCGACGTGGGTCTTCCCCTTTCCCGGGGCCGCCGCGTCAGCGGACTGCGGCGCGAAGAGGTCGCCGTCCTGGCCGGAGTCAGCGCCGACTACTACACCCGTCTGGAACAGGGCCGCGAGCGGCATCCCTCCGGCCAGGTCGTCGACGCCCTCGCGCGGGCCCTGCGGCTGGAATCCGACGCCTGCTGGCACGCCTACCGCCTGGCCGGGCTCGTGCCGGGACACCAAGCCTCCTCCGTGGGCGAGGAGCGGGTCGCGGCGGAACTGCTGCAGCTGATGGGAGCCTTCCCCGCGGCGGTGGCCTACGTGGTCAACCGGCGCCTGGACGTCCTCGCCTCGAACGCACTCGCCGACGCCCTGCTCTCCCCGCTCGCGGACCCTCGACGCATGGCCCGGTCCCTGTTCTGCGACCCCGCGGCCCGCGAACTGTTCGCCGACTGGCACACCGTGGTCCGTGACACCGTCGCCACGCTGCGACTGGCCCATGGCCATGAACGGAACGATCCGCGCATGCTCGCCCTGATCGACGAACTGCTGGCGGAGAGCGAGGAGTTCACGGCGCTCTGGAGCCGTCAGGACGTCAGCCGCCTGGGCAGCAAGACCAAGACCTTCCACCACCCGCGGGCCGGACGGCTGACCCTCGCCTACCAGACGTTCGAGGTCCAGGACGCTCCCGGCCAGTACCTCCTGGTCGGCACCGCCGAGCCCGAAAGCCCCGACGCCCGCCGCCTGGCCTCGCTCGATGCCCACCGTGCCGCAGACGATCGGAGCGGTACGGCCGACCGGAGGTGACGAAGACCGCCGAGGTCTGTCCCGATCGCCCTCGAACGGGGCCTCCACTTGGGGCGCCGGCGCGGGTACTCGCCGAGGGCAGTCGTAACTGTTATGGTTACATCACGATGGGAGGTGAGGGACGTCAGTGGGGGCCAACAGCAGGCTGACCGTCGCCGCGCACGCCCTGACCTGGATCGGGCTGTATCGGCGCCGCGGCCACGAGGTCGCCACCTCCGAGCAGATCGCGACGAGCGCCAACATCAACTCCGTGGTGATCCGTCGCCTGCTGTGGCGGCTGCGCAAGGCCGGCCTGGTCGACTCGCGAAGAGGCGCCGGCGCCGGCTGGACGCTGTCCACGCTGGAAGACGCGCTGCACGACGTACTGAAAGCCACCTGGCTTCGACCGCGGGCCCCAGTGGGCCGCGGCAGCAGGGCGCTTTTCGCGCCCCTGAATGTAACAACAACAGTTACATCAAGTATTCGGAGAATGTCATGGGACAACTGGACAACAAGACCGCCCTCGTGACCGGGGCCTCCACCGGCATTGGCCTGGCCATCGCCCGCCGGTTCGCCGCCGAGGGAGCCACCGTCTACCTCACCGGCCGCCGCGAGGCCGAACTGGAGAAAGCCGTCGAACAGATCGGCGTCCGCGCCATCGGCGTCCGGAGCGACGTATCGAAACTCGACGACCTCGACCGGCTCTTCGCCGAGATCACCGAGCGCAGCGGCCGTCTCGACATCGTCGTGGCCAACGCCGGCGTCGGCGACTTCGGCCCGCTCGGCTCGATCACCGAGGAGGAGTACGACCGCACCACCTCCATCAACCTCAAGGGCACGGTCTTCACCGTCCAGAAGGCACTTCCACTGCTGTCGGCCGGAGCCTCGGTGATCCTGCTCTCCTCCAGCGCGGCCCTGCGCGGTGTCCCGGGCCTGGGCGTCTACGCCGCCACCAAGGCCGCGATCCGCAGCCTCGCCCGCACCTGGGCCGCCGAACTCGCCGACCGCGGCATCCGAGTCAACGCCCTCACCCCCGGCCCCGTCACCACCCCCGGCGCCGACGAACTGCGGGCAGCACTCCCGCGAGACGGCCAGACCGCCGAACCCGCCGCACCGACCCCGCTCGGCCGAGCCGGCCGTCCCGACGAGGTCGCCGCCACCGCCCTCTACCTGGCCGGGGACCAGAGCTCCTTCACCACCGGCGCGGAACTGTTCGTCGACGGCGGTACCACTCAGCTCTAGTCACCCAGACCGCCCTCGGCACGATCCCGCGCCGAGGGCGACTCGCTGACGCCAACTCGCCTGTGGGGTTCCGAAAGTCCCGCACGCGCGCTGGCCTGGGCATTCGCCGGTTTCGCCGATCCTTGTCAGGCGGCGTTGCGGTACTCGTGGATCAGCCCGCTGAGGATGTTGCGGTGCTGGGTCCGCGCTGTCGGCAGCGAGCGCACCCGCCCCCGTAGGACCTCGTCCGGGACGTGCGGGCGACCCGGGCACACTGCGCGGGCCTCGTGGGCGGTGACCGCGGTGTCCCGGGCTTCCTGTGCCGTTTCCATCTTCGTTTTGGCGGCCTTGATGCCCTGTTCCCGGGCGGTGATGTAGTTGGCTCCGTCCAGCCGCTCCTTGAGCTGGGCGATGTCGCGGCTGAGGTCGTGGGCTTCTTTCTCGGCCTGCTGCGCGGTCGTGCGGGCGGGCAGGACGTGGCTCTCGTCGTGGGCGTCACGGGCCGCCAGCGCGTCCGCGACCGCCTTGTCGCCTGCCGCCGCCTCTTCCAGGCCCCGCAGCTTCAACCAAGGCCGATCCACTTTGGCGCGGGCCGCGGCGATCTGGTTCTCACGCCGGTTCACCACTCCGCCGTGCCGTTGTGCGCATTCAGCACATGGACGATCGCCGCGAACAGCGTCTCATCAGGGGTGTCCCGCGTCCCACCGCCCTGTCACCGCACCTTCGACGGCGGAATCAACGGCTCCGCGATCTCCCACAGCCCATCCGGAACAGTCCAACTCCACGTACCCCGCCCCATGTTCAGCTCAACCAGCAATCTCCACAGAGGACACGACCGACAAGGCTTACAGCAACGGGCCGTGCCGCGGATCCCATCGTGCCGGCAAGCCTCTGCGAGAACGTCGACGTCACCGCCCCGCCCCCGGGCCGGCTGCCATCGAGCAGTCCTCAGCTATACACCAGCAGGTAGTCGCACGTGCTCGTGCCGTCGTGGAGGGACGTGTCGCTGTTGAGGACGTAGAAAGAACCTGCGAATCCGGTGGCCGTCATCTTCGGGACCACAATCATGGTCTGGTTCGCCATGCTCAGCGAGTTCGGGACCACCACGTTCCGGTACAGCAGCGTGAAGGGGTTCTGCTGGAGGTCGTGGAGTTTGAGGATGCGGTAGACGCGGTCGCCTGAACCCGCGGGCCCCGAAATGGGCGCTTGGTTGCCCGGGGCGGCCCATTGGGAGGGCTGGGTGGCCATGCGGCCCTGGGATTCGAGTTCCTGGAGTCGCCTCTGTGTGCTCGCCCTGATTCCGGCCATGTGAATGTGCAGCTGATTGAAGTGGCGGGTGCCCTGCGAGTTGATCCCCAGTCCGATATTCGGGTACTGTACGGGGACGCTTCCTCCGCTTCTCGCGTTCTCCCATGCTTCCTGCCAGTAGTTCGCCGCCGAGTCCATGTGGATGAACGGGCATTCAATGCCCGTGATCCGGCACGAGGGGAGGAGGAGATAGTTGTGCGTATTCTCCGGTTTTCCGTGCAACACGACGTAATTCGGGGTCGTCTTCAAGCAGTCGGGCTTGGGCTGTGGTGCCGGCGGGACGGTGCCCCGCGTGCAGTACTGGACGTCGTGCCAGAGCGGGTCGTTGTCGGTGGGCCGGCCGCAGAGGGACTGCATCTGAGAAGGCGGACAGGGGCTCGCGGGCCCACCGGGAGGAGGGGGTGGGGGGCACGACAGGGCGGGGGACGTTCCTCCGTGCGCCGGACTCGCGGTGGCGGTCGTTCCCGCCATGACTCCCGCACCGGTGAGCAGCGCTGCGGCACCAAGGGTGCCCGAGAGCGCAACGAATTGACGCCGGGGAAATTCGTTCGCGTTCTTCTGGTCGTTCATGCGTGTGTGATCTCCCATAGTGATGACCGTTGTCTGAATGTGGCGGCCATGAGCGAGAGGGCGTTTTCGCCCTGGCCCTTCGCCCTCGCCGATCCGTTCACAGAATAGGGATATGAGATCGGATTACCCATCGACTGCACGGGTTGGTGTGTCGGTTCCGCCATTGAGAGGCATTTCGTTTGCGGTATGGGTGCCGCTTCCCGTCGCCGCTAAAGAGTCGGCCGATGCCGGAAAGCCCCGGAGTATCGGAGCCCCGGAGCCTTCCGAGCCGGCGAACGTGCCCCTCACGTGATCGCCCGGACAAGTCCTGACTGGCGCGGCCGAGCGGACGCTCGGTTCGACGCCGGCCGGGGGAGGGTCAGGGGTCTGTGCCACCACCTCAAAATCGGCTCGGCAGCACATGGCAGCACACGGCACAGTGACCATATGAGCGAACAAGGGCTGGCCCACGACGGAACGATTGCGCGCGAAGGTGCACTGGACCGAGTCCCGGCCGCGTTCACCCCCGTTATCGATGCCGCCCGCACTCAGCTCGCCGAGACGTTCGACAACACGCGGCTGCACAGCGCTTACATCTACGGCAGCATCCCTCGCGGCACCGCCGTCCCTGGAGTCTCCGACCTCGACCTTCAGCTCGCCCTCCACCACGAGCCCACCGAAGCCGACCGCTCCGACGCCACAGCGTGCGAAGTCGCACTGGACCACGCGTTCCCCCAGATCGACGGCGTCGGCATCCTGCTGACCAGCACACGCGCTCTGCTGAGCGATCTCGAACGCCACGATGCAGGGTTCTTCATCGCCTGCCTGTGCACCCCGCTGCTCGGCCCCGACCTTGCCGAACGACTTCCCCGCTACCGGCCCACAACCGTGCTCGCCCGCGAAACGAACGGCGACCTTGCCCTCGCGCTGAAACGCTGGCGCACCCGAGCAGCCGAAGCCGCCACGGACGCCGACCGCCGGACCCTCAGCCGCGCCGTCGCGCGTCGTATCGTGCGCACAGGATTCACTTTGATCATGCCCCGCTGGGTCGGCTGGACCAGCGATCTCGACGAGTCCGCCGAACTTTTCGGCCGCTACTACCCCGAGCACGCAGACCACATGCGCACCGCCGCGACCATCGGCCGCGCTCCCTCAGCCGATCCGGCAGTACTCAGCACACTCATGACGGCCTGGGCCTCTGGCTCGCCGCCGAATACACAGCCGTGCATGGCGAGAAGACACCCCGTCCCGCCCCATGACCACGCACGTGCCGACGCATGGTGGTCAGCCGGTGGGCCCCGTTCTTTCGCCCAACTGAGCGGATTCCAGAGGTCGTCGCAACACAGGTTGAGTGCCGCGACGGTGTCGGTCGCGGCGGTGATCAGTGTTGCCAGTCGGTTTCGCCGCCTGGGCCCACCAGGACGGGATCGATTCCCGAGCCGGTGAGGTTCCACGACTCGTAGTCGGGGTCTGGCTCGACGCTGAGCCGAGTGCCGTCATCGAAGCCGAGCGACAGGGTGCCTTGCCCGGTGACCGCGGTTTCGGTGACGACCCTGGCGAACAAGCCGAGTAGCGGCGCCAAGGACGGTCCGGTGGCCGGCGTCAGAAGGGCATGGTGGCCGGAGGCGTCTGTGAGGGTGAACGGTGTCTCGATGACGAGCTCACCATCGACGCGGATGCGGCCGTCTGGGGCCTGATCGGTGAAGCTGATCCTGACCTGGTGATCGAAGGCAGTGCGCGTGACACGAGTGCCGACCAGCTCCGCAGGTACCTTCACCGTTCCCCCTGCCGCAGTTCTGCCGTGTTTCGTCGGCTCCAGTGAGCCTTGAGCAATGTGGAAGCGTACTCGCGCCCCAGCCATCACAAGAAGGGCACCAAGCCCAGACGCGTCGCTGGTGAACAACCCACGTGACAGTCTTCCCCCATGGCCTTGGAGACTTGGGAACACGACGGCGACCACTACTGCCTGCAGTCGACCTATGTGAAGGGCGACGAGGCGTGGTACTTCGAGCTGAGCGAGGCCCGCTCCGCCCCTGCCGTCCGGACGGCCGGCCCCCGTCACGACGGCTTCCTGCCAGGTCCTGCGGCCGTCACCGTCATCGCCCATGACCCAGAGGTGGAGAAGCCGCCCTACGTCCACTTCGACGGCAACCAGGCACTCCCGTTCAACGTGCTCCACAACGTTGGTCGCCACGAAACTGGCCAATGATGACACGCAGCCGCCGAACTCTGACTGATGAAAGAGCAGTCGACTGACGTCAAACGTCAAGCTGAGCGGCTGTCCGCTATCACCCAGTGGCTGGTCAGGGCTCTGGCGGAGCAAAATCCAGATGCGTTTGGGCCGGTTCGCACTCGTATACTCGTGCGACCTCATGGAGGGGGAGGCGGAGACAGTGAAGCTTGCTGAGGCGCTGGCAGAACGTGCGGAGGCGACGCGCCGTGTAGAACAACTGCGAGCGCGTGTCGTCAGCAGTGCGCGGTACCAGGAAGGGGAGACACCCGCCGAGGATGCGGCTCAGCTGTTGGCTGAGGCCGATGAGGTGCTGGACGCTCTGGAAAGATTGATCCGGCGGATCAACCGGACCAATGCCACCGCGGAGATGGGTCCGGACGGCACGCTCACCGATGCCCTCGCACGCCGGGATGTCCTGCGGTTGCGTCACTCTGTGGTCACCGCGGCGGCGGACGCGGCGGTGGGTAAGGGCGAGCGGGGATACGGCCGGCAGCTTCGGTCCGAGCTGATGATGCTTTCCGCGCTTCCGGTCGCAGAACTACGCGGTCAGGCGGATGCGCTCGCCCGGGAGATCCGCGAGGTCGATGTGCGGATCCAGCGTACGAACTGGGAGGTCGATCTGCTGGACTGAGTAGTCCAGCAAGCTGGGACGATGTGGAGCAGGTAGCAGCTTCGGAGGCGTGCACACACCGAGGGCCGGCGGTTTTCCAGCCCACTCCTGGCGCGTGAGGAGCAACGCGGGGGTTCGACTCCCCATCAACACAGTGCAGCTCAGCACCGCGTACAGGTAACAGTGCACATCGCACAGCACATCACCACGTGCAGATCCAGGCGGCGAGGGCGGGTTCGGGGCTTTCCACATCGCAGCACCATGGGGAACGGCGATCTCCGGCGGACGCTGTTGGCGATTGTGGTGGTGCTCCTGCGTCTGTCGCGAACGAGACTTCCGCGATAGGGGAGCTCGGTCGCCGCACGTTTTCCGACCCTGCCCCGGTCGCGGCACGTGCCGACCCGGGCCCTGACGGCGACAGCCTCGCCGGCTACGTTTCCAGATAGAGCTCGAATCGGGATGCTACGAAGCGTGATTGAAAGGCATCGCAACTTGAACGGCGTGACCACCCGTCGGCCTCTCCGGCTCTGCCGCATTCCAGCGGCGCCAGCGCGACGGACCCGTGCCATCAACCAAGCTGGGCACGAGACCCAATGGGAGCTTGGCTTCGTCAACGTGCAAGGACAGCGTTTGTCGACGAGTCTCAACGGTGATCAGTGGCCAGGGAGCCCGCGAGTGTTCACGGGAAATGACGGCACTTCGGGAGATCTGCGATCCCTGTCGGGACTCTGAAGGCGCGGTTCGTTCAACCGGAGGGCTTAACCGCTTGTGTCTCCAGTAGGGGGAGACAGCAGGGTGGAGCGCATGAACGGCGACGCGCTCTACGCGATTGGTGACCTTGCCCGGCGAACCGGGCTGACGGTGAAGACCATCCGGTTCTACTCCGACGCGGGAATCGTGCCGCCCACCGACCGAAGCCCGGCCGGCTACCGGCTCTACGACATCGACGCCGTCACACGTCTCGATCTCGTGCGCACCCTGCGCGACCTCGGGCTGGACCTTTCCGCCATCAGGAAGGTCCTCGACAGGGAAGTCTCCGTCCCCGAAGTGGCTTCAGCGCATGCCGATGCCCTGGACGTGCAGATTCGTACGCTCCGTCTGCGTCGATCCGTACTGAGAGCGGTGGCCAAGCGTGGCCCTACACCTGAGGAGCTGGATCTCATGCAGAGACTCGCCAAGCTTTCCGACAGCGAACGGCAGCGGCTGGTGACCGACTTCATCGATGACACCTTCGGCGGCTTTGACGCCAACCCGGAGTTCGTGGCCATGATGCGGTCGGCCATGCCCCAACTCCCCGACGATCCGGCGCCCGAACAGGTCGAGGCGTGGGTCGAACTCGGGGAACTCTGCCAGGATACGGACTTCCGGGCAGCCGTCCGAAGGATGGCCGAACACCAGGCGGCGGAACGGGCGCAGGGCGACACGACCGGCCTGCATCATGATCTGACCACCGCGGTGTGTGAGCAGGTCGGCGAAGCTCTCGCGGCAGGAATCCAGCCGACGTCGAACCAGGCGACGCCGGTTGTCGATTCCCTCGCCGGTCTCTATGCCGAGACTTTCGGACGCGCCGACGATGCCGATCTGAGGCACTGGCTCGTCACCCGGTTGGAGACCGGCGCGGACCCCAGGGCGGAGCGCTACTGGCAGCTTCTGTCGACCATCAACGGCTGGCCGGTACCGCCTGCTCTCGCGCCGGTCTTCAGTTGGTTCATCACCGCTCTGCGCTCGCAGTTGAGCCGATAGCACGCCGCGCAGCCCCGGACGGCTTGTGAATGTCGACGGGAAATGACGGCGCTGCCGTGCCTCGAACGCGGGATGGCCAGGGGCCCGTCAGGGCGGTTGGCCATCGAAGCTGGTGGTAGCGGGCGGAGGTCGGAGCGTGATTCCGTCGGAGGTCTTGGGAGTGGAGCGTTGCAGGGGGCTTTGTTCTGGAGCACGCCTCGCCTCGACGGCGGCTAACGCCGGCGCAGGGGCAGGGGCAGGGAACGGGAAGGGAGCGGCCGACGGCGCCCCAACCGGACCGAGGTGGTCGTTGACACCGGCGAACGACGTTGAGGCGGTCTTCCCGGCGCCCTGTGAACCGGTGGCCTGGACGGGCCCGTCACCGCCATCGGCGAAGGCGGCGCCGGTGCCACCGAGCAGGATGCCGGCGGCGAGGACGGACGCGGTCAGGGCGGAGCGCATCACCGCGATTACGGCACCGCCAAGATCGCCCACAATGCTTGCTGCCCCGGCCTACACCAGACACGGACCGGCAGCAGCCGTGCTGCCGGCGAGCTCTGGCAGGCCATGCGCCTTCGGATACTCCTCGGGCCGTCATCGCGCGGCGGCGTCCGCCGACTCGACACCGGCCGTGGCAGTAGGGCCTGTATTGAGTTGTGATCACTGAGTGGTTCGCTCGGCGTCGTGGGTGACAGGTCGACCGCCGCGTCGGCCCTTCTTCTTCCGGTTGGCCGCCTCGTCCGTCTTCTCCTGGTTGACCGCCTTGATCCCGCGTTCACGCAGGTGGGCGCGGTTGCCGCGGGAGGAGTATGCCTTGTCTTCGGCGACCGCGTCCGGTCGGGTGCGGGGGCGCCCGACGGGCCCGCGGACTCGCACTTTGGCGAGCGCGGGGATGAACTGCGGGCTGTCCGCGGCCTGGCCGGCGGTCAGAGTCAGAGCCAGGGGCCGGCAACAGCGGCCGGCAGCCAGGTGGATCTTGCTGGTCTGTCCGCCTCGCGAGCGCCCGAGCAGAGCGGCTTTCAAACGGAGCCTGCGCCGCCGCCGGACGCGCCGCCGTTCGGCCCGGCCGGGATCGCGGACGTCGCTCTGCCCGCCTTGTTCCTCCGCGCCATCCTCTCTCGCCGGGCCGCCTTGGCCCCGACGGCGGCCTTTTCCAACGCGTCCAGGACGCGCTCCTCCGAGCGCATCCCGGCCGCGTCGTGGTGAGCCCGGACAGTCGTGGAGTCCACGCCGACCAACGACAGGTCCACCCGGCCCCGTTCGGCCGCCTCGGCGATCACCCCCTCCAGCAGAGCCTCGAAGACTCCGACGTCCCGCCACTGCCGAAACCGGTTGTGCACGGTGGACCAGGCACCGAACCGGTCCGGCATCTCTCGCCATTGCGCTCCCGAGCGGAACTTCCAGATCACGCCCTCGAACTGCTGCCGCAGCCGCTCGGGATACGGCCCGTACTCGCCGACCGGCAGAAACGCCTCGACGAACCCCCACTCCTCGTCCGTCAGTTGCGCACGCGTCATGAGCACCGGACTACCGGAACCACCTGTCTCCTCACGAACTGAGTACCGAGAGCGCTGGCCGGCCGCCTGGCCGGGCCTGAGCCCGTCCGCACGGGGCCGGCTACCCGACCGAGGCCCGTCCGGCCAGCGGTACGGGCGTGGCCTCAGCTGCCAGCCTGCGTTATAGATGCATGCTGAGTTTCCTGCCCAGCCCTGCCCACAGCCCCGCTGGCAAAGAAGACTCCTTGGCCGTTCCTGCTGAAGCCTCAACAAGGCGAAGCCCGGACACCGCTTCCTGAACTATGTGGCCTGCCGGCAACTGCGGGCACGCGATGAGGGTGTTGCCCTCCAACAGAGGCAGGAACGGTGCTCGGCACGATGAGCACTGTGACAGCAGCTTGTGCTGCCGATGCCAGACCCGATCCGGGGAGACACACGTCGGTTCGGAACGACTGTGCTCGATGTGTGCGAAGTGCTGCGGGAACTGCGGCCGAAAACCCGCATCCCATCTGGACGGGCAGCCACACGGCCTGTGTTCCACGTGCCGGTGCGAGTGCCGGCGCTGCGGCCAGTTCCTCTCGGCAGCCGACCGCGAAGCCGGGCGCGCGGACTGCCAGACCTGCGCCACGCCGCTGGTCGGGCCTGGGGCCGACCCGGCGGAATTCGTTCTGCGCCGCCTGCCCCGCCCCCTGCTGGACGCGATGCAGAGCCGGGTGTCCGCCACCGTGTACCAGACCGTTCTCGCCGAGTTGACGCGACGCACCCCGCAACAGCTCACAGACCGTGTCGAGCGCCGCTGGTACGGGCGCTGGGCCCGCGCACTGCGTGACAAGGACGAGGACGGGCGACTTCGCTGGAGCGCAGACGAGATCGCTCTGCAGCTCCTGGCCTCCGCGGCCTGCCCGGTCGCCCAATGTGAAGACGGCATGCTCCACAACTCCGACCAGGCATGCCAGCAGTGCCGACTGCCTGAGCACCGCTTCATCGCCGCCACTGGCTCTGTGTCGAGCGACCGGACCCGCAAAGCCGCTCTCGCCACATGCGCGAGGCAGTGCAGGCCAGCCCGCACCGAACCGGGGCCGGTGCCGGCCGCCGCGCGACACGTTTTCCCTGACCTGCCGATCCGGCCTCCATGGTCCAGGCCACGGCGGCGTAACGCCGGTTACCTGCAGGGCATTA
>NZ_JBFAZD010000030.1:0-107543 GCF_040681655.1 Streptomyces sp. NPDC051662
AACCAACGACAGGGCAGAGTCGCGCCGTAAATCATGCCGTCCGGACATGTACCTCCGGAGGCCCCGACCCCCGGCACCACAACGCACCCCGCGCCGGAGGCGCCCCGCCGGAAGGCGCACCGCACCCCGCGCCACGACCCCCCGCCGGAAGGCGCACCGCACCCCGCACCACGACCCCCCGCCGGAAGGCGCCCCGCCCCGCACCACGACCCCCCACCGGAAGGCGCACCGCCGGACGGCGCTACCCCCCGTACCGCGGATGCACCAGCGTCGACGGCGGCAGCCCCCGTACCCGCGTCCGCTCCACCCCCCGCGCCCCCGCCACCAGCATCGCCCCCTCCAGCGACCGCAGCCTCGGCGCGTCCCGCGCCAGCCCCAGGGGCGGGGTCGCGCCCACCTCCGCCAGTTCGAACCCCCAGTCGCTCACGGCCGGTGTGCCGTCCTTGACCCGGTCGGGGCCCGCCGCGAAGCCCGACGGCCACCCCGTCGCGTGGTACGGCGTGGTCCCGAACCCCGCCGCCCGCAACGTCGCGTCCACCGTCCAGTACGTATGCCGCTCCGCCTCCGGCGACCCCGCGTGCACCGCCAGCCGCCCGCCGTCCGCCAGCACGCGCGTGGCCAGGCCGTAGAACTCCTCGGAGTAGAGCTTCGTACTCGCCGTCACGCCGGGATTCGGCAGATCCGAGATGACCACGTCGTACGGCCCGCCCCCGACGCCTCCGGCGTCCACCGCTCCCCGCAACCACGTGAACGCGTCCGCGTACACCGCCCTCACCCGCCCGTCCCCGAACACCTCCCCGTTCAGCTCCCGCAGCGCCGGATCCGTGCGGGCCAGCCGGACGACGCCCGGGTCCAGCTCGACCACCGTGACCTCGCGGACGTCCCGGTACCGCAGGACCTCACGCGCGGCCAGTCCGTCGCCCCCGCCCAGGATCAGCACCCGCGCGTGCGGGCCGCGCATCGCGGGATGCACCAGCGCCTCGTGGTAGCGGAACTCGTCGCGCGCGCTGACCCGCAGCCGCCCGTCGAGGTACAGCTCCAACGGCCTGCTCCGCCCGCCCGTGATGACGACTTCCTGGGCGCCTGTATGGACGGCGACCCGCACCTGGTCGCCGTAGACGGCCTGCCGCGCCGCTCGTTCGAAGTCGTCCACCAGGACGGCCGCCGTGCCGAGCAGGGCCAGCACCAGCACATTGACGATCACCAGCACCCAGCGTGAGCGCGGCCTCAGATCGCGCCGGAAGAGCCAGAGCACCAGCCCGCCCCCCGCCACCGCGTTCACCGCGCCGGTGAGCAGCGCGCCCGTCAGCTGGCCGAGCCAGGGCAGCAGCAGGAACGGGAAGGCGAGCCCGCCGACGAGCGCGCCCACGTAGTCGGCCGCGAAGAGATCCGCGACCGTTCCCTCCGCGTCCTGGCGGGAGAACCGCTGGATGAGCGACATCAGCAGCGGAATCTCCGCGCCGATGAGGACACCGATGGCCAGCGAGAAGCCGACCAGTGCGTAGCGGGACTCCCCCAGCCATATGAAGCTCGCGTACAGCACGAGTGCGGACAGGCCGCCCAGGAGCGCCAACGCCGCTTCCAGCAGCCCGAATCCGAACGCGGCGCGGCACCGCAGCCGCTTGGCGAGCAGCGAGCCGACGCCCATCGCGAAGACCATCACCGAGAGGACGACCGAGGCCTGCGTGACGGAGTCCCCGATCAGATACGAGGCGAGCGCGACCAGCTCCAGCTCGTACACCAGGCCGCACGCGGCGCAGATGAAGACCACGGTGAGGATCACGTAACGCCCGGCGCCCGCGCGCACGGGAAGCCGCACGCCGCCCCGGGGCGGCGAGGACACGGACTGCTCGATCATGTTCGTAACGCTACGTCACGAATTCATTGCGGTTTGTCACCCACACGGGTGCATCTACAGCACGGCAGGCATACGGACCCCCACCCGCGTCCGGGTAACGACCAGGCGGCCTTCCTGTGGATACGCATGCCAGGTACGCCATCGGACCTGCCCGCCGTCGCGCTGTGCCAGCATCGCGGTGAAGGCGTTCGGGGCGCCGGGGAATGTCCCCGCTAATCCGTTCGGGTGGTCGGCCACCAGCGCGAGCAGTTCCTGCGCGCGCCCGGCGAACGAACCCTGGGACAACGTCTCGACGCGGGCGGCGAATTCGTACTCCCAGTCCCCGAGCCGTTTCGAGACGCCGAGTGGCAGCGGTGTGCTGCTGCCCGGGATACAGGCGACGGTCTCGGAGCAGGTGCCGCGCTCCTCCTCCAGAATCACCTGGTGAGAGGCGCCGAGCAGTCTCAGCTGGAGCCCGGCGCCCGCGAGATCGAGGTCGAGGACGGCCAGGGCGGGGACCGGCTCCCGGCCCAACGCCCAGGCCAGATCAGCGGCGCGGGTGTCGGTGTAGGCGGTATTGAGGGTGGTGAGCATGGGTCGGCTCCGCAAACACGCTTGACGGGTGAACCGGGGATGTCCCGGACGATGTGCGAGTGGCTTGTGGGGGGAGATCGCCTGCTCGGTTCCGTATCAGGTCCGAGGGCTGGAAGCTCTCAACAGCGAGGGAATCACGAAGTACGCGACGCTCACAGTGTTTTTACCCAACTTGAAGGGGTTTCCATCCCGTCGGGGGCCCAAGGGTTCAACTGTTCAACCGAAAAGGGACGGTGAAGGCCCGCCGGGCCGCCGTCCGAACGGCCGGCGCCTCCAACACGGATATGCCCGGCGGGAGTTCGTTCCCACCGGGCATGGTCGTGACCGCGGATCAGCTGCCCCGTGTCAGCTGCCTCCCCCGCCGCAACCCCCGCCACCGCCACATGACGAACCGCCCCCGCACGACGAACCACCGCCGCACGAGGAACTCCCACCGCCGCACGACGAACCACCGCCGCCGCCGGCCCACCAACTGCCGTCGGCACGGCGCCTGGCGCCCTTCTTCTTCAGCGAGGTGCTCGATGCCCGGTTCTTCACCTTCACCCGCGGCTTCTTGCGCTTGTCCCTGCTGCCCACACTCGCCACGACCCCGACGAACGCGACCGCGATCAGTACGACCACCACTCCTACGCCCACCATCGTCCTCACCGTCCTTCTGTTCCCCCGTAACGAAGCCCCGCGCCGTCGCGCGACCGGCTCCGCACTGACCGGCTTCCTGCGTGAACCTCCCGCGTGAACTTCTCGCGTGATGTGGGTGTCCCCCGGGCGCCCCGCGGCCAAAGCCGACTTGAGCAAGTCCAGAGGTTCGGCACAGGATGGCGGCCATGACCAAAGAATGGCTCGGCGGTACCACGATCTTCGCGGAGATGTCGGCGCTGGCCGTACGCACCGGCGCGATCAACCTCGGCCAGGGCTTCCCCGACACCGACGGCCCCGAGGAGGTCAGGGAGGCGGCGGTACGGGCGCTGCGCGAGGGCAAGGGCAATCAGTACCCGCCGGGCCCCGGCATCCCGGAACTGCGCGCCGCGATCGCCGGACACCAGCTGGAGCGCTACGGACTGGCCCATGACCCGGACACCGAGGTCCTGGTCACGGCGGGCGCCACCGAAGCGATCGCCGCCGCGCTGCTCGCCCTCGTCGAGCCGGGTGACGAGGTGGTCGCGCTGGAGCCGTACTACGACTCGTACGCCGCCTGTATCGGCATGGCGGGCGGCACCCGCGTACCGGTCACCCTGCGCCCCCGGGACGGCGCGTACCACCTGGACCTGGACGAGCTGCGGGACGCCGTCACCGACCGCACCCGCCTCATCCTCCTCAACACCCCGCACAACCCCACCGGCACCGTCCTCAGCCGCGAGGAGCTGACCGCCGTCGCGGAACTCGCCGTCGCACGCGATCTGCTGGTGGTCACCGACGAGGTGTACGAACACCTGGTCTTCGAGGGCGAGCACATCCCGCTCGCCTCGTTCCCCGGTATGCGCGAGCGGACCCTGACGATCAGCTCCGCGGGCAAGACCTTCTCGTTCACCGGCTGGAAGGTGGGGTGGGTGACGGGAACGCCGGAGCTGGTGAAGGCGGTGCGCTCGGCCAAGCAGTTTCTGACGTATGTGGCGTCGGGCCCGTTCCAGTACGCGATCGCCGAGGCCCTGCGGCTGCCGGAGAGCTACTTCGAAGCGCTGCGCGCCGAGCTGCGCGCCAAGCGCGATCTGCTCTCGGCGGGTCTGGCGGCGGCCGGTTTCGAGGTCTACCGGCCGGCCGGCACCTACTTCGTGACGACCGACATCCGGCCGCTCGGGGAGAGCGACGGCTTCGCCTTCTGCCGCGCCCTGCCGGAACGGTGCGGCGTGGTCGCCGTCCCCAACGCCGTCTTCTACGACCACCGGGAGCAGGGCGCGCCATTCGTACGGTTCGCGTTCTGCAAACGGACCGACGTTCTGGAGGAGGCCGTGTCACGGCTGCGCCGGCTGTAGGGCGTGTCCGCGCGAAAGCCCGGCTCAGGGCCGCGATCACGGACGATCGCGGCGCCGGCCGGGCTCTCGTTCGGCGCGGTGCGCTGGGCTCAGGCGTCCTCGGGCTTCTCGTCGCCCGGCTCCAGGCCCAGCTGCTCGATGAGCCACTTGTCGAACTCGATCGACGCGCGCACCCAGCTGACCGTGGACGACACGAAGTGCTCCAGGCTGACCCCCATGCCGATCAGCATCTGGGCCTCGCCGATGAGCCGGACGGTGGGGGGACCGTCGCCCTCCTCGTGGATGTGGGTGTAGACCTTGGGCCACAGGGTGCGGCGGTTCCAGTCGTCGATCGCGTCGAGGACCTTCGCCTTGTCCGTGATCGGGTGCGGCCGGTCGTAGAACGTCCGCACCGAGAAGACCTGCTGGTCGTCCTCGCCGCGGAACATGAAGTACGTACGGAATTCCTCCCACGGCGCCGCGAGGTCACCCTCGTCGTCGACGACGTACTTCAGCTCCATCTGTTCGAGGAGCTGCTTGACCAGATCCTGGTCGGGGACGACGGGGCCCGCCGGTCCTGCACCCTGCGGTTGGGGCTGGCCCCCGAAATTCGGAATCGAGGACGGGTCGATGCTCACCGTGAATTTCCCTTCGTACGGTTCCTGCCATCCTCCCCCATAGCGGGGAGGCCCTGGCAACCCCGGCCCGCCGATCCGGCGAACAAGGCACACATGGCGCCCGGAGGGGCCGGTGCGCGGTCACGCGCGTGCCGGCCCCCGCGTCCCGGACGCTCACAGCGTCTTGCCGGACTCCGTCCCCGTCGCCGTCCCCGTCGCCGCGGTCGTCGCCGCACCCACGATCAGGCCGTCCTCGAAGCGGTCCACCCGGACCGTGTCGCCGTCCGTGACCTCGCCCGCGAGGATCTCCTTCGCGAGCCGGTCGCCGATCGCGGTCTGCACCAGTCGGCGCAGTGGCCGGGCGCCGTAGGCCGGGTCGTTGCCCTCGTCGGCCAGCCATTCCAGCGCCGCGGGGGTGACGTCCAGGGTGAGCCGGCGTTCCGCGAGGCGGCGGGCCAGCCGGTCGATCTGGAGTTTGGCGATATGGGCCAGTTCGTCCCGCGAGAGGGCGGAGAAGACCACCAGATCGTCGAGACGGTTAAGGAACTCCGGCTTGAAGGAGGTCCGTACCACCTCAAGGACCTGCTGCTTCTTGGTCTCCTCGGAGGTGGTCGGCTCGACCAGGTACTGACTGCCGAGGTTCGACGTCAGCACCAGGATGGTGTTACGGAAGTCCACCGTCCGCCCCTGGCCGTCGGTGAGCCGGCCGTCGTCCAGGACCTGGAGCAGCACATCGAAGACCTCCGGGTGCGCCTTCTCCACCTCGTCCAGCAGCACCACCGAGTACGGGCGCCTGCGCACGGCCTCGGTGAGCTGGCCGCCCTCCTCGTAGCCGACATAGCCGGGAGGCGCGCCGACGAGCCGCGCCACGGAGTGCTTCTCGCCGTACTCGCTCATGTCGATACGGACCATGGCCCGCTCGTCGTCGAAGAGGAAATCCGCGAGCGCCTTGGCCAGCTCGGTCTTGCCGACACCGGTCGGACCGAGGAAGAGGAAGGAGCCGGTGGGGCGGTCGGGGTCGGCGATTCCGGCGCGGGTACGGCGTACCGCGTCGGACACGGCCTGGACCGCCTCGCTCTGGCCGATCAGCCGCCTGCCCAGCTCCTGCTCCATGCGCAGCAGCTTCTGTGTCTCGCCCTCCAGCAGCCGGCCGGCCGGGATGCCGGTCCAGGAGCCGACCACATCGGCGATGTCGTCCGGGCCGACCTCCTCCTTGACCATCGTGTCCTTGGCGGCCTCCTGCTCGGCCTCGGCGGCCTCCTCCAGCTCGCGCTCCAGGCCGGGGATCTCGCCGTACAGCAGCTTGGAGGCGGTGTCGAAGTCGCCGTCGCGCTGTGCGCGCTCGGCCTGGCCGCGCAGGTCGTCCAGGCGCTCCTTCAGCTCACCGACGCGGTTGAGGCCCTGCTTCTCCTTCTCCCAGCGTGCGTTGAGGCCGCGCAGCTCCTCCTCGCGGTCGGCGAGGTCGCGACGGAGCTTCTCCAGCCGCTGCTTGGAGGCGGGGTCGGACTCGTTCTTGAGCGCCAGCTCCTCCATACGGAGGCGGTCGACGGAGCGCTGGAGTTCATCGATCTCGACGGGCGAGGAGTCGATCTCCATCCGGAGCCGGGAGGCCGCCTCGTCCACCAGGTCGATGGCCTTGTCGGGCAGGAAGCGCGAGGTGATGTAACGGTCGGAGAGCGTCGCGGCGGCGACCAGCGCCGCGTCCGCGATCTGCACCTTGTGGTGGGCCTCGTACCGGCCCTTGAGCCCGCGCAGGATCGCGATGGTGTCCTCGACGGTCGGCTCGGCGACCAGCACCTGCTGGAAGCGCCGCTCCAGCGCCGCGTCCTTCTCGATCCGCTCGCGGTACTCGTCCAGTGTGGTCGCGCCGACCATCCGCAGCTCGCCGCGGGCCAGCATCGGCTTGAGCATGTTCCCGGCGTCCATGGCGGAGTCGCCGCCGGCGCCCGCGCCCACGACGGTGTGCAGCTCGTCGATGAAGGTGATGATCTGGCCGTCGCTCGACCTGATCTCGGAGAGGACGGTCTTGAGCCGCTCCTCGAACTCACCGCGGTACTTCGCGCCCGCCACCATCGCACCGAGGTCCAGCGAAACCAGCCGCTTGTTCTTCAGTGACTCCGGCACGTCGCCCTTGACAATGCGCTGTGCGAGCCCCTCGACGACGGCGGTCTTGCCGACGCCTGGCTCGCCGATCAGCACCGGATTGTTCTTCGTACGGCGTGACAGCACCTGCACCACGCGCCGGATCTCCTGGTCCCGGCCGATGACCGGGTCGAGCTTGCCCTCGCGGGCGGCGGCCGTGAAATCGGTACCGAACTTCTCCAGGGCCTTGTACTGACCCTCCGGGTCGGGTGTGGTCACCCGGCGCCCTCCCCTTGCCTTCTCGAACGCGTCAAGCAGTCTCTTGGCGCCCGCCCCCTGCTGGTCGAGCACCTCCCCGGCCTGGCCCCCCTTGGCGGCGACGCCGATCAGCAGGTGCTCGGTGGAGAGGTAGTCGTCCCCCAGCTCCTTGGCCCGCTGAGCCGCGTCGTTGATGACGGCGAGCAGCTCGCGGTTGGGCTGCGGGGGCGCGACCGTGGAACCGGTCACGCTGGGCTGCGCGGCCAGCAGCCGCTCCGCTCCTGACCGTACCGCGACCTGGTCCGCCTCGACGGCGGCCAGCAGGTCGGTGACGTTCTCGTTGTCCTGGCCTTCCAGCAGCGCGAGCAGCAGATGCGCGGGGGTCAGATCGGGATGCCCGGCCGCCACGGCCCGGTTGGTGGCGGCATTGATCGCATCCCGGCTCTTGTTGGTCAGCTCGGCGTCCACGTACGCCCTCTCCTCTCCTGCACAGACCTCGGGTCTCCGTCCGACCCTGACACTGAGAACGTGCGCAAAGTTGAGTCTATGCCACTCAAGACTGAAACGGGGCCGTACTCCCAGGGTTTCCATGCCCTGCCCGGCCCGGGGCGTCCGCGGCTCTAGGCTTCCGGCATGGCCCACGACGTACGCGATCCCAGCCCCGATTTTCTCGCCTTCTGGAGCGAGCGCCACGTATGCACCCTGACCACCCTGCGCCCGGACGGCAGTCCGCATGTGGTGCCGGTGGGCGTGACGTATGACCCGGCGGCCGGACTCGCCCGTGTCATCACCAACAAGAACAGCACGAAGGTCGCCAACATCCTGGCGGCGGGACCGGAGGGCGCGCGGGTGGCCGTGTGTCAGGTCAAGAGGGGCCACTGGGCGACGCTGGAGGGCCGCGCGACGGTCCGTACGGAGCCGGAGGTGGTCGCGGACGCCGAGAGCCGTTACGAGGAGCGCTACGAGCGCGCGCCGAGACCCAACCCGGATCGGGTGGTCATCGAGATCGCCCTGGAACGGGCGCTCGGCCGCGTCTGACCGTGAGGGCCCCGGGCCCGGCCGCGAAGGCCGCCATGGCCGCCTGGGCCGGGAAGTCGGCGGGGGCCGCGGAGTCCGGCGCGAAAACGGACGCGGACAGCACAACGGCGCCATCGTGTTTCAGGTCCACGATGGCGCCGCTGTGTGGGGGAAGCGCCTGAGCGATTTACAACGACGGGGGAATCGCTCAGGCACTGCGGGGGGTGGCGATGGTGGTATTCGACCCGACCAGCTGGTGGTCACGCTGGTCGAGGTTGACGAAGATCATGTCGTATCGGATGGCGCACCGGACCGGCTGCGGAGCCCCCCGCGGCCTCCGAAGGCAGCGGTAGGCACGGACGTCCTCGTCCTCCTCGCGTACGACGACGATCGGCTCTCCGAAGAGGGTGACCATCAGCGAGTCGCCGCGATGAGGAATAGCGGTGACGAGATCGATGAAGTGCCACCCCGACCGGTAGGCCGTGGCCATCTCGCGCCGGAAGACCCGGTCGTCCGGCGGGACAGTCATGCGCTGGTGTCGGCCGACGTGACGATCCAGCCGATGTCCTTTGGAGTTGCCTGCGGGGCCACCCAGCCGATGTCACCGGACCCCGGACTCACAGCAGTGGATCCAGCGGCCTTCAGGCCCCAGCCGATGTCACCCGAGTCCCCGGATGCGGCAGGCGCGCCCCACCCGATGTCGCCCGACTTCCACCCGATGTCGCCCGACTCCACACCCTGGGCGACAGATCCGGCAGGCGTTGGGTTCCAGCCAATGTCCGCCCCAACACCCAGCGCACCATAGGCCAGAGCCGCAGAGAAAGCAGTGACAACCACCGCGCGAAGCATTCTCTTGTACATAGTCGGCTTCGTCCTCACTTGATGGATTCCTCTCCCCCGCCATCTAGACGATGTCTCACCCGGACACGTCAACACCACCGGGACGAGGCATCATGTTCCTGTATGTTCAGGACCCTGGGGGGTGGAGCTTTGCTAGCAAACAACACAAAACAGACACATCCCCACGCTGTGACTGAGCTGTGTGATGACGGCAGACGGATTTACGCCAGCGCGTTGCGCTCCGGACGGATCGCCCGCAGTGAAGCCGCGGCGGCTCCCTGCCTCATGGAATTCCCCCTCCTCCACCCCGATCCCGATGATGCCGACTGGCTACGCCCAGTTCCGCCCTCCGCGGCACTCGCACAGCGCCTTCACCCCATCGAGCGCGAGATCCAGGAACGCCGGCACTTCGCCGTCGAACTGACCGACTCTTTCGAGCCGTTCATGACCATCAGCGCCCAGGACCCGCCCACCACACACGCGATCACCGTCCTGGAGGGCGACAGCCGGATCAACGCCGCGCTCGACCTCTCCACCGCCGAATGCCGGACCGAAGTACTCACCGTGCAGCCCGGTGGCGGGCGCAGCGCGCATGTGCTCGCCCAGGCCCTGGAGCGGGGCCGTTCCGTGGTGGACCGCGGTGTCAGCATCCGCACCCTCTACCAGCACACCGTCCGGCACAGCCAGGGCACACTCGCCTACGCGGAGCGGCTGGCCGAGGGCAAGGTGGAGATACGGACGCTGGAAGAACTCATCGAGCGGCTGATCGTCTTCGATCGCACCGTCGCCTACATACCGGCCCGTTCCGACCGGCAGGTCGCGCTGGAACTGCGCCACCCGGGGCTCGTCGACTATCTCGCGCAGGTCTTCGAGCAGTTGTGGCGCCGCGCCACCCCGCTCACCGAACAGGTCTCCTACGAACCCACGCCCGTCGGCATCACCGGCGTCCAGCGGTCCATCGCCAAACTCCTCATCGAGGGGTACGTGGACGAGGCCATCGCCCGCCGCCTCGGGATGAACGTACGCACCTGCCGCGCGCACATAGCCAAACTCGCCACCACCCTCGGCAGCGGCAGCCGCGCCCAACTCGGATATCTCATCGCGCAGTCGGGAATCCTGGACCAGGGCGCCGAGTCGGATTAACTCAGGAATTGCCATTCAGCCGCCCCCGGCGGCCCCCGCGAAGGGGCGCCTCAATTCCGTCCGGGCGCACTATGTCGCCTTCCGGTACCTTCCGTCACTCTCTGTAGAATGCGGGGCCGGCCCGCGCGGATCAAGCGAAAGACGCCTGCACTGATGTGCACTGCGGAAGCTCGCAGGAGGGACATATGAAATCCGACATAGCGTTGCACAACGAAGCATCGCTCGACATATCAGAGGAAACACACGCCCTGCTGCGCCGGCTCATTCAGGGCGAACAGGTCACGGGCGCGGAACCCGGGCTGACGGAACTGGCCGCTCTGGGCCTGGCGGTGCACAACCCGCATGACGACCGGTGGAGTTCGGCGGACCTGTGGCACGCGGAGCAGACCGCGCTGGCCGAGGAGCGCGCGGGCATCGCCCATCATCTTCAGCGCATGCGCCGGCTCTCCGAGCTGCACCGCGAGATGAGAAATATCGAGTCGCCGAGCGGAAACGGCATCGAATTCCTCGACCGAATCGAGCTCGTCAACGCCGCCATCGTTCAGGCGACGAATTCCGCGACTTCACAGATCTGTACGGCGCATCCGCAGGACAGAAAGGCGGATACGCTGCGCAAGGCGCTCCTGGCCGATGTGGCGGTCCTCCAGCGAGGGGTCGCCTACCGCACTCTCTATCCGAATACCGCTCGCACCAGGCCCGGGGAGAAGGAATGGGCCACGGCGGCGAGCGGACACGGCGCGGAGATACGTACCCTCGCCACCGACTTCGAGCGCATGATCCTGGTGGACAACAAGGTCGCCGTGATCGCCGATCACCGGGGCGAACCCAACAGGGACGTCGCCTTCAAGGTGACGCACCCCGGGATGCTCGCCTTCTTCCACCATGTCTACGAGCAGCAGTGGGAACGGGCCGAGCCCTGGATGGGCGGGCGCTTCCGGCGGCGGGAGCAGGAGACGCTGACCACCAGCCGGTCCCGCCGCATCCTCAACAAGCTGCGGGAGGGGCGCGCGCTCAAGCAGATCGCGAGCGAGCTCGGAGTCAGCCTCCGTACCGTCAACACCGATCTGAACAAGCTCTACGAGGCCGTGGGGGTCGACACGCTGTTCGCCCTCGGCGTGTGGTGGGGCTCCGAGGCGGCGGCGGAGGAACGCAGGCTGGACTGACGCGAGCCGCCGGGACCGCGGGAAGCACGCTCGGTCCGTCGGCCGGGCTCGGTCCGTCGGCGCCGTGCTCAGTCGGTCGGCCGTCCTCAGTCCGTCGGCCGCTTGGGCCGCCACACCACCAACGCGCTCGCCTGCTGCACATCCTGGTACGGCACCAGATCCCGGCGGTACGAGGCATGCACCTGCGCCTCGCGCTGCCGCATCGCCGTCGCCGCGCCGTCCACCGCCGCCGACAGCTCGGCGACCCGCGCCTGGAGAGCGGCGACCTGGTTCTCCAGCTCGATGATCCGCTTGATGCCGGCCAGATTGATGCCCTCGTCCTGCGACAGCTGCTGCACCTGGCGCAGCAGCTCGATGTCACGGGCCGAATAGCGGCGTCCCCTGCCCGCCGTGCGGTCCGGGGAGACCAGACCGAGGCGGTCGTACTGCCTGAGCGTCTGCGGGTGCAGCCCGGAGAGCTGTGCCGCCACCGAGATGACGTACACCGGCGTTTCCTCGGTCAGCTGATACGCCCGGGTGAACGATGAAGACTGCCGCCGCCGCCCGTCCATGAGGTCATGCTCCCTTCGCCGCCTGGAACAGCTCCGCCCGCGGGTCCTCGTCCGCGGTCGCCTTCCGGTAGGCCTCCAGCGCGTCCCGCGCGGGCGCGTCGAGGTCCTTGGGGACAACGACCTCGACGGTGACCAGCAGGTCGCCACGGGTGCCGTCCTTGCGCACCGCGCCCTTGCCGCGGGCGCGCATCGTACGGCCGTTGGGTGTCCCCGCCGGAAGCTTGAGGGTGACCGCGGGACCGCCCAGGGTCGGCACCTTCACCTCGCCGCCGAGCGCCGCCTCGGAGAACGTGACGGGCACGGTGACCGTGAGGTTGTCGCCCTTGCGGCCGAAGACGGGATGGGCGTCGACATGGACGACGACATACAGGTCGCCGCCGGGGCCGCCGCGCTCGCCCGGAGCGCCCTTGCCGCGCAGCCTGATCCGCTGCCCGTCACTGACGCCCGCCGGGATACGGACCTGCATGGTCCGGGAGGACCTGGCACGCCCACTGCCCTTGCAGACCTCGCACGGGTCCTGGGCGATCAGCCCACGCCCCTTGCAGTCCACACAGGGGTCGGTGAGCGAGAAGCCGCCGCCGCTGCCGCGCGAGACCTGTCCCGTGCCCACACAGGTCGGGCAGACCCGTGGGGTGCCGTTCTTGTCGCCGGTGCCAGAACACGCCTTGCAGGGCGCCTGGCTGGACATCCGCAGCGGGACCGTGGCCCCGTCGACCGCCTCGGTGAAGCTGAGCGTCACCTCGGACTCGATGTCCTGGCCGCGGCGCGGCTGCGTACGGGTCCCGGTGCCGCCCCGGTTGAAGAGCCCGCCGAAGACGTCCCCGAGCCCGCCGCCGAAGCCGCCGGCGCCGGGTCCGCCCTGGCTGCCCCCGGGGCCGCCGCCGAAGAGGTCCCCGAGGTCGAAGTTGAACGAGCCGTTGCCCCCGGCGCCGGGACCGGGCCTGAACCCGCCGTTGCCGAAGAGGGCGCGCGCCTCGTCGTACTCCTTGCGCCGCTTGGGATCCCCGAGGACGTCATTCGCCTCGGAGATCTCCTTGAAGCGCTCCTCGGCCTTGAGGTCGCCCTTGTTGGCGTCCGGGTGGAACTCGCGCGCGAGCTTCCGGTACGCCTTCTTGATCTCGGCCTCGGTGGCGTCCTTGGGGACGCCGAGAACCTTGTAGTAGTCCTTCTCCACGAAGTCCTTCGTGCTCATTCCCGACGTCCCTCCTCTCCGCCTGCTACCCCACTGCCCACCGCCGCGTCAGCCCTCGTCCGGGCCACCGCTCTCCTTGTCGTCGGCGGACTCGGCGCCCTCGTCCGCGGCCTTGGGCTGGGCCCCCGGCTGGGGCTCGGCCACCGCGACCCGGGCGGGTCTGATAGTCCGCTCGCCGAACCGGTACCCAGGCTGGAGGATCGCGACGCACGTCGTCTCCGTGACATCCGGCGCGTACGAGTGCATCAGGGCCTCATGAATCGTCGGATCGAAGGGCTCGCCCTCCGTGCCGAACTGCTGGAGGCCCAGCTTCACCGTGACCGCTTCCAGCGACTCGGCCACCGACTTGAACCCGCCGACCAGTTCCTCGTGGTCGCGCGCCCGGCCGATGTCGTCCAGGACCGGCAGCAGTTCGGTCAGCAGACTCGCGACAGCGATCTCCTTGACCGTGACCCGGTCGCGCTCCACCCTGCGGCGGTAGTTCTGGTACTCGGCCTGGAGCCGCTGGAGGTCCCCGGTGCGCTCGTTGAGCGCCGTACGGACCTGGTCCAGCTGCGCCGTCAGGGCGACTTCCTGTACGTCCCCGCCCGGGGCCGCCGGGCCCGACTCCGCAGCGGAGTCGGACTCGGCGCCCTTCGACGCGGCATCTTCGGGGGTCGCGCCGGAGGGAACGTCGGGCTTCTCCTCAAAGCCCGGGGTCTCCTCCGTCACACCGCACCGTCCTTCTTGGGCTTCTCGTCGTCCACGATCTCGGCGTCGACGACATCGTCCTCGGCCTTGGCCTGTCCGGCGCCCGCACCGGCCTCGGCACCGCCGGCGGCCGCACCGGACGCCTGGGCGTCGGCGTACATCGCCTGGCCGAGCTTCTGGGAGACGGCCGCGACCTTCTCCGTGGCGGTACGGATCTCGGCGGTGTCCTCGCCCTTGAGCTTCTCCTTCAGCTCGGCGATGGACGTCTCGACCTCGGTCTTGATGTCGCCGGGAACCTTGTCCTCGTTGTCCTTGAGGAACTTCTCCGTCTGGTAGACGAGCTGTTCGGCCTGGTTGCGGGTCTCCGCGGCCTCGCGGCGGCGGTGGTCCTCGTCCGCGTACTGCTCGGCCTCTTCGCGCATCCGGTTGACCTCGTCCTTCGGCAGCGAGGAGCCACCGGTGACGGTCATCTTCTGCTCCTTGCCGGTGCCGAGGTCCTTCGCGGCCACGTGCATGATGCCGTTGGCGTCGATGTCGAAGGCGACCTCGATCTGCGGCACACCGCGCGGCGCGGGCGGCAGACCGGTCAGCTCGAACATCCCGAGCTTCTTGTTGTACGCCGCGATCTCGCGCTCGCCCTGGTAGACCTGGATCTGCACGGACGGCTGGTTGTCCTCGGCCGTCGTGAAGATCTCCGAACGCTTCGTCGGGATCGTCGTGTTGCGCTCGATCAGCTTGGTCATGATGCCGCCCTTGGTCTCGATACCGAGGGACAGCGGGGTGACGTCGAGGAGCAGGACGTCCTTGACCTCACCCTTCAGGACACCGGCCTGGAGCACGGCGCCGATGGCGACGACCTCGTCGGGGTTGACACCCTTGTTGGCCTCGCGGCCACCGGTCAGCTCCTTGACGAGCTCCGCGACGGCGGGCATACGCGTCGAACCGCCCACGAGCACCACGTGGTCGATCTCGGACAGCTGGATGCCGGCGTCCTTGATGACGTTGTGGAACGGGGTCTTGCAGCGGTCGAGCAGGTCCGCGGTCAGCTGCTGGAACTGCGAGCGCGTGATCTTCTCGTCGAGGTGCAGCGGGCCCTCGGCGGACGCCGTGATGTACGGCAGGTTGATCGTGGTCTCGGACGACGACGACAGCTCGATCTTCGCCTTCTCCGCGGCCTCGCGGAGACGCTGGAGAGCCATCTTGTCCTTGGAGAGGTCCACGCCGTGGCCGTTGGCGAACTGCTTCACCAGGAAGTCGACGAGACGCTGGTCCCAGTCGTCACCACCGAGGTGGTTGTCACCGTTGGTGGCCTTCACCTCGACGACGCCGTCACCGATCTCCAGCAGCGAGACGTCGAAGGTGCCGCCACCGAGGTCGAAGACGAGGATCGTCTGGTCGTCCTTGTCGAGCCCGTAGGCCAGGGCCGCCGCCGTCGGCTCGTTGACGATACGCAGCACGTTGAGGCCCGCGATCTCGCCGGCCTCCTTGGTGGCCTGACGCTCGGAGTCGTTGAAGTACGCGGGGACGGTGATCACCGCGTCGGTGACCTTCTCGCCCAGGTACGACTCCGCGTCCCGCTTCAGCTTCTGCAGCACGAAGGCCGACATCTGCTGCGGGTTGAAGTCCTTGCCGTCCAGGTTGATCTTCCAGTCGGTGCCCATGTGGCGCTTGACCGACCGGATGGTCCTGTCGACGTTCGTGACTGCCTGGCGCTTGGCGACCTCGCCGACGAGCACCTCGCCGTTCTTGGCGAAGGCGACGACGGACGGCGTGGTCCTGGCGCCTTCGGCGTTGGTGATGACGGTGGGCTCGCCGCCTTCGAGAACGCTGACGACGGAGTTAGTCGTGCCCAGGTCGATGCCGACCGCACGTGCCATTTCGATTCCTCCAGCTGACTTGAGTGGAACTGGCTCAAGGATGCATCACAGATCCCAGGGAGTCAAAGGACCTGAGTCGATGGGACTCAACTATCGTGCGCGGCCCGGCTCTCCGGGCGCCGCCGGACGCGCCTGAGGGGCCCGCTTACCCGATCCCGGCACCTCCACCATGCGATCGTTCCGTGGCAAAAGCACCAAAATTAACGAACTACCCCTGAATGCAATAGAGCAGATATAGCGAACAGAACGGTCAGGTGTGATCTTGAAGCGACGCCCCCCGGCATGGCGCCCGCCCCACCTCCCGGAGCCCAAGCGCCTGCTTGATCTGACCCTCGGCTCGGCCCTCCTGGTGCTGACCGCGCCCCTGCTCGGGGCGGCCACCCTCGCCCTCGCGCTGTCCCGGCCGGCCGGGGGCGTTTTCGTACGCGACTACCGCACAGGACTCAACGGCCACCCCTTCCTGCTGAGTTCCCTGCGCACCCGTCTGTTCCGGCTCGACCTGCTCTCCCGGCTGCCCCATGTCGTACGCGGCGAGCTGTCCCTGGTGGGGCCGGCGCCCCTGAAGGCCGGCTCCCCCGCGGGGTCGGCGCCCTGGCGTCAGCTCGTACGGCCCGGCCTGACCGGTCTCGCGCAGGTACGGCGCCACTCGGGGCTGCCGTGGGACGAGACACCGCTGCTCGACCAGCACTATGTGGAGCACCACTGGATCGGCCTGGACCTCTCGATCCTCGCCCGCACGCCCGGACGCGCGTTGAGGGCGGCCAGATTTCCCTGAGGGCCCCCTGAGCGACGCAGATCACCGGCTTCGCCGCTACATTGCGGCTGGATAAGTGGGTAACCTCAGCACGAAACGATTAAGTTACCGCTTAGTAAGCACGAGTGAACAGCAACAGCCGGCAGCACCGGTGGTTGGTAAGCAGCAGCACGCCAGTAGCCCGTCCCCGTAACGCAGAAGCCCGTGGAAGAGTGGGCCGATTTCCCACCCTCGCAGGCCCGAGGAGCCCCCAATGCAACTCGCCGCGATCATCGTGTCGCTGGTACTCGCCGTCGTCGGTGTGGCGCTGTTCGGCCGAGCCATCGCGCAGATCTACCGCTTCGTACGGCTCGGCCAGCCCGTCCCCGCGGGCACGCGGACCGATGAGCCCGCCCAGCGCACCCTGACCGTGGCCAAGGAGTTCCTCGGCCATACCCGGATGAACCGCTGGGGCGTGGTCGGCGTCGCGCACTGGTTCGTCGCCATCGGCTTCTTCTCGCTCGTACTGACCCTGGTGAACGCCTTCGGGCAGCTCTTCAAGGCCGACTGGCTGCTGCCTGTCATCGGGAACTGGACGCCGTACGAGGTCTTCGTCGAGCTCATCGGTCTGCTCACGACGCTCGGCATCCTGACCCTGATCGTCATCCGGCAGCTCTCGCTCCCCAGCCGCGCCGGCCGCAAGTCCCGCTTCACGGGCTCCAACTTCGGCCAGGCGTACTTCGTCGAGGCCGTCATCCTCATCATCGGCCTGGCGATCCTGGTCCTGCGCGGGCTGGAGGGCGCGCTGCACCACGTCGACTCGTACCAGGCGGCGTATCTGGTCTCGTACCCGCTGGTCGCGGCGTTCGACGGGCTCAGCCTCGGCACCCTGCAGAACCTGGTCTACCTGGTCGCGCTGATCAAGCTCGCGACGTCCTTCATCTGGATGATCACGGTCGCGCTCAAGACCGACATGGGCGTCGCCTGGCACCGTTTCCTCGCCTTCCCCAACATCTGGTTCAAGCGCGAGGCGGACGGCGGGACGGCCCTCGGCGCCCTTCAGCCGATGACGAGCGCGGGCAAGGAGATCGACTTCGAGGACCCGGGCGAGGACGACGTCTTCGGCGTCTCCCAGATCGAGCACTTCTCCTGGAAGGGCATCCTCGACTTCTCCACGTGTACGGAGTGCGGTCGCTGTCAGTCGCAGTGCCCGGCCTGGAACACGGGCAAGCCGCTCTCCCCGAAGCTCCTGATCATGTCGCTGCGCGACCACGCCCACGCCAAGGCGCCGTATCTGCTGGCCGGCGGCGGAAAGACGATGGAGGGCGAGGAGAAGGCCACCGAGGAGCAGCTGGCCGGGGTGCCCGCCGCGGCCCTCGCGGAGGCCGAACGCCCGCTGATCGGGACGCTGGAGGCCGAATCCGAGAGCGGCTTCGCCACGGGCGGCGTCATCGACCCGGACGTGCTGTGGTCCTGCACCACCTGTGGCGCGTGTGTGGAGCAGTGCCCGGTGGACATCGAGCATGTCGACCACATCGTCGACATGCGCCGCTACCAGGTGATGATCGAGAGCGCCTTCCCGAGCGAGGCCGGGACCATGCTCAAGAACCTGGAGAAGAAGGGCAATCCCTGGGGTCTGGCGAAGAAGCAGCGCCTGGAGTGGACGAAGGAGGTCGACTTCGAGGTACCGGTCGTCGGCAAGGACGTCGAGGACCTGACGGAGGTCGACTATCTGTACTGGGTCGGCTGCGCGGGCGCGCTGGAGGACCGGGCCAAGAAGACCACCAAGGCCTTCGCGGAGCTGCTGCACATCGCGGGCGTCACGTTCGCGATCATGGGCGGCGACGAGAAGTGCACGGGTGACTCGGCCCGCCGCCTGGGCAACGAGCCGCTGTTCCAGCAGCTCGGCCAGGAGAACGTGGCGATGCTGAACATGGCGTACGGGGAGGACGATGACGACGCCTCGACGAAGAAGCCGAAGTCGGCCAAGAAGATCGTCGCGACCTGCCCGCACTGCTTCAACACGATCGCGAACGAGTACCCGCAGCTCGGCGGCGAGTACGAGGTCATCCACCACACGCAGCTGCTCCAGCACCTCGTGGACGAGGGCAAGCTGGTCCCGGTCACGCCGGTCGAGGGTCTGATCACGTACCACGACCCGTGCTACCTGGGCCGGCACAACAAGATCTACACGCCGCCGCGCGAGATCATCGCGAAGGTGCCCGGTCTGCGGAACGAGGAGATGCACCGCCACAAGGAGCGCGGCTTCTGCTGTGGCGCGGGCGGCGCGCGGATGTGGATGGAGGAGCGGATCGGCAAGCGCGTCAACGACGAGCGGGTGGACGAGGCTCTTTCACTGAACCCGGACATCGTGTCGACGGCCTGCCCGTTCTGTCTGGTGATGCTCACCGACTCGGTCAACGGCAAGAAGAATGACGGCCGGGCGAAGGAGTCCCTCCAGGTCGTGGACGTGGCGCAGCTGCTGCTCGACTCGGTACGGACGCCGGCGGGGCCGGAGGGCTCGGAGGAGCGGGAGAGCGCGCCGGACCCGGATCCGGAACCTCAGCCGGTGAAGTAGCTGAGCGGGTAGGAGTAGGAGTACGAGCAGGAGCAGGGGAGCGGCCGGATCTGCCTCGGGGCGGGTCCGGCCGCTCGGTGTGTGGGGTGTCGTTGTGTGTTGTCGCGGTGTGGGGTGTCGCTGTGTGGGGTATTCGGCTCCGCTTTCGGCCGCTGAATGGGCGAGGACTGGGGCACCATGTGACGACTGAGGTCGGCGAGAGGTACCGGGCAGGCGGAGGACGGCGGGTGGACGGGCGGCGGGTGGACGGGTCGACGGGTGAGTGGGGCATGCGCATACGCGTGACAGCGACCGCGACGGTGACGGCCGGGGCCGCGGTGAGGCGCGGACGCGGACGTGGGTTCCGTACGGCCGCGTGTGCGGCGCTGTGTGCGGCCGTCTGTACGGCGCTGCTGCTGACGGGCTGCACCGCCTCCGGGGGCCCGGGCGGAGGCGGCGGCCAGGACCGGGGCACCGGCACGGGTACGGGTACGACGGCCGGCAAGAACGGCGACACCGCGCCCCTCTCCGGCCGCTCCGGCGCGCCTCGTCGGCCCGTACCGCGTGGCAAGGGCAGCCGTCTCCCCGACGACTTCAACGGTGACGGCTACCGTGACCTCGTACTGAACGACCTGGTCAAGGCCCCGGGCGACATCTACGGCGATGACGCGGGCATCGGGATCGTCTATGGCACCGCCACGGCCCGCGGTCTTGATCCGGCCGTACGCCGGCTCCTCAGCCCGCGGGAACACGGCGCCCGCGTCGACGGCGTGCTGCCCTCGGCGTTCGACGCCGAGGCCGCGTGCGATCTGGACGGCGACGGGTTCGGGGATCTGATCGTCACCACCGACCCGCCGTACGACGGGATCGGAACCCCGCCCGTACCGCTCCAGATCCTCTTCGGCGGTCCCGACGGCCTCGGCGCGGGCGGTGACGGTGGCAGGGCGGTCGTCCTCCGGATCCCCGCCAAGGCCCGCGCCGGAGACGAGTGGCCCGACCACCCCGTCTGCGGCGACTTCGACGGCGACGGCGAGATGGACCTCGCGGTGACCGCGAGCGCGGGCCAGGTGAGCTATCTCCGGGGCCCCTTCAGCCGCACCGGTGCCCCGCGCGCCGCCTCCGCTCCGATCCCCGGCGGCGGCCCGGTCCTCGAAGCGCCCGAGCCCAAGGCCGATGTCAACGGTGACGGCTACGACGACCTCGTCCACTCGACCCGGGCCCGCGCCCCGGGCCACTCCGCGAAGGGCGAGCTGCTGCTCGGCGGCCCGGCGGGGCCGGGACGCGCGGGCGGCACGTACCGCTTCAAGGCCGTACGGTTCCCGACCGCGCCCAGGCTCCCGTCGGGGTCGGGCCGGGCCGTGACGGAACTGCTCCGCGCGGCCGACTTCACCGGGGACGGCCGCCAGGATCTGGTGACCCGCACCCACCGGGGCGAGCGTACGGATCTGATCGCGCTGTACGCGTCGGGAGCCGACCGGCCCGTGATCACGTTCAGTACGTCGATCTTCCTCTGATTAGGGCGGGGGAGGTCGCGAGAGCTCCCCGGCGGACCGGGGGCTGTCCCCACGGGGTTCCCTTAGGGGATGTCACAGCTCGGCCGCAAAGGACCCCCCGTTACGCCACCTCAGCTACCCGACCCGCCCGGACCGGGTACGTTCGATCGCGTGGCTGGATTCAGGATCGGACGCGGCCGGGACAACCGCACCCCGCAACAACAACCGCAGCGGCAGCAGCAACAGCCGTACGGACGGCAGGCGCCGCCGCCCCCGGGTTACGGGGGCGGGCACCAAGCCGCGCCCCCGTACGGGCGGCAGCAGTGGCCTCCCGCGGGCGGCGCACCGAACGGATACGGCGGTGGCGGGCACGGCGGCGGGCACGGCGGTGGTCATGGCGGTGGTCATGGCGAACCGGAGTACTTCGGCGACCCGTACGGCCGGCAGGGCCAGCCGGGCCCGTACGACCCACACGACCCACACGACCCGCACGGACCACGTGGGCAGCATGGCCACCCCCCGCAGGGTGGACACGGCGGCCGGCCCGGCGACCCGTACGCCAACGACCCCGGTCATACGCAGGCGTTCAGCGTCAACGACGACCCGTACGGCGACGGCACCGCCTACCGCGCCGGCGCGCCGGCGGCCCCCGCGGGCCCCCGGCTGCACTGGAAGGAACTGCTGAGCGGCGTCGTACTGCGCCCCTCCCAGACGTTCCTGCGGATGCGCGACTACCCGGTCTGGGGCCCCGCCCTGATCGTGACGTTCGTCTACGGCCTGCTGGCGATCTTCGGCTTCGACGCGGCCCGCGAGGACGCGATCAACGCGACCCTCTCCACGGCCATTCCGTACGTACTGACCACCGGCATCGCCTTCGTCTTCGGCGGTCTGATCCTCGGCGCGGTGACCCACACGCTCGCCCGCCAGCTCGGCGGCGACGGCGCCTGGCAGCCGACCGTGGGTCTGTCCATGCTGATCATGTCGATCACGGACGCACCGCGACTGGTCTTCGCGCTCTTCCTCGGCGGGGAGAACTCGCTGGTGCAGGTGCTGGGCTGGCTGACCTGGATCGGGGCGGGCGCGCTGTTCACGGTGATGGTGAGCAAGTCGCACGACCTGCCGTGGCCGAAGGCACTGGGCGCGTCGGCGATCCAGCTGATCGCGCTGCTGTCACTGCTGAAGCTGGGCACGCTGTAACGGACCCCGGCACCACGCGTAAGGGGCCCGGACAGGAGACTGCCGGGCCCCTTCGCCGTACCTCGGGTACCTCGGGTACCTCGGGTACCTCGGGTACGCGCCGTATCAGCGCGTCAGGCGTCGAGGACCTGCCCGCCGCGCCGGACGACGGGCTGCTCGACGCTCCAGGGAAAGTTGATCCAGTCGTCGGTGCGCTTCCAGACGTACTCGCACTTCACGAGGGACTGGGTCTTCTCGTAGATGACGGCGCTGCGCACCTCGGCGACATGGTCTATGCAGAAGTCGTGCACCAGCTTCAGCGTCTTGCCGGTGTCGGCGACATCGTCCGCGATGAGGACCTTCTTGTTGGAGAAGTCGATCACGTTGGGAACGGGCGCGAGCATGACGGGCATCGCGAGCGTGGTCCCGACCCCGGTATAGAACTCCACATTGACCAGATGGATGTTCTTGCAGTCCAGGGCATAGGCGAGCCCACCGGCCACGAACACACCACCGCGCGCGATGCTCAGCACGACATCGGGCTCGTACCCGTCGTCGGCGATCGTCTGCGCCAGCTCGCGGACGGCGCGGCCGAACTTCTCGTACGTGAGGTTCTCTCGGGTCTCGGTCATCCCCGCATCACACCTGTGTCCGATGGAAATTGAGATACGAGCGGGACGCGGTCGGCCCCCGCTGCCCCTGGTAACGCGAGCCGTACCGCTCGGAGCCGTACGGGAACTCCGCCGGCGAACTGAGCCGGAACAGACACAGCTGCCCGATCTTCATGCCGGGCCAGAGCTTGATCGGGAGGGTCGCCATATTCGAGAGTTCGAGCGTGACATGCCCGGAGAACCCGGGATCGATAAAGCCGGCGGTCGAATGCGTCACCAGCCCGAGGCGCCCGAGGCTGGACTTCCCCTCCAGCCGGGAGGCGATGTCATCGGGAAGCGAGATGACCTCGTACGTCGAGGCGAGCACGAACTCCCCGGGGTGCAGAATGAACGGCTCGTCCCCGTCCGGCTCGACGGTGCGCGTCAGATCGACCTGCTCGACGGCGGGATCGATATGCGGATAGCGGTGATTCTCGAACACCCGGAAAAACCGGTCGAGCCGCACATCGATGCTGGAGGGCTGCACCATCGACGCGTCATACGGTTCGAGGCGTACGCGTCCGGTTTCGAGCTCGGCCCGGATGTCCTTGTCTGAGAGAAGCACGCCCCGAGGATACGCAGAGCGCGCGAGCCCGCCCCAATCGGGCAGCCCCGCGCGCTCTGAGCCACTACGGTCAGTGCCGCTCCACCGCCACGGCCTCTACGGGCACGGCATGCCGCAACCGCGCACACCGCGGACACCGGATGAGCCGCCCGGGGCCGATCCGTCCGGAATCGAGCTGCTGCATCGGAAACGTGGCGGTACTGAACACATGCCCTTCGGCACAGCGGACGACGGTGCGCTCCATCAAGTCCATCAGGTCCCTTCCCCAACAAACGCGGACGAAAGCCCACACTAGGGGATGAACAAGACCCACCCGTCAACGGCACTCCACCCCCCGACCCTACGCCCCAACTCCCGCCCACCACCCCCACATCCACCCCACGACCGACACCCCTCCACGCCGCCCCGGAACGCGAGGGGCCCCATGGCGCAATACGCCTGGGGCCCGCGATGAGGTAGAGTGTCCGACGATGCGAAGCCGGTCAGCGGCTCGCCTCGCGGGTGTAGTTTAATGGTAGAACATGAGCTTCCCAAGCTCAGAGCGCGAGTTCGATTCTCGTCACCCGCTCTTCGACGAAGGCCCTGGTCAGAGACCAGGGCCTTGTTTATTGTCTAGACCATTTTTAGGGCTCGTGCCATTCGCGTGCCATAACGGCCCCTCCCATCTGCATCAATAGTGGATCCGTCACCCCTGAGGGCGAGCGCTCCACTACCGGGTCCCGCATCGCGAGATCACTTTCAAGTGCCCTGCGTCACACGCACAGTGCGGACTGTCTGCTCCTGCGCGATCAACGCCGCGCAGCCCGTGGGGCGGACGGTCCGGGCGGACGCGGCACCAGCGGGTGAACGGTCGCCCCACCACTCCCCGAGGCTGCAGCCGACTGTTGGCGGCGCACATCGATCGATGTTGGCGGCGAGCCTGCGTTGATGCTCCTTGGTGGAGTGCTGATAGATCAGTTGCGCGCGCTCGGAGGACTGGCCGGCTCGGACCATGAGGTCCTTGAGCTTGGCACCGGTGTCGGCCGCCAGCGTGTTGCCCGTGTGCCGTAGGTCGTAGAAGCGGAAGCCTTCGGGCAGCCCCACCTTGTCCCGGGCCCTGCGCCACTTGCGGCCGAACGTGGTGCCGCGCAGTACCGCGCCCCTCTCGCCGACGAAGACGAGCCCGTCCGGACCCGGGTGGGCGAACCACTCCAGGTGCCGACGGACGTCCTCGTGGAGGAATGACGGCAGCACGATCTCTCGTCGGCCCGCCCGGGACTTGGGAGCGCCGATCACACGGCGCCCTGTATTGAGCTCCGGTGCGGCACGGCGAACCCAGAGCGCGCCGGAGTCGAGGTCCACATCCCGTCGGCGGAGCTCGGCGAGTTCCTCGGGCCGCATCGAGGCGAAGGCACCGAGCAGAACCATGAGGCGCCAGCGCAGACCGATCACCTCCGCCGCGGCGAAGACCTACTCGACCGTCGCTACCGGCCGCTCGTCCGCGTCCTCGCGACCTGCCCCACGGATACGGCAGGGGTTCTTGCGCAGCATGTCGTCCTCGACTGCGGTCTCCATCACGGCCTTGAGGAGCCGGTACGACTTGGCCACCGTGGTGGCACCGGTGGCGGACAACCGCTCCGCCCGCCAGGCTCTGACCCGAGCGGGGCTGATCATGTTGACGCTCATCTCGCCGAACGTCGGCTCAAGGTGAAGCCGGAACAGCCGGCGGTACAACTCAGCCGTGGTCGGGGCCAGGCCGCGTTCCGCGATCCAGCGCGTGGCGTAGTCGGCGAACGAGACCTCGCCGGCGGTCGGGTCGAGCCAGTCGCCCCGCATCTGGTCCGCTTGGACCTGGACGAGGAACGCCTCCGCATCGCGCTTGGTCTCGAAGGTTTCCGGCGCAGGCCGCAGGGTGTCATCGGCCGTGCTGGGATAGCGGGCCTGATAGCGCCCCGAGGGCAGTTGTCGTATCGCGCCGAATGTGCGGCGCGGAGCCTTCTGGCGCGGACGGGGCATCAGGCCGCAGTCCTGAATCCGGAGAGGCGAGTGCGGACCGGCTCGACCGTCCGCGCCTCTACGTAAGCGTCCAGCGCAGTGTCGGGGATGCGGACGTGCTTGCCCACCTTGACGTACCGGATGCGGCGCTCGGAGACGAGGCGACGGATGAACCGCTCACCGACGCCGAGGCGTTCGGCTGCCTCGGCCACGCCGAGAAGGCGGTCAGCCATTCGAGACCGCCTCCTCCCACGTGTCGGCGGACCTTGGGGTGGTGATCACTGCGGGTCGGGGCAAGGGTGTTCCTTCTACGAGGCGGCGGGTCAACAACCGATGCGCCCATGAGGGGGCACGCCCACTGAGGCAGACGTACGGGCATCGCGACCGCGTCGAGCTATCGCACTGCCCCCGCTGGGACTATTTCGGTGTCCCGTAGTGATACCTCTGCATCGCCGGTTTGGTTAACCGGCGATGTGCGTCTATGTTGCCTCGACTCCCAGCAGATTTCGGGAGTACCGGAGTTGCGGATCCGGCCCACATTTTGCAGACCTGAAGCCAAAGGTAGCTCGGTCACGGGCGCCATCGGCATGAACTTCTTGGTGAACGGCCGATTCGGGTCTATCGTTTTTGGACCGCGTTCCTCCGGCGTTCGCCGTCGGCTGCTCGCTTTGTGCGAAGTAACCCTGGACTTGCGCGAGGCGATGTGGCTTCCTTCTTGGTCCCATCGCTGAAATGAAGCCGCCCAGATCGGCCTTCGGTGCGCCAGCTCCGTCCGCCGGCAGCACCGCCGTCGCGGCGATTCGCAGCCCACCGCCACCACCCCCTGCTTCGAGGAGCCGCCTAACCATGAGCCACAATGCCCGCGTCTGGGTATGGGACCACAGCCTCAGCAAAGGCACTGCCCGCATGGTCCTCACCTTGATCGCCGATCGCTGCATCGACCACACCTGCACGGCCTATGCCTCCGTCCCAGCCCTGATGCGACGCGCGAACGCGTCGCGCAGCGCCGTTCGGGACGCGCTGGACAAACTGGTCGCCAGCGGCGAGATAGTCCGCCTCGACGAACGCAAAGGGCCTCGCGGGGAAACGTATTACCGCCTCCCAGAAGCCGCCCGTTTCATGACCGAAGATGTTCGAAATTCGACTCACCAGGAGGGCCAGATTCCAACCCCCGAGGTGCCGGAATCCGATACCTCCAGCAGCAATGCGGACGGGCCGAAATTCGACCCCGGGGTACAGAATCCAACCCCGGGGGGTGCCGGATTTCGATACATCGGGGGAGCAGAATCCGACCCCCAGAACAGAAGTGAACAAATAGGAACCAGTAGGTACAGCAGCAATGCACCCATCCCCGCCTCTCAATGGCAGATCGACGCGGGCAGCGAATCCTGGCTGCGGAGCGAGGGGCACCTCACCCGCCTTGGCGAAGAGGGCATACGAGTGGCGGACGACAAGTGGCGGGCCTTCCGGACCGGCGGGTCTCCACGCTCGGGTGCCGCATGGGGTGCCGACTGGCGAGCGTGGATCACTCGCGAGCGGAGCCCCGCCCCAGTAGCGCCGCACTCAGCCGCCAGCCCCAGTGGCGGGTCAGCGAGCGCCAAGATGACCCGCTCGGAGGCGCACCTGGCAGCTCTGCTGGCAGCCCTCGATGAACCGGTCCCGACGGTGTAGCGCCCTCGGCCGGTCCGCGAGGTGCGGGGACAGTGGGGACCGGTCCCCGCATTGCTCGGCCCCCTGGGGACGGTCCCCCTGACGGGCAGTCGGGGACCGGTCCCCGAAGAGCCATGGAATCCGCAGGTTGGTGGGGCTTCCCGTCTACGGCATACGGTCGGTCCCCGGGCTCACTCCTCAGAGCTCGGAGCTGCGGGACCAGGCCAGTGGGGGCGGGCATGCAACGCAGTCGATCCCGGCGCCTGTGCGACGAGCCGTGCCCGGGTCCCTTGAACCAGCATCATGCTTCATGCCGGTGGCTGCCAACGCGTACCGGCGAAGCGCGTGATGGCGGAGTCGAGGAGACGGCCGAACTCCGCCGGGGTGCTGATCCGGGGACCTTCGGTGCGGACCTCGTCATCGGTCAGCGCGTCGAGGTCTGCCCAGCCTCCGCGATACAGGACAAGGTGCAGCTCGGCCCATCCATCACTGCCCTGGACGCGCAGACCGATCGAATCCGGATCGCTTACACGGGTCCGGTCGGTCTCCAGCGGCTGCGGCCAAGGGGCAAGGCTGTCCCGCCAGGTAATGGGACAAGGAGCGAGTCCCGCCGCACTCCAGGCAGAGAGACGCGCGGTGATCTCGGCGGCGGCCGAATCGAGGTCAACGACGTGGTCCATGCAGCAATCCTCCCCGTTCGCCCTTCACCCATGAAGGCCCTGGCCGAGTCCGGTCAGCCCAACCGTCCAGGGCCGACGACCAGTCAACGTTCGACGCCCAACTCCCCACCTCGGAAAGAGACCTATGCACGGCGTGCAGCACGAACCCCCCAGCAGACGTCGACAGCAAATGAATCGCCCCCAAGCACCAAGCGGAGCAAGGTATCCCGTTGGACCGTCCAAGGTCCGGCCCCACGGGGAAGCCTCCGCCCCGGGGGTGGCGGAGGCATTCGGGCACCAGGGGGTGCCCGAGGAGAAGCAGCTCGTCGTCCCGGAGCCGCAACTCCCACGCGCCGCCGAAGAAGCCGCGCTCCACCGCGTCGCCCGCCGCCGCAAGCGCAAAGGCGAGCAGCGTAAAGAGCGCGTCGACGTCCGCTACAGCACCGACGAGAAGACCGACATCCTCGCCAAGGCCCGTTCTCTGAACATCACCGGCGCCCACTACGTCGGCGCCGTCGTCATGGCCCACATCCACGGCGACCTCGCCCTGCCCGGCCAGCGCACTCAGCTCGACGACTACATCGACGAACTCAACGCCCTGCGCCGACAGGTCGCCGCGATCGGCCGGAACGTCAACCAGATCGCCAAGAAGCTCAACTCGGACGGCTGTCCACACCCTGGGGACACCGCCCTCCTGGCCCAGGCCGAGCGCACCTTGACCTCGGTCGGCACCTCCGTGCGCCACATCGCGGACGCCACGAACCGGGCCGCCACAAAGAAGGCGGCCGAATGATCGCGAAGATCAGCAGCGGCAGAAGTACCGTCGGCCTGATCCGCTACCTGTTCGACACCAGGAAGGCCAAGGACCACACCGACCCGCACCTGGTCGCCTCCTGGGACGGCTTCGCTCCCGATCCCGGCCGCGCGGACGACTTCGACGCCGCCAGGAAGCTCCTCGTCGCGGACCTCGACCTGCATGTCGCGCAGGCCAAGCGGCTCGGCCGCGCTCCCGAGCAGCATGTGTGGCACTGCTCGATCCGCGCCGCCGAGACCGACCGCATCCTCAGCGACGAGGAATGGGCCGGCATCGCCCGCCGCGTCGTCGCGGCCACCGGTATCGCCCCGGCCGATGATCACGACGGCTGCCGCTGGGTCGCCGTCCGTCACGCCCCCGACCACGTCCACATCGCCGCCACCAAGGTCCGTGCGGATCTGCGCACCGCCCGCCACTGGAACGACTACCTGACCGCCGACCGCCAACTCGCCACCATCGAGAAGGAATACGGCCTCCGCCAAGTCGTACGAGGCGACCGCACCGCTGCCCAGCGGCCGACCCGCGCCGAGCAGGAGAAGGCCCTCCGCAAGGGCCACCAGCAGACCGCCCGGGAACGCCTGCGTACCACCGTCCGTACCGCCGTCGCCGCAGCCGCCAGCACCGAGGAGTTCATCCATCTGCTGTCCGCGACCGACGGCATCCTGATCGACGTCAAGCACTTCCCCTCCGGCGACGTCCGTGGCTACAAGGTCGCCCTCGAAGGCGACACCAACGGCGCCGACGAGCCCATCTGGTATTCCGGCTCCGTACTCTCCCCCGACCTGTCACTCCCCAAGATCCAGGAGCGGCTGACCGCCACCGAACCACACTCCGTCGACCAGCCACGGGGCCGACACAGGCCCGGCCCTTGGCACCAGGCCACCGCCGCTGCGGAACTCATCCCCCACCGCCTGGAGCGCGGCGACGACGAGAGTGCCCAGGCCCATCTCGCAGCCTTCGGCGAAGCCCTGGACGTACTCCCCCTCATCGCGCCCGGGTCGGTTCGGCCCCAACTCCGCCAGGCGACGGCCGTGTTCGAACGTGCCACCCGATCCCGTATCCGGGCCGAGCACCAGCAGGCCCGTGCTCTACGGGGCGCCGTGCGGGCCATGCTCCGCGAGCCCGCCCCGAAGGACGGAGCCGCACTGGCGATGTTCCTCGACGCGGCCCTCCTCGTCGTCATCGCCGCCGCCCGCTGGCACCAGCTCCGCCGGCACGACCAGCAAGTAATGGCCGCCCAGCAGACCCTGATCCACCTCCGGACCGCGTACGACCAGACGGCGCCCCCGGTGCTGACCGCCATGGCCCAGCGCAAGCCGCCGACCTCAGCGGTCGAGCGGTACGCCCAGCACGTACACGCGGCCATTCCCGCCCACGCGCAGCAGATCCTGGACGACCCCGCCTGGGCCGCCCTGGCGGCTTCCCTCGCACAGGCCGAGAACACAGGACACGAACCCGCCGCTCTCCTCGCACAGGCCACCGCCCATCGAGGTCTGGACGATGCCCGATCCCCCGCTCAGGTCCTCGCTTGGCGCATCCAGCGCCGAGCGCACCGTCCCGCTCCCAGTGGACGGGCTCTGGCAGCCCTGGCCCGCAGCGCGCGGACCGTACCTGCCGCAGCACAGGATCCGGTTCCTCCGAGGCCCTCTACATCGAGGTACGGCCTGGCGGAGCAGGCCGGACGTCGCCGGTGAAGACCTCCGCCTCTTGGCGTGGACGGCGGTTCAGGCCGTCAGGGAGAACGTGAGCGTCATGGCGGCATGGTCGGTGAGCGACGTGGTCCGTGGGGTCTGGTCGTAGGCGCACGCCTGGATCAGGGGGGCGTGCGTGGTGGTGGTGAAGGCGTGGTCGAGGCGGAAGCCCTGTCCGCTGCGGCCGAACCACGAGTGTTCGACGGCGTCGGGGTGGAGGTGGCGGAAGGCGTCGGTGTATCCGGCCGAGGCGAAGGAGTCGTAGAAGGCGTATTCCCAGCGTCCGAACACCTTGTGGGGCGGCTGATGGCCGGGCTCGACGATGTTGAGGTCCCCGGCCACGGCGACGGGCATGTCCGGGAAGACCTTGTCCAGGCCCTGCAGAGCGGCGGTGACCGCTTCCTGGAATTCCCGCTTGTCCTCGTTGCGGCGTTCCTTCGGTCCGCGCGAGGGCACATACAGGCCGACGACGCCCACCTTCCGGTGGCCGATGGTGGCGACGGCGGCCGGCGCCCGGTGCGGCAGGAAGCAGACCCCGGCGTCGGCCGGTTCGAGTGCCACGGTGCGGGAGGCCAGCACCGTGCGGTAGTCGCCCTGTGCCGCGACGGGGGCGATGACGTGTGGGTAGCCGAAATGGTGCAGCGCCTCGACGAGCGCCGTGCCGCCGGGCCCGGAGCCGACCTCGGTGAGTACGAGCAGGTCCGCGGAGTCCTGTCGGCTGATCCACTCGGCTTGCCGGTACGCGCGGGCGGCGGAGGCGTGCTGGGTGTTGAAGACGAGGATCCGAGCGTGCGTGGTGGACGCGGTGTGCCGAGGCTCTGCCGGGGCGAGCAGGGAGAGCTGGGTGGCGTCGTCGTTCACTAGGGTGCGTCCTTCTCGTCCAGGAAGACCTCTCCGGCGGCGTCGAGGCGCTGCTGGAGATGTCCGGCCGTCTCGCGTACGAAGGCGATGTCCTCGCGGTTGAGGGGTTTTCCGGGGGTCGTGAGGTTCTGGGTGACCTGCTCGGGGTGGGTGAAGCCGACGAGGACGGCGGCGTTGTCCGCGTGCTGGAGACAGTAGTGGAGGGCGACGTGGGTCAGGTCCGCGGTGGACGCGCCGAACCGCTCGTGCAGGGGCCGCAGACCCTCCTCGATGATGTGCAGGGCGCCCGGCGTGAACCATGCCTTGCGGAGCCGGTGGTCGCCTTCCTCGAAGGCGGGTGGCCGGGCCGGGTCGTACTTACCGGTGAGCAGGCCCTGTGCGAGGGGCTTGTTGATCAGGACACTGACGTCGTGCTCGGCGGCGAAGGCGAAGATGTCCTGCTGCCCGGCGGGCGGCGGCGGGGTGAGCGCGTTGAAGCGGACGGCCAGGTAGTCGGGTCGTACGCGGTCGAAGAGCTGGCGGAACCGGGCGTGCTTGTCCTCGCGCCGTTCCTTGGGGACGTTGACGCGCTCGGTGGCGAAGCGGTGCGGGCCGCGCATGCCGATGGTCTTGATCAGGCCCGCGCTCCGGAAGGTGCGCATCATATCGATGGCGCCGTCGAGGTACCGGTCGTCCTCGCCGAATTCGGCGTTGTGCAGGAAGTAGATGTCCAGGTGATCCGTGCGCAGGTTCTCCAGCGTCGTTTCGAGCTGGTGGTGCATGTGCCGGGGCTCGTAGGCGTGGGCGGCGGTGCCAGTGAAGTAGCCGACCTTGGAGGACAGGACGACGCTGTCGCGCGGCACGGTGGCGACGAGTCGGCCGATGAGGCGTTCGGAGCGGCCGTGCCCGTAGACATCGGCGGTGTCGAAGAGGTTCGCGCCGAGGCTGTAGGCGGTCTCCAGACCGCGGAGGGAGGCGTCGTCGTCCGCCGTGGACCATCCCATGGGCAGTCCCAGGTTGTTGTCCGGGCCGCCGATGGCCCAGCATCCGATCCCGATGGGGTGGACGGTCAGCCCGCCCGTCAGCGTCCGGTACGGCTGTGTGCTCGGGATGTCACTCATCTCCGCTACCTCTCTTCGGTGCATTTACTGTCAAAGTCCCGGGAAATGATGGGTGTTGTGGCTACGGTGCCGCGTGTGACGAACCCACATACCGAACTGGACCTCAGCGCCATCACCGCCGCGAAGTGGGCCGACCCGGCAGCCTTCCCCACCGGGGAATTCGAGCGCGCCACCGAGTTCTACGCGTCGATGCGCGTCCATGACGAGCACCTGCTGAAGGTGCGAGGCGAGGCGTCCGCCCTGATCCAGGAGTGGACCGGCTGCACGCCTCGCGATGTCGGCAGTTTCGGTACCCGCCTCAACCTGGAGATGTCCGACCTGGACCTGGGCATCGGATTCCCCGTCGAGCGCCGCGACGGGCTGATGCGGAGCCTCGTGGACGGTGGACGCGCGAAGTTCCTCGGCGAGCGGTACACGTCGTTCTCCACCACGCGGCTCGTGTTCTCCTTCGAGATCGCCGGCATCGAGATCGACCTGAGCGCGCTCACCGTCGAGGACTTCGCGGTCGCGTGCCGCATGCTCGACCAGATCGACGCCGAGATGACCCGCGCAGAGCGCATCGCGCACACCTGGGTCAAGCACCTGCTCCGCGAAACCGGGGACCTGCGCGCGTACGCGGAGTGGAAACTCGTGACGTACGCCCGGTACTGCCCGGAGTTCAACTGGGTGCCGATCCCCGAGAAGGCCGGTTCCTGAAGGACACCTTGAGGGGCGGTCCCGGCGCGCCTGGCCGCGGCCGCCCCTCTTGCCGTGGTCAGGTGCCACAGGGGTCCGCCGCGTTGATCAGGCTCCACTCCTCATTGCGGGCCCACCGGCCGTGCTCGTGCCGCAGCGTGGCCGCGTGCCGTGCGGGCAGCACCCCGGCCACGTCGAACACGGTCCGCGCCATCCGTTCCCGCAACCCGGCGATCTCGATGTCCAGCAGGGCGCGGATCCTCTCCTCCAGCACGGGTGCACGACCCGGCAGACGGGTGGCGGGCTCGCCTTCCGTCGCCGTGATCAGGCCGCCGAGGACGGTGTAGGCGGCATCTTTCAGGACGACACGGGCAGCCCGTACCTGAAGGCGCGGCTCGCCGTCGAGGATCTTCTCCAGCGACTTGAGCGTGTAGTCCAGGGCGAAGTTCCGGTCGACCCAGAGCTGCGCCGACCGGCTGCACACCCCGATGCGCCAGTCCGCGAACTCGGCGTCCTGCCGCCCCATGGAAGGGCGGACTTCCCCGGCGAGCCCGGCCTTCCGCACCTGCTTGGTGTAGGCGGCGCCGATCAGGCACTCCATGGAGACGAGCATGTAGGAGATGCCGGCGTGGAACGCCCGGCCGGCACCGTGCGCGTCGACCCATTCGGGGTCGCGAACGCCGTTGACGATCTCCTCCACGGGCATGTCCGGGACCGGGCGCACCAAGAGATCCGTACGGCCCTGGTAGGCGTACGTCGCCTTCAGCTCCTCGAACGTCATCAGGTGATCGAAGGTGATGTACGTGAAGCGGGTCGGCACGCCGAGCGCGGACAGGGTGCGGATCGCGAGCGCGTTCTGCTCGCCGCCGGTCTCCTTGTTGAACCGCTGAAGGATCGTGTCGATGCCGGACTCGACACCGAAGAGGCAGCGGCGCAGGCCCCTGTTCACCAGAGCACGCCACATGACGGCCCGCTCGACGTGCCAAGCGAAGTCCCTTCCGGGGTGAGTGACTTGGTCGATGCGGCAGCTCGTCTCCCACGTGAATCCACAGCCGTGGAGCACGTCGGCCATGTGCAGGGCGCGGGGGACGGCGTCCGGGCCCCGGCCGATGAACTCCTCGTCGACGAGGTACAGGGTCCGGGAGATGTCCGGGTACCGGTCGAAGACCGTGCCCATGTGATCGAGCATCCAGCCGAAGTCTCCGGGTGTACCGCCTGCCCACTGCCCCTTGTGACCGCGAGGGCAGAAGGAGCAGAAGTTGGTGCAGCCTCGTGAGGCTTCGAGCTGGGCGACGCCATGGTGCTCGAAAGTCGCGGGCAGCAGGTCCAGTTCGGGCAGGAAGTCACTCTGGGCGCGGCTGACCGGCTTGGCGGTACGGCGCCGGCCGATCGTGAGCGTGCCCTCGCCGCGGGCCGCGCCGTTGTAGCCGATGCCGTGGACCTGGTCGCGGGCGATGTCACCGTGCCAGTGCGCCACGAGGTCCTGGATGGTCGCCTCCCCGGCGCCCCGGGCAATCAGCAGCTCGGGGTAGCGTTCCAGGAGCAGGCCCTCGTTGCGGGCGGTGAGGCTGCCCCCGGCGACGACGAGCGGCGGCTCGGCGAGTGAGTACGCCGCGTCGAGAAGTTCGGTCATCAGGTCGTGCTGCCCGAACGTCGCGGAGACGCCGAGGATATCGGGCGTATCCTCGCTGACCCGCTTGACCAGGTCGGTGAGCGTGGTGCCGAGCTGCATGTCAGCGAGGGTCACCTCACCCATCAGGGCAAGCCTCGCGGCGCGGGCGACATCGCTGATGCCGAGCGGGAAGCGGGGCAGGGGGAAGTACTCCGGGTGGTAGAGAGCGGCCAGCAGCACGCGTGGCCGCGACAGCCGGTAGACAGCCTCCGGGGCGATGTCGGCCAGAGAGAGCCACTCCGCCGGAGTTTCGAGGGCGATGTGCCGCTGAGCCCAGGCGGGCCAGGCTCGCGAGTCGTGCGGCCGGCCGGAGAGGTCCGCGACGACCCACCGGCCGTCGGGCCGCTCAACACACACGAGCCGCCGGTCCAGCGAACCGGTGACGCGAATCCGTCCGGAGTACGGAGCGCAGTGCTCCTCCAGCCACTCCCTCAGCTTGTTCGGGGTGATCAGCAGGGGTTCCAGAGCCGATGCCGCGTCGGCGTCAGGGTGGAGCGACGGGGCCACTAATCGTAAGGCGTCGGCCAGGCGCCGGGCCTGGGAGGTGATGGGGCGTTCGTCGGTCATGCTTCTCGCCTTTCAGAAGGAAATGATTCCAGCGCCGCTGAATGTCCGGCGCTGTTACGCACCGTCCGGCGGACAGGTGGTTGAGCGGGCCGGCAGCCGGCTCCCCCACGGAGTCGGCCGGGGCCTGCGGACGCGCGCCTGTTCCTCGGCGACCCGCCCGGCTGCCCGGACCAGCCCTTGAACGAGGCGGGCAAGGTTCTGGGCCCGCTGCCCGGCCGCGTGTGGCGTGCTGGACGGGGGCGGGAGGTGAAGCCGCCGGGAGGCTTCGCCGAGGGCGGCCCGCGCGCTGATCACCGCGTCCGAGTCTGCGGGGATGCCGAGGAGCAGCGTGCGGAGTTCGTCGGCAACGGTCCGGCCGTACTCGGTGAACTGCTCGATCAGGCTCAACGCGATATCGACGGCTGGGAGGTCGGGGCCCTCCAAGTTCCAGGCGAGCGTCAGGTCGATATTCGCCAGGACCTCGACCTTGTCGGGGCCGGTGGGGGTCAGCGCAGCCATGTGGCCACCAGGTCGGTGGAGAGGATCTGGAACTGCCAGGCGCGGGTGACCAGGTGGGTTCGGTTGCGGGCACCGAGGAGCGTGAGGAGTTCGCGGCCGTCCGCACGTACGTCAGTAACGGGCCGGTCCAACTTCGTTGCCATCTGGGCGGGCGTCATGCCCCGCGCGGTCAGCGCGACCAGGTCGCGCTTCTCACGCGGCAGGCACAGCGTGTCGGGGTCGAGCAGCAGCGGGTGGGTGAGAGCCTTGGTGGCGTAGCCGATGGTGAGGGCGGCGGTGGTGTCGCTTACGCCGTGCAGCTTGGTCTTCGCCAGTTTGAGATATCCCCTGGCGGTACTCTCGCGGATCTTGAGGTCCAGGGCGACCACGGCAATCGTGCTGCCGTCGGCCAGGCCCTCAAGAACCTGTCGCTCGCGGGGCGCGAGGACGACTCTGGCAACGCTCGCGGTGGTCACGGTTCAACTCCTCGCTTGGGTGGATGATCTGCTGGCACAGCGCGGCGCACCGCACCTCGTCGGCGGCCATTTGGCGGTGCATAACGGGGCGTCGGCGTCGCGCCCGGTGCAGGACCGCGAGGACAACGAGCACGCTAGGCAGGGCGAGGAAGAAATGGCTGAGTGTCCGCCCGACTCGTGAGGGGAGGAGACGCGTCATGAGGCCACGTCTCCCATCTGGTCGAGCAGGGTGAGGATGCAGCTCGCGAAGCGCACGAGGTGACCGTGCGCGTCTTCCCGGACGGGTTGCTCGGCGCTCAGGTCGATCACGGCGCACAACTGGTCTATTGCGTCGCGCTGCTGGCCCACGGAGTACGGCCTGATGAGGCGCGGGACCACCTCTACGAGCTTCGTGGCCGTCTCCCTCAGCCGATTCGCGATGACTTCGCCTTCTGCAAGGGAAGGACGGACGGCGTACTCCCCGAGCACGGCTTCCAGGTTTTCGTACAGCTCGTCGGTGATCGCCTCGGCGGCCAGGGAGCGCCGCAGCCCGAGGAAGAGCCTGTTGGCTGTCGCGTCGTCGTTGGAGAAGTCGCCGCTCAGCCGTGGGGTCTCGTGCATGACGGCGGTCACCACGATTTACCTGCCAGGGTGGATGCCGCCCAGGTGGTGCGGCCGTTGTCACTGACGCCCCACGCATCGGCCAGAGAAGCGACGAGGACCAGCCCTCGGCCACACACATCCTCGCCGTCAGCATCCTGAAGCCGGGCGGGGGCCGAGTTCTCGTCAGTGACCTCGATACGAAGTTCGTCGTCGGTGTGCCGCACGCGCAGACCGACGGTTCCGTACCCGTGCTCGATCCCGTTCGTGACCAGCTCGGAGACGACCACCCGCACGTCGTCCCCAAGCGACTCGGGGAGGCCCCACAGCCGCATGAAAGCTATGGTGAGCCGCCGTGCCTGGGAGGCGCGGGCCCGCGCTGGGCTCATCGCTACGTCGAAGCAGCGCGGCGTCACTGGCCTCGGCTTCGCGGTCTCCGAGGCGGCAACGGTGGCAGGGCTCATCGGTGGATCTCCCAGAGGACTGGTACCGCGGAGCGTGCGGCACGCGGTACTGGTCTGTCCCGCGGTGCCTTCCGCCTCGTGTTCGGCTCCTCGGCCTGATCGCTCGGGGACGGTCGCCACGTGCGGCCTCACCGCTTCGTCCCCGCGGTCTCCGGCGTCACGAGGGCGACGAAACCGCCGTAAAAGTCCATCAGGTCAAGGTTGAATTCGTACTCGGCCAGATGTCGGCTGACGGCCGTATGCGTCAGGGCCACGACTCCGTCTGCGTGTCCGGCGCGGACCATGCGCAGCGCCCAGGTCCATCCGGGCCGGCGTATCGGGGCCGGCGTGCTGAGCCGGTCCGTGATGCAGCCCTCGGCGCTGACCCGCCACCCCATGCCATCGGCGTACTCACGGGCAATGGCGAATGAGCATGCTGGCTGCCCCCGGAGCGGGGCGAGGGCGTAGAGGCACACGCGCGGAATCCGGCCGTGGGCTTCGAGATACGCCAGACGCAGATTGAGGACCCTCTTGCGCGCTGTCCCGAGTCGTACGAGCGGGTCCGGCGTGATGCGGACGCGGTCAGGGTGCCACCACTCGTCGAGCCGCCGCTCGGCGTCCATCCAGTCAGGCGACTTGCGGGACCGGGCCGGACTCCAGGATTCCGTTGACGGGTATGACGGCCAGCCATAAACGTGCTGCGCTCTGTCCAGGAACTCGGTCAACCGGTAGGCGAGAGGAAGATGCATATACGGCCTCCCCCTCAGGGCCCTACGGCTCTGGCGGTGCTCAACGGCGGCCAGGCGCCAGGCGCTTACGCCGCCGGATGTGCCAGTTGAGGAGTTCATAAGGGGTGCTCCCGCTCGTCGAGTAGCCGGCTACAAGAGCGAACCCCCAATTCGTCGTGGCTGGAATGGGGTCAAGGGCCCGGAGGTGGTCAAGGTGGTCAAAGATCGCTGTCTGCCGCCGACGTACGCGGGATGGGTCCGTGTGGCCCATTCCTCGTCAACTCCGTGCACTTGGCATAGATCAAGCGCACTGCGAAGGGGAGGGCAGTTGAAGGGGAAAGTGCCGGATGCCTCGGTGTGGCTGGTGACTCTTGCCTCCGGGGCCTTGCCACCGCCCGGCCGCACAGCTACCTCGCCGCAGACGAGGCCAATCCGTCCGCCGACTTCCTACTGACCGCCGTCATGCTCAAGCGCGTGAGATGCCAGCAGGATTGACCGCCATTGCGGGGACTCTCTCCTGCAGCTCGGCACGGCCTTCTACCGATTGGACACCGCTTCGCAGGTGACTTGCCACCACTTCATCCGCACTACAGGTCAGTTGAGCACTACTTTGGATCTGCACCCGTTCCCGAGATGCTGACGGGTGCAGGTCTGGTCAAAGTGGTCAAGGACTGCTTTCAGCGGCGGGGGCACAGCATGGCGCGTGAGAGGAACGAGCGGCTGGCCGCACTGCTGGAAGAAGCATGCTGGTCGCGAGCCCAGGCGGCGGCCTCGTACAACAGGGTTGCCGCTGAGACGCTGAACGGCGAAGTGCGGGAGAACTCCAAGATCGGGCGCTCCCACGTGAGCATGTGGGTGGGAGGCGTGCAGCCGACGGGGGTCGCGCCCGCTATCTTGTGCCAGGCATTGTCTCGTCGGTTGAAGCGTGAGATCACGGCACAGGAGGCCGGGTTCACAACTTCCATCTCACCAAGACCGGGGGTCTTGGACTGGCGTGTCGATCCTTTGATCGCGCTGAACGACTTGGGGAGTAGCGTTGACACGGATCGGCGTCGGCTACTGGCAGGTGGGGTGTACTCCGCAGCGGCCCTCATCCTGCCGGACGAGGCATGGTGGGACACCATGTTGCGGCCTCCGGCCGAGGAGCCTTCGACGGGAAAACGTGTCGGTCATGGAGACGTCGACACCGTACGAGAGCTCACCCTGGCTTTCTCCCGGATGGACCAGCGGCGTGGCGGCGGCCACGGCAGGCGGGCGGTCGATGAGTATCTGAAGCACGAAGTCCGCGACTTCCTCCGGGGACGGTTCGTCGACGAGGCGACACGACGCGGGATGTTTTCGGCCGCTGCCGAACTCGCTTATGCGTCGGGCTGGATGGCCTTCGACAACAGTGAGCACGCCATCGCGCTCCTTCGCTTCAATACCGCGGTGAAGCTCGCTGCTCGGTCGGGCGACGCCCCCTTGAGCGGGCACGTCCTGCGCGCCATGGCGCACCAAGCGCTTGACCTTGGATTTCGCCGTGAAGCTCTCCAGATCGCGCGGGTCTCGGTGCACGGCGAGCGGTACGCGGCAGCCACACCCCGCGAGCGTGCACTTCTCGGCGTGGTACATGCGCGCACCCTTGCCGCGAACGGCCACAAGCCGCAGGCAGCACAGGCGCTGCTGCGAGCTGAGGATGACCTGTCGAACGCCCATGACGGGATCAGGGAGCCGAGTCGGACCTTCTTTTTCGGCGAGGCGTCCTTGGCGCACGAGACCGCGTGCACCCTACGGGACCTTGGTGATCACCAGGGGGCCGTCAAGGAGTTCCGGCGCTCCGTGCGTACGCGCGGAGCCGCTTTCCGGCGCACGCATGCCGTCACTCTCGGGTACATGGGCGCCACGCAGATTGCCCAGGGCAGTGTCGAAGAAGCGTGTGCAACGTGGTCCAGCGTCCTGGACGCGATGGAAGACGGGATCTACTCCGGCCGGGCTCGGCAAAGGGTTGTCGACATGCGGCACCTGCTGTCGCCCTACCGCAAGCGCGGCATCCCGGCAGTGGGCGTGCTCGACGCCCGCGCGGCTTCGTATCTCGCCCAAGTAGATTGACCACATCGTTAAGACCGAGCCGAAGGTTGAGGCCATGGCATTGGAGATCAAGCCGATCGGGGAAGTTGTCGCGGGCCGCACCGACGTCGCCGATGACTACTGGGGCGGCATCGAGTCAGTGATCCAGCTCGATGAGGACGCATTTCCCCTCGACTCCGTCCAGGGACTGGAAGCCTTCTCCCACCTGGTGGTCGTGTGGCATTTCGACCAGGCATCGCCCGCCGACATCGAGTACCACGCCCGTAGCCCTCGAGGAAACACGCAGTGGCCGGCCACGGGGACGTTCGCCCACCGCAACCACCGGCGTCCCAACCAGCTCGCGCAGAGCTTCCCGCGACTTCTCAAGATCGACGGGCTCAGCCTGCACGTGGCCGACCTGGATGCCGTGGTCGGCACGAAAATCTACGACCTCTCGCCATACTTCGAAGAAATGGGGCCGCGCGGCCCGATCCATGAGCCCGCTTGGCCCGGCGAGATGCTGACGGACTACTGGACCACCGCGACTCACTAGGGGTCTCATCCGGCTTCGGGGCAGACCGAAGTGGGGAAGCGCATGCCGGATGTGTACCGACTGAGGACCAACGCCACGCTCGCGGCCGGGACAGCCAGACTCGGACCGGTTTCACCAGGAGTACGCCGAACTCCTTCGCGATGACTCGCAGGTCGGCGGAACGTGGGGGATCGAGAACAAGGCCGTCGAGATCGCGGATCACCTAATGCTCGCCTCCAGCCAGCGGGAGAGCCACCCCGCGGCCGGGGCCGGCACGGAGGTGATGAAGCGCTCGTCGGCGGCTCGGCGTGACCCGCTGTGCGCGTCACTGGGGCACATGCTGCACCTCAACGCCCGCCGCGCTCGAAGGCCAGTGTTCACCGATTGGTAGAGAGCGGTGGCTGGGACGCCCCTTCATCTGCGCGGAGTCGGTGGGCAAGCAGCTACGGGGTGCCCTCGCGCAGAACGAGTTGGACGGGGCAGGGGCGGTCTTGGACGGAGCAATGCTCAAGACCTGTGGATCAGCTCCGGCAGGATGCGGAGGGCGTACCTTGCCGACTGATCCCTGTGATGGTCACCGAGCAGGCCCGCGTTGGCGCGCGGGTCGGAAAGGCACGCCCGTGCTCAGCGTAGTCACCGCCGACGGCACCACCGAGTCCCGGCCGCCGCCCTCGCGATGGTGTTCAAGCTCGTCGAGTCCGCCCAGGACCGCTGGCGCGCGATCACCGGAGCCCACCTGGTCCCCCGTGGTCCGGGCCAGCGCCCGGTTCGAGAACGGCGTCCTGGTCGAGCAAGGGCAGGCCACTGCCGCCTGACGCACCCACGATCCTGCCCTGAGCCCACACAGGTCAGGAAACCGCCGCCAGGAACTCAAGAGCCGCGGCCACGTTGGACGACACGTCGATCACAGCCTCCAGCACCAAGCGGTGATCGGTCCACGGGGCGAACTCCTCCCGCAGCCTTTCCACCGCCGCCCACCTCGGTTCCAAGAAGCCATCGATCCCGCGGGAGCGGCCTTCCAACGTTGGCAGTGCACTACCGGATCCGAACACACCACCTCGATGAACGCCACCGGCACGCCATGACGACGCGCCAGCGACCGCCACTGCTCCCGCGCCGCTTCCACTGCGTTGACCGCGTCGGCGATCACCGTCTGGCCAAGGGCGAGCACACCGCCGGCCACGGCTTCGGCCACGACATACGCCGCCAGACCGGTGGGCTGGTCACGCGCCACCCCCGCACGCCATATCGCTGCCTCGATCGGGTCGACAGAGACGACCGGAGCAGCCAGCCTCCGCCCCAACGTCTCGGCCACCGAACTCTTCCCCGCGCCGGGCAACCCCGCCATCACGATCAACATGACGACACCCCCGCACCCCCAACCGCCATCAAGGCCAGAACCGGGCAGGCAGGCATCCCCGGCCCGGTCATCCAGTCACACCACCTCATCCACAGGATTTGACAATTGCTCCCTCTGTGGCGATAGGCAGGGACGCGGGCCTGCAGGCTCACGTCACCGTCGGCGCCGATGCTTGCTCGCCGCAAGCGGGACTGGGCCACCACGAGCCCCCCGCACGGCGGCCTTGGAGCCCCCCTTGCCGCTACGCGCCATTCCCAAGGGCCAAGAACGATCAGTTCGGGCCACAGGCATGGAGGCCCAAACATCCACCTGGGCAGCGTTCTCGCTGTTCATTCGCTGAGCCACAATCAAGGGTAGGTTGATTCCTTAGCTCCGAGCACGAGTTCGAGCAGCAAGGCACAATCCGCGACTGACTCGAAGGCATCGCCGAAGCCTGCCGCGGAGTGAAGCCCGCACGGCCGCATGCCATGCGTTCCCCCTGGCCGTTGTTCGAGAGCCGACCCATCGAAGGACTTCCGGAGCCGACCACTAAGCGGGCGCCAGATCACCCAGCGCCTCACGAAGGGCCGTCACCACCACGGGTCCGGCTTCGGCTACCTGCCGCAGGTCATCGCCCTTCATGTAGCGGTAGCTCTGCGGAGGATGGAAACTTCCCTTCGCACGCAACGCGCTGAGCGTTACTGGCTCGTAGAAGGACACGGGATCCGCCAGCGTGAGGCCACTCGCCTGGGCGGCGCCGCTCATGTAGGCGTCGTACTCGCGTCGAGTGATCCCCGTCTGAGCACGATGTGCCGACCAGACCTCCTTGGGAGAGGCCACGTGGACTGAGGCGATGCGCGCCATGCCCACCAGGGCCATGGTGGGCGCGGTCGCGTAGAGCAGGACTGGTGTTCCGGGAGGCGCGGCGACGCGTTGGCGGCGGACCTCCACCGTCTTACTGCCGGCCAGGATCGCGATGGCGAAGCGCGGGTGGACGGACAGCAGCATCGCGCGTTCCGGATCGTTCACGTCTTTCGGTGCCCCTCTTTGTAGACCGCCTGGAACAGCTTGTTACTGATCTTCGACAGCGAGATCAGCGAGTTCGACGACCAAGGTAGTCCCAGCTCCCTGGCCAGCGAGGCCAATCGCCGTAGCGTTACCGGCTCGGGAAAAATCTCGGTGTCCGAGAACCTCAGCGCCATGGCACGACCGGAGGCGTCAGCGGCTCCGTGTACCTCAGCTCGACCATATACGCCCAGGTGTTCGAATTTCGAGAAGAGGGTGCCGGGTGTGTCGATGAGCACCTCGTCCAACCGCGAACTGCCCACGATCATCTGGCTTTCCACGCTGGAAGGACCCTCGCTGACGTACCAGAGGAGGCGACCGGGAACGCTCTCGCCTCGGTGCCCTGAGGTGCGGTAATAGACGTGCTCCCTGCTGATGCCCAGGACGTGGCTACGCGGTAGGAGCATGGCCGGGAAGTTGAACAGTTCGGTGGACCAACGCGGTTTGATCGGCAACAGGAAGGATGGCAGCCCGGAGTCGATGACCTTCGCCGGCCACCAGGCGCGCTCCACCACAGCGGCAACCTCGGCAGGCATCCCCTCCTGCAGCGTAGCTGCCTCTATGGTCAGCTCACGAGCGAGGCCGCCGGCCACTGCCTCCACCTCAGCTGCCGTACCGCACGCATTCACCAGCAGAGCCACGAGCCTGCCGTCGTGCTCGAAGAAGCCGTCGTCCCCAGCAGCTGCCTTGGCGACCGCGGAGGGATGCGGATCAGTGATCCGTATGATCTCCGCGCCGAAGTCACGCCCAAGGCGCTTGAGCAGGAAGAGAAGTTGCCTGGCCAGGGTCTCTTCGAGCGCGTGCTCTGCGGTGCGGAGCACGGGGACAATCAGCGTCCGCCCGTCCAAAGCCCACGCATAGAGGGCGACGGGGTGCCCCTCCCCGTCCCGCAGCAGCTCGCGGCGCCATACGACCGTGTCCGCGGTCAGAGAACGCAAGCGTTCAGCGAAGGCCGATCCGTCGTCCCCGCCGGACTGATTGAAGAAGGCGACTAGTTCATCCTCCGCGCCTGGGGACACCTCCGTGGACCGGAAGTCCGTGCCCATCAGGTCGGCCGGGCGGTACACCTGGGCCTGCCGAAGCTCGTCCACGTGCAGCGTCACGGTGGAGGGCGATACGACACGAACCCTGGCAACCTCCCAAGCCACGTCCGCCAGGCGGGACAGGAGAGGGTTTCGAGTAGCCAGCACTCGGAGGCCAGCGCACGAGGTCTCAGCCACGTACTGCGCGCAGCGACGGAGTGCCCCGTTGTCGGGCAGGTCCGGCAGCGAATCCGTCGCCGCGCTGAGCAACTCAGCCGTTCGTTCAGCCACGGCCGCAGAGGCGGGAGTGAGCTGACGCAGTCCGGGCAGCGCCGCCCTCTGGTGCTGGCGCTCGGCAGTGTCGGCGATATCGCGGATCTGATGGACCAGTTGCGGCGTGTAGGCGAGCTCGACAAGGTCCGTCATCCAGCCCGCTTCCAGCGCGCGGGATTCTTCTACATCGGTTGTATAGGTGAGTCCGCGGAGATCAGCGAACACCGCGTGGTCGATCGCCACCACCAACAGGGCGTCACTCTCCACCTCGGTGAATAGGTTGGGGTGCCCGAGATCCAGCCACCATCCGTCGAGGATCTCTCCATCCCGGCCGCGTCCCCGTACCTCGCCATGTGGTAGGAACCCCAGGCTCGTCCACATGGCGCTGAGGTTGTAGTCCCGACGGCACTTGGCCTTGATGCCGAGCCGTTGTGGATACCTCTGCTTGATCTCTTCCACCAGTCGCCGCGCGATGCTCTTGCCGCGCTGCTCTTCCGCCACGCACAGGTGGGCCAGGCGAATGTGCGCACTCCTCTTCGGGAGCCCGAACAGTGCGTAGCCGATCACCTCGTCCGCTTCAACGGCTACGAGTAGTCCACCGTCTTCCGCTGCTTTGCTGTACGCGGGAGGCTTCAAGAGCCCTAACGTCTTGGTGTAGCGATTGCCCAGCGTGATGGCCTTGTCGATCAACTCGTTCTGCGCAGGCGCAACTGACAGCAACTTGATCGCCACTACTCCCCCTCCAGAAGGGCCGACCGAGACCAGCCTCAACTCCCCTGCCAGTACATACAGGGAAAGCTGATCTCAACGGAAGCCGTCCTTCAAGGGGGCACGAGGGCGCATAGTGCTGTAGCGGTAGTCCCAACACGGCTACAGGCGTAGCGAACCCGATCGGGTTCGCTACGCCACCGTGTCGTCACGCTTCTGCGGCCGGCCTTTCCTCCGCCTCTGCCTGGCGCAGTTGCTGCCCGGCCTCGGTGCCGATGCCCCGGGCGAGCCTCCGCTGACGCTTCGCCGTTGAGTGCTGGTAGATCAGCTGGAGCCGCTCCAAGGACTAGCCAGCGCGGACTGTGAGGTCCTTCAGTTTGGCGCCGGTGTCGGCGTCGAATTTGGTGCGTTGGGCCCGACGTCTCGCAGCCACGAGAGCTCTGTTCGACACCCGGACCGTGCTGACGACCAAACTTTCGCCTGGGTGGTAACGACGCACAAGACCGGCATGGCCCCGTGCTATACGTACTGGCCACAGTGCTCGCGACCGCTCTTGACCGGCGACGCACGACCCGGTTATCGGCGCCATCCGCCAAGTCGGCGATCTCAAAGTGAAGTCCGGCTGACGGACCTCCCCGGGCCGTAAATCCGATCCTGTCAGTGAGTGATAGCACTTTGATTCATGCGCATACCTGACGCTACTGACCGAGCACACACATCACCAAATCAGGCATTCTTAATGATATAAGGGGCTCACGCCATGATTCTCACCAAGCCATGCTTGATATCCGCGCAAAACCGGCCCAAGTATATTAATAACCAACTCAAGACCGAAAACGACAAGGACGTAATAGACCTCACCTCGTGAAGTATAAAGAAAATCCGACTCCCACACACGTTGCACAGTCTCACCTGTGGGCAGAACCCAAGACTTATCGGCACCATATATGCGACGGGAATGAATCGGCCAAAGCTTCCCTTTACCGTAACGCGCATAGTCTCGGATAGGATCTAGCTGAACATCGGTAACCAAAGAGTGCCTGCCGACAGGATCATTCAGCAAGCGCGCGGCCATCGACTCAAGAGCAGCCTTCGCCATAAACCGAGAAACTTCCGCTACTCGCCACTCATCGTTTGACCCTGGAATACTGAGTACAGCTTTGCCTCCGTAGGGCAAGTAGGGCACGGCGTCCCACGGCACGTCAATCACTCCGCCGACAACACCACCAGTATATCGATAGACCGTCGCAGGGAGGTGGGGGCCAATCGTCCCTTCCAGGGGAGGGATGCGGCGCTTTTTGCTCGGTATGGCCTGATGGAAACGCAGAGCAACAATCTCAGGCAACTCCAAGAACGGCTTCTCAACCTTAACCGCAAAATAGTTATTGCATTTATCGCAGACCACACCTGCAGGCAGCGTCATAGTGGTGTTGCCTAGCGATTCTGGCACAACATGCTCGATGCTACGCGATCCTTGAGATTCCTTCTTGCAGAAAAGGCATAACATTACTCCCCCTTAAACCCTATAATCTAGCCCATCCATGGAAATTTGATTCTAGGGTTTCGCACCACAGGTATGCCACTCATTTCGGGAGATCATTCCTGCGCGCACTGATCATTTTAAGACTGTGGCCGGAATACGACTGAGGGCGCGAGCAAGGGTGGCGCCGAGTCTGCATGGACGCCCTGCAGTGCTTGCGGTCCCACACAGCCACGATCTGACTCATCGGCTGAATGCCAGCGCCTCGTGCGACGCTCACGGCACGGACGAGTGGGCCCCAGAGAACGCTGATCCGAGCCAGCAGGTGGAAGCAGGGCACCACGCGGTGCCCGCCTTCCATCTCCGCAGGTTCGCCAACTTTCAGAACCAACCGTGAGTCCGCGACCGCAGGTCCCCCCGCGCCCGGGCTACGCAAGGAGGGATCGTGGACACTCGGTGTCATGCGGCGGTGGCCAGCGCAATGATCGCTGTTCGTAGGTGATGGGGCTGATCTGGCCGAGGCTGGAGTGCCTTCGTCGGGTCTTGTTGTAGCGGGTCGCCCACCGGAAGGCCGTGAGCCGGGCCTCACGGGCCCCGTTACGCAGTTTCCCGCCCTGGAGTGTCTCGCGTTTCATGGTCGCGTTCAGCCCCACCCAGTCTCGCTCCAAGTTCTGGCAAGAGTAGCGAGGGCCACTGACATCATCAGCTGAGATTGCGCCCCATCCGTACCCGTTCGAACGGAAAGCCCCGGTGAACCACGTTTTCCAAGATCGCTCAGAGTTTGACTCGGTAATTGAGATTCCGCCGACCTCAGATCTGCGCGTCACGCTTAAGGCACAGGTCCGGCATGGGTCCGCCCTTGCCACAAGGACATTCAAGGCCAGGGAACCCACACCAGAGCCCCATGGAAATTTCTTCACGAAGCTTATCTTCCGCAATCCCTCTTTCTCTAGCCAGGCTCGCTTCCCATTCAAGCGGGTCGCGATCAACCGGAGGGGCCACTAGTCCTTTCGCGCCAACATCGAGACTGATTGGGAGACTCAACGGTTCAAACTCCTCGACGTCGGCAGTCAAGCCGCAGATTTGACAAAAGTATGAATGCGCCACAAAGATGTCACGAATGTCGTTCGTACCTCCATCCCCCGGCTGTATCGAGTGCCCTACCAGCATCCCATTGTGTCCTCCGGCGGGGCACGGAATGCCGTAACCGCTCTTCCCCGGGCCGAAGATTCCTCTCTGATCCCACTGCAGTGGCTCCCTGCGCGTGCCGGGGTACCGGCCTCCATAGTTCTCCGCATCCCGCGCGCGTGCCCTGGCCAATCGCGCACGCATGCGACGAGTAACCTCATCCAGGTGAGTCTTCCCCAGACTGCCCCGAACTCCAATCCACGTAGACCAGTAATCATCTGTAGATTTATCTAGCTCTGCTAGTAGTGCATCGACGATATCGAAGCATGTGACCAGGTTGGCCTCGGCCGTAGGCCCGTTAATAATCCCAAGGTGCGCTACCCCATTTCGCGCTCGAAGCACAGAATTCCATCGCTGACCGCTGATCCGGTCAAGTCGCTTTGTGAATTCTCGCGCCAACTCTAGAGAGTCTTTCGCGGTAATAGAAGCGCCTGTTTCTATACTGCGCTCTCCAGCATGCCGTGTCCGATGCTTGACCACGCCCGTCACATGAAGGAGCAGCGTGGTGTTGTCTGCGATAAGTGCGGGATGCACGTTGAGAAGAAAACCCTTGAGCAGGTGTTCAGCCGCAACTTGCGCATGATGAACAGCAAGATCGTACGCAGGCGGCTCGGCTGAGGCGTGCCGCAGAGCCTCGTGCATCCAGCGCCTCGACGAGGCATAGAACATGTCAGCGTCGAACGTTTCCCCACTGCTAAGCATGCAGAGATCGTAGCCAGCCATCCGCGCGATGTAATCAAGGTTTCCCGTACTGGGGACGAGAGGCTGCGCCGGCGAGCCCGTGACGTGGGCCGGAGAACCAGGCTTAAACACCACGTTTGTCAGCACGGCGGCGCACGGGGCACTCTCCGTCGCAGGCGACATACCTGACGTGGTGACTGGTTCCGTCGACGCTGGACGGCACGGCGACATCCGGACGCAGGGCGCGCCTTCCCTGGCACTGCACGCGGGGCCGTGCCACAACGTGCCAGTAGAGACGGTGAACAGCGGTCATAACGGGTTCGCCGGAGGCGTTCAGGGAAGATCCATCAAAAGACTTTCTCGCAGGTCAGAGGCAGTACTCCTGCCCGAGTGCCGGGTGATTCCCAAGCTCAGAGCGCGAGTTCGATTCTCGTCACCCGCTCCATGAAAAAGCCCCAGGCCGGCGGCCGGGGGCTTCTTTGTTGTCTAAACCTCTCAAGGACCTCCTGCTCGACTGCGCGCAGCATGCCGACTGCCAGTCGGGCATGGGATTTGAGCGCAGGACGCCGCCTCGACCTCCATGGAACCGACCTGCGTGAGGCTCGTGCGCCCAGAATCGCGCGAGAGACAGTCCGGACGCCGACGCGACACCTCCGTATAGGCTTGAGCGCAGCCCTCCACAGCTTCTGCAAAGGCCCAAATAGATATGAACGCCTGGAGCGTCAGCGCGTCGACCACATGAGCGAGGGCCGCTGCTGGAGGGACTCGCACCCGCCAATGCAGAAGACGCTGTCCTTCGCGCGGGCCACCGATCACATCCCTGCGGACGGTTTCGTACCCGTCGTCCTTCCTATGGCTCTTTGCTCGGTGGCCTTATGAGCATCGCCCCGTTCTTGTCAAGTTGCTCCACCAGGAGAGCGAACGTCACCTAGCGTCTGATCCGATGGACGAGGGCGAACGAAAGTGGCAGCGATGAGCGCGGGCAGCAGGGTGCGCAGAGGAGGCCGGTCCGCCCAGCAGGTGGCTCTGGAGGTGTGGGTTCGCAGTGGGGGCCGCTGCGTGCTGTGCAACACATACTTGCTGGACGGGCCAATGTCAGGGCGGACGGTGCGCTTGGGCGAGATTGCGCACATCGTCGGGCAGAGCACGCATGAGCGCTCACCGCGAGGCGCGGATCCGCTGGAAGAGACGCTGCGGGACGAGGCGGACAACCTGATGCTGCTGTGCGCTCAGGAGCACACCGAAATCGATGCGAAGGCCACACAGGATGTCTTCCCAGTCACGTAGCTGCATGGTCCTCGATACCCCGACGCGCCCAGGGAAAGATGACTGATCTCAAACAGTCAAAGAAAACCCCGTGCTTCCTAGATCACCACAGCATACAGGCTCAGGATCTTCACGAGACGCGGCAAGTCTTCGCGCATCAGTGGCGGGCATAATATGCTTGCAGGACCAGAAGAGAGGTGCACCGTGCGCGACCTGATGCAAGAGCTCGGTTTTGAAATGTCAATTAAGGAACGAAGCAAGCGCAAGGCCCTAATGCCGAAAGCCGAGCAGCTCCTCTCCTCTTGGGATCAAGTCACCGACAAGCTTGTAACAAAAAAAGGCACAATCGAAGCACTCAACTACCAAAAGTCACTTAGAACACTCAGGGATTTCTTCACCGTTAACGCCGACTGCTTCCCGGAAGGGTTTCATCGCTATGCACAAGATCGCATAGGTCGACAACGCTGCCAATCGGGACAAAACTCTATAGAACAGATGCGACGCAGTCGCCAAACGGAAGACATTGGGGATCTATTTTCAGACATCCTGGGTGATCCTCCGAAACGTCCCACACGCCACACAAATGAGCGAGTAGAAGTAGAGAGGGCAGCATTCGACTGGCCAACTCTCCTGATCGGGGCTTCCCTTAGCCCATTCCTCCAGGCGATTTCCACAACCTACGGGAATCAGGCAGCTGAGAGAATTGGACTATGGGCACGTTTTCGACTCCGCCGAATTATCAGGCGAGAAATCCAGACCGGGGCCGGAACGGGAATCGTGGAGCCAGGGCGACGCCCAGGAATTCCAGTCCCAACCCTCCAATTGACCGAAGAGAAAGGCTGTAAGGTACTACTCGACGCATACATCCCCCTAGAAGCGGTGGCTGAACTTTTCAATCTTGACTTCACTATTTTAATAAATGAATACGATTCACCCCCGTACATTATATGGTCGTGTGATGCTCAACTGTGGCGAGCCCAAGGAACTAAAAACAGGGCCGCCCTCTACTCGTCCTGGAATTCGACTCAAAGGCGTTGGCATTTCAGTGCTATGCCTGGCGATGAGCCTGAGAGCAGTTCAAGCTGAGATCCGACAGACGCCTAACAAGCATTACTTTTTCCTCTGCAGCTCGTCCGTGCTGCGGCGCTGGGGCGTCGGTCCCGGCCGGGCCGCAGGGCAAACAACCCCAGCACAGGAGCCATGCGTAGGCCCCGTTGCTCCAACGCAGAGGAGCCAACGGGATCTACGGGAAGAAGAAGTCAGGCCGCCGAGGCGCCCCCGTAGACAGACTCCGCCAGCTCAACAAGAAGCCAGCCAACCGATAGCAAGGGGACGGCAAAGGCTTGCCCTGGAAACGTCGACATCGTCACCGGCGGAAACAGCATCGCTCCATTCCGGATCCGCGATATTGATCGCGACCCAGGCCGGTGCCCCGCCCGTCGCCGTGGTCCTGCGCCCGCGCGAACCGAGCCAGTGCGTCCTCATCCGTGAACCCGCAGATCCAGCGCACGCCGCTCAGCTCCGCGGTCCACAATCCGCCGTCATGGAAGGCACGAGTACCAGAGAGCACCGCAACTGCCCGACCAGCGCACGCAGATCCCCCAGCCCCGCCCGCTGCTCAGCGATCCGCTCCGGTAGCGCCATCCCGTCGGTCACCGGATCCCCTTGCGACAGCGTCAGTCGCATCCCAGAAACACACTAGGACACGACGCACTTCACGACGCAGCGGTTCCACAGCCCCGGACCCGGAAAGCAAGTGATCACGTACGGCGGCGGGTACAGGGACCAAGTGATATGGCTTCGAAAGGGATCTGAGAATCGGCATAACCGCGCGAGTCACCACCACTGGCCCAGCCATCGACCGCACCGCGCCCCCATACCTGCACGTCAGCAGGGTCAGTGTAGGTGCCGAGATGCCCCGGATGTTGGCCATGTTGACGAGGGACGGAGAATCGCCAACTGCCACTCACAATGGGACTGTTGGCGAGTCAGATGTGGCGAACGCATACGTGAGGCCGCGAGGCTGAGGCCGCTGCTCTACCGCGCAGGGTGACCCGATAAGTGCCGCAACGCCGTGCCACGCTGCAGCACCGTGCATGGATCGTGATCGCGGCGTCCGTAGGGTTGATCGCACTCTCCGGCGCGGCTGTGTCGGCCACGGTCCCCGACGCGGCGGGCTCCGACGACGTGGAAAAGCACCATGAGACGGCGTCCCCCGTGGCGGTCGTCAAATTCTGGACCCCGAGGCGGATGAAACAGGCGAAGCCCGCGGAGATGCCGGTACAGCCGACGGAGTGCGCGAGCTGGCAATGGTTCACCCGCCCGCACTGCTGGTGATCTCGACCGACAGGTGCCCGGTGCCGCGACGGACCGACAGCCGTAGAGGCGGCCGTCGGCATACCGCTCGCAAGACACCGCCCCACGCCTCTACCGGGCTGGCGTGCCACTACGTGCCATTCATAGGGGTAAACAGCGGTCACCACAGGCGTCATCCGGCCGCTGACCAGGAGCACATCTGTACCGCGTTTTCGCTGGTCAGAGTTATTACTTGCGATCAAGGGCTCGTTGCTTCCCAAGCTCAGAGCGCGAGTTCGATTCTCGTCACCCGCTCCACGACAAACCCCCAGGCCAGTGGCCCGGGGGTTGTTTGTTGTCTAGTCCAAGAACCAAGACCTCACCAGGGCACTCACCGGTTTGGTGAAGAGTCGTACATCTGCGGCCACGATGGTGCCCCGGCCGGTCGCCGCGGGCACAACCTCGTCGGCCAGTATGCGGCCTGCTCACAGGTGGGCGTCCAGGAACTCCCCGAGCGCTGTCCTGGACATCGGACCGCTCCCGGCCGCCATCGCCTCGCCCCGATCGATCAGCACGAAGGAGGGCGCGCCGGTGACGCCGTACCGCCGTACGGGGCCGGGACACCTTGCGATGTCGGCCCGAACGACGATCAGTCGGCCCTGGTAGACGTCGGCCACCTCCCGCACCAGGGCATCCATTTCCTTGCACGCTGCAGCGGCCTTGGGCCACACCCCGTAGAAGTACGCGAGCACCGGCACGTCCGCCCTCGCCAGGATGAACTCGAACTCGGCGTCCTCCTGGGGTCGTTGGACTCCGTTCGCCATCGGCACTCCTTGACGCTCCACTCGATGCGAGGCAGTAAGTGCCTCCTTGTGTCTCCCGACCGCGGCGGCGCGTACCGCCCGTCAGTGGGCCCTGCGCGCTCGGGCGGCCTTGCGGGCCTCCGCCATCGTGCGCGCCTCCGCGGCCTTGCGGGATTCCTTCGGGGGGCGGCCCGCGCGGGTACCCAGACCCCGGAACGCCGCGTTGCCGGTCTTCGCCCCGTCCTGCACCGGTGGGCGCTTCGCGCCTGTGATGCTGGTCAGTCTCTCCTCGCCTGAGCGAATCTGAGCGACCGTGGGCCGGATCCCGGCGTCCGACATCATCCGGTTCACGTCCCGGCGCTGGCCGGGCGTGACCAGCGTGACCACGCTGCCGGACTCCCCGGCACGCGCGGTGCGCCCGCCGCGGTGAAGGTAGTCCTTGGGGTCGGAGGGCGGATCCACGTTGACGACGAGGTCCAGGTGCTCGACGTGGATGCCACGGGCAGCGACGTTGGTGGCCACCAGCACCGTGATCTCGCCGTCCTTGAACTGGGCCAGCGTGTGCGTGCGCTGCGGCTGCGACTTCCCGCTGTGCAGAGCTCCCGCCTGTATGCCGCTGCTCCGCAAGTGGCGGGTGAACTGGTCCACACCGTGCTTGGTGTCCAGGAACATCAGCACCCGCCCGTCCCGAGCCGCGATCTCGGTAGCTGTCGCGTACTTGTCGGCGGGATGGACGTTCAGTACGTGGTGCTCCATCGTCGCGACCGAGCCCTCCGCCCGGTCGACCGTGGCGAACACCGGCTCACTCAGATATTGCCTGACCAGTTGATCGACGTTGTGGTCGAGCGTCGCGGAGAACAGCATCCGCTGCCCGCCGGGGGGCATCAGGTCCAGGGTCTCCGAGACCTGCGGCAGGAAACCCATGCCGCACATCTGGTCCGCCTCGTCCAGCACCGCGATCCGCACCCGGTCCAGGTGGCAGTCCCGCCGGGCGACGAGATCGGCCAGCCGTCCCGGCGTCGCCACCACGACCTCGGCACCCGCCCGGAGCGCCGCCACCTGCCGGCTGATCGCGAGCCCGCCGACCACAGTCACCGAGCGTAGCCCGAGCGCCTCCGCGTAGGGAGTCAGCGCCTCGCTTACCTGCTGCGCGAGTTCCCTTGTCGGCACCAGGACCAGCGCGAGAGGGCGCTTCGGTTCGGCGCGCCGGCCCGCCGTACGTGCGAGGAGCGCAAGCCCGAAGGCGAGGGTCTTTCCCGAGCCGGTCCGCGCGCGGCCGAGGACGTCCCGGCCGGCCAGCGCGCTCGGCAGGATGGCCGCCTGGATCGGGAACGGCTCCCGTACCCCGAGCCCCGCCAGCACCCCCATCAGCTCGACCGGCATTGCCAGCTCCGCGAAGGACCCGGCCGGCGGGAGGCCGGGCGCCAGTGTCCCCGGCACCGAGAGCTCGCCCCGCGGGGCCCTCCCCTGGTCGGACCTGCCGGGTCCGGAGCGACCGGAGGTCGATTGCTTCGCCTTCATGGGGGTTCCTCGTTTCGGCGCCCTGAACGGACCTGGGCCCGTGCCTTGTCCGGCACGGGCCCAGGCTCTCCGCAAGCGTGCCCCGACCTTACCAGTGCGGGCCTCACGCCGGCCGTGCCGCGGCCCGGCCGGGCACCCGGCCCGGGGTTCGTCACGCGCTGAAGGCCGGTAAGCCCCTCGACATCCGGGATGCTCTTGCCGAGCGGTACAAGGGTTCCTGCCGTAGGTGGCCGGGCGCTGGACGCGATTGCCCCGCGGCTGGAGAGCATGGCGGGCACGGTCGGGGCCCGGGCGATCGGGGAGTTCGGGATCGATGTCTCACGCTTGCACTGATACATGACCAGCATGTCCGTGCACGGCGCATACTCGGCCGAAGGCCAGGACGCCGATTTACGAGTGAGAGCGTGATGGGCCCCTGCTGACGTCCCTCGACGTCGCCACGCCCGTCCCCCACCGATGAATCCGTAGATCACTTCACATCATTTCGGGAGAACCTATGACCGTGAGCAAGAACATCAACAACCCTGTGGGCATGGGCGGCGGCCAGCGCAAAAGGCTGTCCCGCGCCGAACGGCAGAATAATGGTCCGCACCGCAACCTCGACCGCCAGGGAGCGGCCGACCGGAAGGCGGAGCTGGTGCGCAAGATCCGCGAGAAGGCAGGCGCAGCCGAGGACGCCGGGCAGACGGGCGATGACACCGCGCAGAGCTGACGCACCACTGTCGCAGGGCGGCACCACACAGGGCAGGGCCAGGGCCGCGACACACGGTCCGGGCCCGGCTGCGGTACCGGGGGTCTGCGGCCGTACCGAACGCGGCCGCTCCCGCTCAGCTCTCGGCCGACCACCAGCGTCTCAGCCGACCACCCGGGGATGGGCGTGCCACTACGTGCCCGTCAGGATGGTGAACAGCGGTCAGCCAACACGGCACTGTGTCGGCCCCCCGAGGCGGGTGTCGGAGGGGGTCAGGCGTGGCACACCACTGGCGCACCACTTGAGTCGCTGTCCGAGTCCGGGCGCCCGTCGCCGCGGTTGCTCGCGGCGTCCTTCCGCGCGGCCCGTGCGCGGGCGTCGAGACCCTGTGCGACTTCCTTCTGCCGGTCCATGGGCGAGTGCTGGTAGATCAGCGCCGCCTTCTCCGACGACTGGCCGGCGCGGCACCATGACGTCCTTGAGCGTGCCGCCGGACTGGGCGACGAGGGTGTTGCCGGTGTGCCGTAGGTCGTAGAAGCGGAAGTTGGGCGGCAGCCCGACCTTGTCCCGGGCCTTGCGCCACTTCCGGCCAAAGGTGGAGCGGCGGAAGGGGGCGCCCCGCTCGCCGACGAACAGCAGTCCGTCAGGCTCCTTGGCGGCAAACCAGTCGAGGTGCCGCCGTACATCCACGTACAAGAAGCCTGGCAGCACGACGGCGCGCTTCCCTGCCTCGGACTTCGTGTCACCGGTCACCCGGCGGCCGGTGGTCAGTTCGGGCGCGGCCCGGCTGATGCGCAGCAGGACGGGCTCGTGCTGCGCGGCGTCCCGCCGCCTGCATGGGTCGGGCTCGTCGGGGAGGTCCACGTCGGGCCGCCGCAATTCGGCCCGCTCCTCCGGCCGGAGGCTGGCGTAGGCGGCGAAGTAGACCATCATCCGCCAGCGTGGACCCATCGCGTCGGCGAGGGCGTCCACCTGCTCCACGGTGGCCACCGGCCGCTCGTCGGCGGACTCCTTGCCCGCCCCCTCGATCCGGCACGGGTTACGCCGGATCAGCTCATCGTCAGTCGCCGTCTGCGGAATCGCCTTCACGAGCCTGTACGCCTTCGCGACCGTCGTGTCTGCCTCGATGGTCTCCAGACGTTCGGCTCGCCAGGCACGGACCCGAGGAGGAGTGATCTCGTCAAGGTCCCATCGCCGGAAGGTCGGCAGGTTGTGCAGCCGCAGCAAGCGGCGGTACAGCTCGTCCGTGGTGGCCGCGAGCTTGCGCTCGTCGACCCAGCGCAAGGCGTACTCTTCGAAGTTGACGGCCCCGGTATCCGGGTCGGTCCAGTCACCTCGGGTGAGATCCGCCTCGATCTGGGACAGCCAGATGTCCGCGTCCGTCTTGGTCGCGAAGGTCTCCGGCGCGCGCCGCCGCAGCCCGGTGGGGTCGACGTAGCCGGCCGTCCAACGCCCCGACGCGTACTGCCGCACTGCTCCGAAGCGGCGCTTCGCCGCCTTCCTCCTCGCCATCAAACCGCCCTCCCGTAGTGGGCGCGGGCCCGGCGGACGGCGGGCTGGACGGTGTTGGTCTCGATGAACGCGTCAAGCACGCTCCGAATACAGCACCCATGGGCTCACGCCGCGCGGCCTGCGACTGCTGCTGAAGGACTACGGCATCAGCTCGGCCAACCACCGTTTCCCCAGCGGTGCCCAGGCCAAGGGGTTCACCCGCAACCAGTTCCTCGATGCCTGGGCCCGCTACTGCCCCGCACAGGAACCGGCACCCGCCTCCGCCACGACCGGCCCATAACCCGTCGCCACTCGTCGCACCCGTCCCCGCGCAGGTCAGCACGGGGACGAGTGCGGCACCCACAACGAGTCAACCCGACATCACCACTCCACCCGGACCTGCCCTGAACAGGCACGTGACGAGTGGTACGAGTCACCGCCCCACCAGCGGCCAACCGACACCCCCACGCCCGCCGGCACCCGCGCGCACCCCCTTCCCGGAGTACTTCCGCTTGTCCCCAGCCACACCCACCGCCCCGATACCCACACCCGGAAGCGCCGCGATCCGCGCCGGCCGCCAGCGGGGCGAACTCCTGGCCGCCTACGGGGAGAACGACATGGCCGTTGACACTGCTGGGCGGATACGTGCCATCGGTCAGGCGATTTCGTCAGGACCTGCGGGCGGTCGGGGCGTCGGCCCGGATCCTGGCGGACGAGCCGCCGGACGGGGCACGGGAGAGCCCGGAGCGGCGCCGCTTGGAGCGGACGCTGCAACGCCGCCACTGACAGGGGCGGCCCCCGGGTCCTCGTGGGCGGGCTCCAGATCCGGACAGGCCCCAGCTAGGTGAGCGGCCTCCGCCCGTTCATGATACTGAACAATAATCATGTACACGGTCATTGACGTGTCCATGGAGCGTCCCTACCGTTCCTGACCAAGCGCTTTCTCCGGTACCTCCGCTGAGTCCTGACCAGACCCAAACCACCTGGAGACCCGATGCAAGTGAAGCCCCTCATGGCGTGCGTCAGCCTGCTGACCTGCACGCTCTTCATCCTCCCCGGCACCACCGCGCAGGCTGTATCCGCACCTCACGAGGCGTTGTCCGCCGCCGCGCTGTACGTGTCGCCGAACGGCACCGACAGCGCGGCGGGCACGCAGTCCGCCCCGACGACCCTCACCTCGGCGATCGCAAGGATCACACCCGGCGGAACGATCTACTTGCGGGGCGGCACGTACCGTTACTCGCAGACCGTCACCATCCCGCAGGGCGCCGATGGCACCTCGGGCGACCGCACCGAACTGACCGCCTATCCGGGCGAGACGCCGGTACTGAACTTCGCGGCCCAGTCGGAGAGTCCGTCGAACCGCGGGCTCGCCGTCAACGGGTCGTACTGGCACGTCAAGGGAATCGTCGTCGAGCGCGCCGGGGACAACGGAATCTTCGTCGGCGGCAGTGGCAACGTGTTCGAGCGCACGGTGACGCGCTTCAACCGCGACACCGGGTTGCAGCTCTCGCGGATGGCATCCGACACCCCCCGCGACCAGTGGCCGTCCAACAACCTCATCCTGAGCGCGGAGTCGCACGACAACGCCGACTCCGACGGTGAGGACGCCGACGGCTTCGCCGCCAAGCTCACCTCCGGGCCCGGCAATGTCTTCCGCTACGCCGTGTCCCACAACAACATCGACGATGGCTGGGACCTCTACACCAAGCCGGATACCGGCGCGATCGGCGCGGTGACCATCGAGGACTCCCTCGCCTACGAGAACGGCACCCTCTCCGACGGCACCCAGAACTCCAGCGGTGACCGCAACGGCTACAAGCTCGGCGGCGAGGACATCAAGGTCAATCACGTCGTTCGCCGCAGCATCGCCTACGACAACGGCAAGCACGGATTCACCTACAACCGGAACCCGGGCAGCATGACGGTCTCGGACAACGTCAGCATCGACAACGCCGAGCGCAACTTCTCGTTCGACGCCGGTACCTCGGTCTTCCGCGGCAACGTCTCCTGCCGCGACGACGGCGGGTCCAACGACAAGACCGTGGGCGACGCCGACGGATCGAACCAGTTCTGGACCGGCTCGAACGGATCGCGGTGTTCCGCGTACGCCGGGGCGCTGGGCTGGTCCTTCGCCGCGGACGGCCGCCTCGTGGTGACCTTCGGCGGCAACCGGGTCACGCCGTAACCGTCCTCTCCGCAGGGCCTGTTCCAGCTCAACGACAACGGCAGCAACAACGACAACGGCAGCAACAACACCCTCGTACAAGACGGAAGTTGAGGCGAAGATGAAACGAGGACGATCAGTCGCACTGCGACTCCACGCGGCGCTGGCCACGATGGCTCTCGCGGCCGTGACCGGTGTGGTTCTGTCCATGCCCGAGGCGTCGGCGGCGACCGGCGGTGTCACCGGCTACGCGACCCAGAACGGTGGGACCACCGGCGGTACGGGCGGACAGACGGTGCGGGCCACCACGGGGACCGCGATCCACGCGGCCCTGTGCGGCCGGGCCAGCAGCAGCACCCCGATCACCATCGAGGTGCAGGGGACGATCAACCACGGCAACACCAGCAAGGTGTCGGGCGACAGTTGCAACACCGCCGCCGGCGTGATCGAGCTCAAAGAGATCAGCAACGTGACGCTCATCGGCGTCGGCAGCGGAGCCGTCTTCGACCAACTGGGCATCCACATTCGCAAGTCCAGCAACATCATCATCCAGAACGTGACCGTCCGGAACGTCAAGAAGTCCGGCTCGCCCACGTCCAACGGCGGTGACGCCATCGGCATGGAGAGCGACGTCCGTAACATCTGGGTCGATCACGTCACCCTGGAGGCATCGGGTGGGGAGTCGGAGGGGTACGACGGCCTCTTCGACATGAAGGACAACACCCGGTACGTGACCCTCTCCTACAGCACGCTGCGCAACTCCGGCCGCGGTGGCCTGGTCGGGTCCAGCGAGAGCGAACTCTCGAACAGCTTCATCACGTACCACCACAACCTGTACGAGAACATCGACTCCCGCACGCCGTTGCTGCGCGGCGGCGTAGCCCACATCTACAACAACCACTACGTGAAGCTCAACGAGTCCGGCATCAACTCCCGGGCCGGGGCCCGCGCCAAGGTGGACAACAACTACTTCAAGGACTCCAAGGACGTCCTGGGCACCTTCTACACCGACGCGGCCGGGTACTGGCAGGTCAGCGGCAACATTCTCGACAACGTGACCTGGTCCAGCCCCAGCAGCGAGCACAACCCCGCAGGGCCCGACCTGAAGTCCAACACCACGGTCAGCATCCCCTACTCCTACAGTCTCGACGCGGCCGACTGCGTGCCGGACATCGTGGCCCGGACGGCAGGTGCCAACAAGGGGCTCCAGGTGTCGGACGGCAACTGCTAGGTGTATTGATCACGAGCGTTGTCGACGCTCGTCGGGTCTCGAACATGGCGAAGACCTCCGTGCGGTGGGAGCTGTCCCGGCACCCACCCACGGAGGTCTTCGCCTTTGATCAAGACCTCCACGTCAACAACGCTCGTGATCAGTGCACCTAGGGCTTGCGGTCCGCCATCAAGCGGCCTTCCCCGTAACGGGAACGCGCCTCGCGGAGGGTCGGAACGGTGCGGGCACGTTCTGGGTTGCACCGCGCGTTCCGCACACCTCGTCTTGAGAATGAGTTGCAGGGCCACACCGGCCGGTGCGGACCGGTTCCGGACGATCAGGTGGTGCCGACCAGCCGGATTCAGGGAACGAGGTGGCCCGCGGCGCGGAACAGTTCATACCACTCGGCCCGGGTGAGTGGAAGTTCGGAGCCCTGGGCGGCGCCCGCGACGCGCTCCGGGCTGGTGGTGCCCAGCACGACCTGCATCTGAGCGGGGTGGCGGGTGATCCAGGCAGTCGCGATCGCGATGGCGGGGACGTCGTACTGGCCGGCAAGACGGTCGATAACGGCGTTGAGCTCGGGGTAGTCCGGCGAGCCGAGGAAGACCCCCGTGAAGAAACCGGCCTGGAAGGGAGACCACGCCTGGATGGTGATGTCGTTCAGACGACAGTAGTCGACGATCCCTCCGCCATCGAGGGTGACCGACTGCTGCTCCGCGAGCATGTTCGCAGCGACCCCTTGAGTGATGATCGGCCCGTGTGTGATCGAGAGCTGAAGCTGGTTGGCCACGATGGGCTGACGCACGTACCTGCGCAGCAGGTCAATCTGGCGTGGGGTCTGGTTCGAGACACCGAAGGCGCGCACTTTCCCCGAGGATTCGAGCTCATCGAAGGCACGGGCGACCTCTTCAGGCTCGACAAGCGCGTCGGGGCGGTGCAGCAACAGGATGTCGATGCGGTCGGTCCGCAGGGCCGCGAGTGAGCCCTCAACCGATTTGACGATGTGCTCGTAAGAGAAGTCGTAGTACGGCCCGTCCGTCACGATTCCCGCCTTGGTCTGGATCGTGATCCCGTCGCGCTGCGACGGGCTCAGCGCCATCGCGTCGGCGAAGCGGCGTTCACAATCGTGCAGCTCGCCTCCGTACACGTCGGCGTGGTCAACGAAGTCGATGCCCGCATCGCGTGCGGTGCGGACGAGTTCACGGACGTCCTCGTCCGTCTTGTCGGCGATACGCATCAAGCCGAGCACGACGTTCGGGGCGAGGATGTCGGTACCGGGCATGGTGAAGGTCTTCACGACGGCTTTCCTTTCAAATTTTCAGGTCCGCACAGTACAAACGGGTCCACTCTGCACCTTAGGGGGCGGAGGGTCTATCGGCGGCCGGCGGCAAGTCCCGAATGCTCGCGGGACGGGACGCACCGGGGACCGGGATCACGACGGGCGGGAGGGCGAGGTGCGGATCCCAACCCGGCGTCGCCGCTCGCCCGTCTCCCCCGGCATCGAGTCCAGCGATCGATCTCGCTGACCGCCGGAATGCCGCAGCAACGGTACGTACTCGTCCAAGGAACGCGGCCGCATCCGCAGCGAGAGGGACATTCGCCCGGGGCGGACGCCTCTCCGGACCCGGCCTGACAACTTCCGACTATTGCCATGGCGAACCGCTACCCGAGAGGCGGCCCGGTCGGCATGCCTCTCGCAAGAGACCACCCCACGCGGAGCCTCCACAGCTGCCGCGTGCCATTGCGTGCCATTCGTAGGGGCAAACAACGGTCACCACGGGCATCATCCGACCGTCGGCCGGGCACACGTCTGTACAAGGTTCTGGCTGGTCAGGAGCATACGAGGCGACCGGATGCTCGGTGATTCCCAAGCTCAGAGCGCGAGTTCGATTCTCGTCACCCGCTCCACGACGAAGGCCCAGGTCATCGACCCGGGCCTAGTTTGTTGTCCGAACCAGTTCAGGCGTCGCGCACCAGATCCGCACCAGAACGCTTCGCCTTGGCCTTCGCACGGCGGCGCGCACGAGGTCGTCCAGCGCGCCGGCCACCTCCTGCTGCGGCTCAAGGTCGGAGTGCTGGTAGATCAACGCCGCCCTCTCGGACGACTGGCCAGCCCGCACCGTCGTGTCCTTGAGGGTGGCCCCGGAGCGGGTCGCCAGGGTGTGCCGGAGATCGTGGAACCGGAACCCCACCGGCAGTGCCACCGCAGCACGGGCCTTGGGCAACTTGCCCCGCTCCTCCACGAACAACACCCCGTCCTGCCCCTTCTCGGCGTACCAGTCGAGGTGACGTTCCAGGTCCCTCCGTAAGAACCCAGGGAGGAGCACGATTCGCTTCCCGGCGTCCGACTTGGTGTCGCCGGTGGACGCGGCGGCCTGTTGTGAGCCCCGGAGCAGCCATGAGGACGCGAATGGTCAGCTCGTCGAGGTCCACGTCCTTGCGAGCTCTGCTTGTTCCTCCAGCCGGAATGGACCGTACGCCCCGAGGAAGGCCATCAGTCGCCAGCGCGGCCCCAGCACATCGGCGAGGGCGTCGACCTGGGCGTTGGTGGCAATCTGTCGTTCCGCCGCACCTTCCTTTCCAGACCCCGGATGCGGCAGGGGTTGCGGCGGATGAGTTCGTCGTCGACCGCGGTCTCCATGACGGTTTTGAGGAGCCGGTAGGGCTTGGCGACGGTCGTGGCCGCTCCTGTCGGCGCCAAGGGCTCGGGGCGCGCGGGGCGCGGTGATCTGATCCAGGTCCGCACCCGCTCCACATGCGTGTGGGTCGACGGTGGACGGGATGGGAGCCGGGATAGGTGGTGGGCAAAGGTAGATACGCTCAAGGCGGAGCTCAGAATGTCCTCAAATTCATGTAGCTCCCCGCACGACTCCCGGATAATGGCGCTCACAATCATGGAGCCCTGGGAAGGGGTCAATGGAATTGTTGTATAAATTCTTCGCGTCCATTGAGGCCGGCGTGACACAGCCTTGGCTTGCCATTCCCCTGAAGGTGGCCGTCGTCGCCGTCATACTGCTCGGCGCACTCACAGTCGCCCGGTTCTTGGCCATCACATTCTGGGTAGAAGTAAGCGCGCGCGTCGAGCGGCGGATCTGGTATTCAGACGTCCTGGAATACGCCAATGAGATCGGCGTTCGCGTGGGGAATCCCGGCTGGCGAAGTAATCTACCGCGCTCGTGGGCCAATCTGGGGCGAAGGAGCCCAGTGCGGCTCCTTCGCTATTCGATGGCACGTCGCCTTGTCAGGCAAGTCTCTGTGAAGAAGCTCGAAAGGATGACAAAGAGGAGGAACACTCTAGAGCAGTTGTCGCGGATACCGAAGAGGGTCGTCAATTTTGCTTCTCGTCGATCCTTGGTTCTCCTCGCATCGGGCGCAGTGACGTATCAGTACGAGCGCCCAGGGAGAGCTAGTGATGATCTCCAGATCATTGCCGATGAAATCCCCCGGATCGCAGAGCAGAGGACATGGGTACCGATCCTGGTCCTGGCTGTCGGAGTCTTCGCATTCACTCGCAGCGGAAGTTTGATCGACAGGATCAGAGCGAGGGACGAGGCGGCAAAGGATGTGAACCGCATGCTTGCCGAACTCCTTGCCAAGCTCTCCAAATTGGACGTCGCACTACAGGAGGTGCACGGGAACATTAATGCGTATCGTTCTGCCTACCTTGACGTTGCCTCCGGGGCGGCGGAGTCGGGACGCGCATGGTCTCCGGGATTCGGGTTCGAAAGTGATCACTACGGGCTCAGGGTAAGCCTCTACGGCAGGAAATCATTGGAAATCCTTCTTGAGGAGCCAGAATTCCAGAGACTGCAGTGCGCCCTAGACGCAGTCGCTGACCATTTGACGGACATCCGAGAAAAAGGGATATCTTCGGTAGCTCTCAGGATCCTTTCTCCCATCTGGGAGGAGCTTTACAACTGCAGGCTCCAATCGCACCTCTACCACTCCACGAGTCGCTACGCCGTAGGCATCAAACATTCCATGCTCGGACTAGGGTGGATGAAGGAACGTCTCGAAACCAAGGAACGCCACTTCGGACGCCTCGCCGCGAAAAACGATGATCGCGACAACGCCGAACTTGATTCGAAGCTCGTCGAGGAGTCGTACCATCTGGATGACCTGATCCTGCAGAGCAGGTTGGCACACTGCCAGTTGCAAAAGATCAATAGATTCCTGCTCAATCGTCTGCACGGTACGTCGCTAACGAAACTGGTCAGCGCCGTAGGGCATAAGTAACTGGCGCTCTGCGCGACCGTCGATGCACTCACCTTTCTGTCGGGTGCCCGCCTGGCCGACGCCATGCTGGCCGGGTTGGGCGGCGCCGGGGCATCGGCGTTGGCCCTGCACGCCCTAATCCAGTGAGGCGGACATCCTTGGCGCACAACAGAGCAGCACTCCACCACCACAGGCGCCCGGCCAGAGCTCGGGGCGCCCATCACGGACGACGTCACGCATACTCCGGTATGCTCCGAGTATGTCATCGACTACGCGCATCACTGTCACACTGCCCACCGACCAGGTGGCGGAGCTCCGCAAGCTCACGGACAACGTCTCCGGTTACGTGGCGGAAGCCGTGGCCCGCCAGATCCGGCACCAGCTCCTGGGCGAGGACCTCCGGCGCCATGAGGAGGAGCACGGACCCTTCAGCGACGAGGAACTCGCCGAGGCGCACGCGAAGATCTTCGGAGGCGACGGTTCCGCCAAGGGCGTGGATGCCGCGTGAGCGAGCGCATCGAGACCGTCGTCCTGGACTCGGAAGGGCTCTCCGCCTGGATCGCGCAAGACCGCAAGCTCCTCGCGATGTTGCAGGTCTTCCACGATATGGGCGCCGACCTGGTAATCGGGGCGAATACCATCGTGGAAGTCAGCCACTCCCGCACCAACATGCCTCGCCTGAACTGGGCTCTGTCCCGCGTCAAGGTGGAGCCGGTCACCGAACAAGCGGCGAAAGCGGCAGCGGAGCTCCTCAAAGGCGCCGGACTGCACGGGCACAAGTACGCCATCGACGCCACGGTCGCCGAAGTCGCACTGCGCCAGCCGAAACCCGTCGCCCTCCTGACCTCCGACAGCGACGACATGACCAAACTCTGCGGCAGTCAGGTACGCATCATCCCCCTCTGACCCGACAGCCCACTTGGGGCACGCGCCTTGGCAGGCTGTGTTGCGCCGCCAGCCTCGTGCCCCATCCGTGCCCATCAGAGCGGACAACAACGGTCAGATGCGGTCCCCAGAGCCCGTAGCCATACACCGTGTCCAATGGGAAAGCACAGGTCAGAACCCCCTCAACGGTCCAAGCACCGTTGATTCCCAAGCTCAGAGCGCGAGTTCGATTCTCGTCACCCGCTCCAGAGAAAAGCCCCAGGCCGGCGGCCCGGGGCTTTGTTGTTGGCCAGGCCATTTCCCGCCCGTGTCGCAGCCGGTCCAGGTCGTCGATGCTGTCCGCGCCCGCCGCCATCCCCGCGACCAGGTTCGGATCGCAACCGTGCGGAAACCCGTACTGCGGCAGGGGAAGATCACATCTCGGAAGTGCCGGAGGACTCCACTCGGATCTGCGCCGTCCTCTTGTTCACGTCGCTGCCGCCATCGTCCGACGGTGGTGTTTCCGGGGCGTCCGGGGCGTCCGGGGCGGCGGGCGTGGCGCGGAGGAACAGCGCCGCAAGCAGCGCCGCGGCAGCGAGGCCCACCGCGCTGAGCAGGGTGGCGGCCTGGAGTCCTTCGGCGAACGCGTTTTGTGCGGAAACCCGCAGCGCAGACCCGACCTCCTCGGGCAGCCGCTCGGCCACGGCCAGGGCGCCACCCACGGTCTCCCGTGCCTGCTCGCGCGCTGCGGCAGCCATTCCGTCCGGCATGCTGTCGGAAAGGCGACCCTGATAGGTCACCATGGAAGTGGTACCGAAGAACGCCATCCCGCCCGCCAGCCCCAACTCGGCGCCGCTCTGCGAGATTCCGGAGGTGAGGCCCGCCCGTTCGGTGGGGGCGGAGCCCACGATCGCGTCCGTTGTCAGCGCCAGCGTCGGCGTCACGCCCGTGTACAGAATCGTGAAGCTGACCACCGTCCAGGCCAGACTGCTCTGCCCCGCGGTCGCGCTGATCATCGCCGCTCCCACGGCGGCCATGCCGAGCCCCGCACTGATCACGACGGCCGGACGCACCCGACGCACCAGCCGCGGCGCCAGCAGCGTCGCACCGATCCCGAACAGCACTGACGGCACCGTCCACAGTCCGGCGGCCAACGGGGACAGACCGATCACCGACTGCAGGTACTGCATCACCAGCAACTGCGAGCCCGCCATCGCCGCGACCGCGACGGTCTGCGTGGCCAGTCCCGCACTGAACGCGGACTGCCGGAACAGCCCGAGATCCACCAGCGGCTCCTCGACCCGGCGCTGGCGGCGCAGGAACAGCGCGCCCACCGCCAGACCGCCCAGCAGGAACACCCCGGCCCGCACCGACAGCCCCGAGGACGCCGCGTGCTTGGCGCCGTAGACCACGCCAAGCACGGCCACCAGTGACATCGCAGCACCGGCCACGTCGAAACGTCCGGTCACCTTCTCCCGCTGCTCCGGGAGCAGTACCGGCCCGGTGACCAGCAGGAGCACCATGACCGGCACGCCGATCAGGAACACCGAGCCCCACCAGAAGTACTGCAGCAGTGCCCCGCCCACGAGCGGGCCGATGGCCTCACCCGCGGTGAAGCACGTCATCCAGACCGCGAAGGCGAAGGTCCGCTCGCCCGGATCGCGGAACATGCCCGACAGCAGCGCCAGCGTCGAGGGCATCACCGTGGATCCGGCGATCCCCAGCAAGGCACGGCCCAGGATGAGCAGTTCGGCCGTCGGGGCGAACGCGGCCACCACGGAGGCGACGGCGAACGCCGCCGCGCCCAGGAGCAGCAGCCTGCGCCGGCCGATCCGGTCGCCCAACGTGCCCATGGTCATCAGGAATCCCGCCACGAGGAATCCGTAGATGTCCAGGATCCACAGCAACTGGCCACCGGTCGGCGCGAGATCGGCGCTGAGGCTGGGCGCTGCCAGGTGCAGCACCGTCAGATCCATCGACAGCACCATGGTCGGCAGGGCCAGCACCCCCAGACCGATCCACTCCCGCCGTCCGGCCCGAGCCGGAGCCTCTCTGGACACGTCGCATTCCTCCCTGAACTTCCAGTTGCCACATCGTCAGAAAGACGTACGCGGGCGCCTACGTCGTGCTGCGGCACGTCGCACAGCGCGCCTGTACGGGACTTCTCGACCCGTCACGGGGCGTCACACACCGGCGACGCTAGACCTTCACATCGATGTGAGAGTCAACCCGCGACGTTGACGGGACGGCGCGACTTTCAGAAGGCCCTCGCCTCCGCCGACGGCGTCGCAGGCGGAGTGCGGATGCACCACGTCGACCGCGCGGCACGCGGGGATTTGCCTCGGCGCGGGAGGCGGCTGATCAGCGCAGTTTCCTGGGGGCTGTTCTCCGAGCAGTGCCTCTACAACCTCGCGGTCCGCCACCAGGAGGAGGAAGGGCCCACCACGGCGTCCGGATCCTCGGGCGCCTCCTGGCACGGCGCTGCTAAGAAGCCTCCGACAGCAGGGGGGCTGACGCGATGACCGCGTCCAACTTGTCGCGAGACGAATGGAGTTCGTCGATCGCGCGGGTCATCCGGTCCCTTGCCTCACGCAGGTCGCCAAGCATCTCCGCGCAGGTGGGGACGAGATGGTCACCGTCCTCCCGCATGCAGGGAAGCACCCTGGCGATCAGGGACGTTCCCAGACCTGCCGCCAGCAGCGCACGGATCTGCCGCACCGCGGCAACATCACCCTCGCGGTACTCGCGGTAGCCGCTGGAGCGCCGCTGCGGATACAACAACCCCTGCTCCTCGTAGTACCGCAGGAGCCGTTCGCTGACTCCCGTACGCCGGGAGAACTCGCCGATCCGCACCCGCACCTCCACTACCTGCCGGTCCGCCTCACGCTGCTTTGAGCCTACCCATCCGGCAGACACCATCGACCCGCCGGCCACGAAGAACAAGCCACGCCCCCGCCGCTCGTTCACACCCGAGTTCAAGGCCGAGATTGTTGAGTTGTGCCGACGCGGTGACCGATCCGCGCCAACCGGCTACCTACGTCGCGCGGGTTGCGTGCCAGGCCCAGGCGGGCCGAAGGGGACCTCGCCGACATCGGCGATCGGCGCCCGATCCCAACCCGATCGCGTTCAGCATCCCGGGGTCACACGTTGGGTGGCGAGCACTCGATGTCGGCGACCGCTGTGACCGCGGAAGGCGCTTCGACCGGTGCGGAGCCCACGGACTCGTCGAGCCTGCGGGCGGTGTGGATCCGCAGCAGTCCTTCGATGCCGCGCAGCAGGGTCTCGCCGGCCAGGACGGGGTCGCCGAGGTAGCCGGCGCTCATCGCGCCGTCGCGGAGCATGACAAAGTGTCGCCCGGCGTGCTCGGCCTGTTCGGCCGTGATCGTGGCGAACAGTGCGGTGACCGTCCGCAGGAACCATTCGCGGTGCTGCACGACGGCACGGTGGACCGGGTTGCCGGGGTCGGGAAATTCCGCTGCCGCGTTGAGGAAGGCACATCCGCGGTAGCCGGGTGAGCGGATCTGCTCGACCAGGGACGTACCGATGCCTCGGAGGATGGCGTCGGTCGGCGCGTCTGTGGCCATCAGTGAGCCGATCTGACTACGGATCGCCTGGTCGACGCTTCCGATGTAGGCGAGGGCGAGGTCGTCCTTGCTTCGGAAGTGGCGGTAGAAGGTGGCGTTCGTGACCTTCGCCTCGGCGACGAGGCGGTCGACGCCCACCGTGTGGATGCCCTCCGCGTAGAAGAGCTGCCCGGCGGTCCTCAGAAGCCGCTCCCGGGCCGCCGAGACCCGCCCGCCAGTACCTGTGCCGGCTTCCGTCCGTGTCATGCCACCCATGGTAGCGGGTAGAACGCTCTCTCTTGTTTTCGCCGAGGGGGTGTGCCAGGCTGCGCCCAAGAGAGAACGATCTCTCTACCGGCACTTTCACTGGAGAATCCCATGGCATCCACCGCCTCCGCCGAGCACGTCGCCACCACACCCGCCCTGCGCCGGCTGTACGTCATCCGCTTCGCCTTCGCCGCCGCGTGGGCCGTACTTCTCATGGTGTCCGGCTCGGACCTCACCCTCGGAGCCCAACTGCTGCTGGTTCTCTATCCGGCCTTCGACGTGGCCGCGGCTGTCGTCGATGCCAGGTCCGCGCGCGCTGCCGGACCGGTCAGGGGCCTGTACGTCAACATCGCCGTCAGCTCGCTCGCCGCTGTCGGTATCGCGGTCGCCGGCACCTCGGGCGTCGCCGACGTGCTGCGCGTCTGGGGCGCGTGGGCAGTGATCTCCGGGCTGGTCCAGCTCCTCGTGGGCGTCGCGCGCCGGCCGATGGGCGGACAGTGGGCCATGATCGTCAGCGGCGGCATCTCGGTGCTGGCCGGCGCGGCCTTCTTCCGAAGCGCCTCACAGGACGCCCCCTCACTGACCGCCCTCGCCGGCTACGCCACGCTCGGAGGGATCTTCTTCCTCGTCTCGGCGTTCCGTCTGTCCCGCTCGACATCAATGCCGTCTCGGTGACCATCATCGGGAGCACCACGGCAGGCGGCCGACACCGGACAACCCGTACCGGATGATCGAACTGCGACCACGTCGGCCTCGCCACGTGCCTTGACCCGGCTGCCCATCGCGGCGTCGGCGCAGGCGAACGCACGATGACGGTACGGGCCTCGTGACCGGCTCGTCCAGCTCATCCGGCTCGTCCGGCTCGTCCGGCTCTCCGCGGACCAGCTCTTCCTTCGTGCCGAAGTGGCGGAAGAGCGTGCGCGGGCGCGACTACCGCCCTCGCCGCCCGTTACGGACCGTGTGGGCCGGCATGGGCGGCATGGCCGGCATGAAGGGAAGGACCGGCGGCCGAGCAACGCGGAATCGCCAACTGTCCCTCACAGAAGCCTTGTTGGAGAGTCACATGGGGCGAATGCATACTTGGGGCCAAGGAGCCGAGGCCGCCGATCTACCGCGCAGGGAGACTCGATGAGTGCCGCCCGCCGTGGCAAACGCCGTGCCACGCTGCCACCCCGCGCGTGGATCGTGATCGCGGCGTCCGTCGGGTTGATCGCACTCTCCGGCGCGGCCATGTCGGCCACGGTCCTGGACGCGGGGGGCTCCGACGGCGTGGACACGCACCGGCAGACGGCGTCTCGCGAAGAGGTCCTCAAGTTCTGGACTCCGGAGCGGATAAAGCAGGCGAAGCCCGCCGAGATGCCGGTGCAGCCGGTGGAGTGCGTGGGCTGGCAATGGTTCGTCCGCCCACACTGCTGGTGATCCCGACCGACAGGCGTGCTCCGGCGCCGGGACGGACCGGCGACCGGAGCACACCTGTACCTACGTCGGAGACGATCAGACGCTGTCATTCACGGCATTGATCACATTCACCGCGCGGACGCCGTGTTCCGAGGAGAGCAGGTCGTCGTTGGCCCGTTCCCCTGTCGTGGTGTCACCGAGGTAGTGCGAGTTGGCGCCGACGATCTGGATGCCGCTCGCTTCGGAGGCGATCACCAGGGGGCCGCCCGACGCGCCCCTGCCCATGTCGCAGTCCATCTCGATGCGGTTGTCGAGGGGGTTGAAGTTGGCGTTGTCCTCGGCGTTGCCGTAGCAGAAGTACATGTACTCGCCGTCGAGATCCGTACGGTTGTAACCCTCAGCCGGGAAGCCGACCGTGGTCACCTCCGGCACCGTCCCGCACAACCGGTAAGGCTTGCTCGCCGCAAAAGGCTCATCCATGTTCAGCGCACGAGGATCAGCCCGCAGCTGTACGCGCGCGCGTGACCGATGCCCTGGGTGAGGGCGGCGACGAGCGTCTCCGGATCGGTGACCGTGAGGTTCCCCTTGATCTCCGCACGAGCGATGCGCAGGCCTTTGTGTGGTGCCGGGCTGGAGACGCGCGGCAGCATGCGCACCGCCAGCCGTTGGGTATCCGCGTCGGCCCCGATGCGGGTGACACCGTCGGGGGCGACCGCAGGTTCCCCGGACGGTTGCAGCCTTCGCGAGAACCACGTTTTCACGTGCTCGGGGCGCGTGTGCGGGACGCGGGTGCCGCGGGACCTAGGCAGTGCACCCGGCGCCGACGGGAGGCTGTGGACCGAGTTGACGACCGTACGGAAGTCGACGCGGTCTCCGATGCGGAAGGTGTGGTCGACGGTCAGGGTCTCCGGTGTCTCGGCCAAGGCGGCCCGGGGAACGCGGCTCCAGTCGGCGGGGACGGACGACTGGACCACCAGGTTGAGCCGTGCTTGCCGGAGATCGACGGTCCAGGTCGACAGGATGCCCATCTGGGAGCGGGCGTCGGGGCTGCCGTCGTCCACCCAGCCGGGGAAACCGCTCATGACGGTCCGGTGCATGTCCTGTGCGTCGATGAGTGACTTGGCAGCGAGAGGATGCCGGGCGTCCAGGGTCAGCAGGGTCTGTGTGGCCACAAACCTGGCAACCCCGCGCGGGGTTGATGGTACATGCGAGGTGTCGGGGGTCCTGTTCACAGGATGATGTCCCATCCGCGGGCGTGCGAGGCGATGGTGATGCGGTGGCGCTTCTCCCAACGCAGGCTGTGTACGCCTCCGTCAGGACCGAACTGGACCGGCTGGTCGGACAGGGGGCCGACACCGGGGATCGGGCGTGGACTTTCGATCCAGGCCCACGGGCGTACGCCTGTCACCGGAGCCGACTGCCCACCTTCGTCACCAGGGGCTTCGGGGAGGAGGGCGTGTGTTTCGAACGCGTCTTTGAGGGTGCCCGAGACGACGCCGAGGGCAAGATCGCCCGAGGGGGGACATGCCTTGCGACCAAGCCAGAGCAGGCGCTTCGGATGCTCCAGGGCGTGAGCGATCCGCTCCAAGAACGCCGCATCCGGGTGCTCCAGACCGACAAGGAAGGCAGCATCGGCGATGTACCAGCGCTCGGTGATCAGAGCGTGGCGACGGACCTCTTTTGAGACGAGGGCTCCTGAGATCGGGTCCGCGGTGACGTACTTCGGTGAGCCGTACCAGGCTTCCAGTTCCCCGCGCCCGAACGGGCCTGGCTGCGAACCTTCCGCATCCGAGGCCAACACCGCCTTCGCGGCCCGCTGGTGGTCGAGCAGGAGATCCCGGGGGCGCAGAGGATATCTACCTCCGCCGACCGTGTGGTAGTCGCGAAGTGGGGTGCCGGGCCGGTCGGCCCGCACCCCGAAGAGGACCTGCGCGAGTTCACCGAGGGGCTCTTCCCGGGCGAGGCCCAGTGCCGCGGCGCACAGGCCGATCACGCCCGATTTCGTGGGACGGCTGTGTGTGTCGCGTCGTGCGAACCGGCCGGCCAGGCCCCAGGACTGCAAGGGGCCGGCCAGCCGGACGAGCAGGACGTGGGAGCCGCTCACGGGGTGAGATCCTCGGCACGCTCCACCACGGTCAATGACTCGGGCAGCGACAACTCCCCGAGGAGTCGGTCGATCTCGGGGTCGTACGTGAGCACCCGCGCAGTACTCAGGTCCCCCCGGCGGCGGCTCACGAAGGTGTGGTGGCGCAGCAGCCTGCGAACAGCGGCGGGACCTGCCGGCCCCTCCCCGCCGGCCGACACCGGGCCTTCGTCCACCGGCCGCTGGAAGGCGGACGCGTAGTTGTAGGGGCGCTCCCCCTCGAACGCGAGGACGAGAGCGGGAAGAGACCCGGTCGACGCGGTGGAATTCTTCTTGGCCTCGGGAAACGCCTCCACGAAGGAGTTCACGAACTCCTCCTCCGCCTCGGACGCGGCCGTCTCGGCCCCTTCCTCGTCCATTCCTGCCGCCCGCAGATTGGTGCGCAGCTGCGTGCGGTCGAGAACGGCGTGCCGGTAGAAGGTGCCGGAGATCAGCGACTGGTACCCGGTCATTCCGGCGCCCGCGTCGTCTGCGGCGTCGAGAAAGCTGAGGGCGTTGCGTTTGCGATCCAACTTCGCATCGTCTGCCGCTGCGTAGAAGTCCTCGATCTGCTCAGCCTCGTGCACGGTGAAGGCGTGCCCGGTCTGGACGGCGCCGTCGACGTTCGGGGAGTCGGGGATCTCGGCCAGAAAGCGGCCGTAGAGAGCGATGTCGACGGCGTCTCGCGGGGCAAGGGCGAGCAGTACGGCGTCGCGTGTGGCCTTGGGCAGCGGTGGCAGAGCGGCAGCCGCCGCGGATTCCCCCTGCGACGAGGCCTCCTCGGTCTCTTCCGCAGGGTCCGTCTCCGGCGAGGCTGCCGGATTCTTCTTCCCACGACGGGGCCTCTTCGCCTCCGCGCGGCTCTGGGCTTCGAGATACGCGTCGCGCCACTCCTCAACCTCCGTCGCGTGTCCAGCGATGTGGTCCGCGATCCTCGCCGCGGCATCGGACGGCGCGAAGATGAGCACCTTGGTCAGGTTGGCCACCGTCTTCTTCTTCGGGTCGCCGAACTTGAGGCCGCTCGCCTCCATCACCGCGCGCGTCGTCACCAGGGCCTTGTCCTTCTCCCACTGGTGGGCGGACTCCAGTTCGCGGCCGGCCAGGATCGCCCACTCCCGCGTGCGTACGCCCATACTCCGGCCTTTGAGCGCCCCACGGCCTGCGTTGGCACGGTCGCGGGCGTGGACGCGCTCGGCACGTCTACGGGCCTGACTGGTGATCATGTGACGTTCCACGCCACCGAAGACAAGGGTCTTGGGCTGGGCGTTCTCGTCCCGGACCGGGAGGACCGCCACGAGGCTCTCGATGAGGTGCAGGGACAGGAACTGGCTTCGAGGTACCTCGGTCACGGGCTGATGTCCTTCCGCGTCGTCGCTTCGTTCTGTGTCTTCCGGCCTCGTGCCGGCGGGGTGTGGAACTCGACCGACCATCCGTAGGCGACGCGCGCCCTGCGGTCGTTCCATTTGACGAGATCCTCGGTCAGTTCGGTCCAGAACGGTGGCGGCTGCTCACAGGACCGCAGCCTGGTGACCGCGTGCTGGAGGTGGCGCCACGGGATGCGCCTGCTGGCGACGATGCGGTTCAGGAGACGCTGGGCTCCGGGGTTCTCGGGCCCGCGTCCTGTTCCATCTCCGATCCAGCGCGCAGCGGCGCCCAGACTGCCGTGACCGTACGAGGGCACGGGGCGCCCTTGGTGATAGATCGCGAACAGGAAGGCCATCCGCTCGAACAGGTCGCGGTGGTCGTCGCCGCCGTACCACCCCGCACGAATGTGGGCGTTGGTGCCCCCTTTGGCCCGGCGCAACTCGGCGAGGGTTCCATAGTCCCGGTTGCGGACGAGAGCGGTGAGCCAGGCGGTGAGCGCGGCGCTGTCGTGCGGAACTGGATTGGGCTCCGGGCCTGTTCCCATAGAAGGGCTGTTCTCAGTCACGTGCGATCTCCCCTCGCAGTTCGGCCGGAGCCCGGTCTCCGGACATGGCGTCCTCGAAGAGCCGGACGGCCTTGGCCCGCGCACGATGGTTGCGGTCGTTCGGCGGCAAGGTGTCAAGACGCTGGAGCATTTGGGTACGGGCTGTGGACATGAGGTCCAGTGCGTAGGCGACGAGGGGCGCGGAGACCGGATCGTCATCCTCCGGACCTCGTTCGATCACCTCGTCCAGCAGCTCGTGGAAGGGATCCTCGGCCGCGGGCCAGAAGGCCCATCGGGCGTCGAGCCGCGCCACCTGCCCCGCCTCGTCCGCGGTCCTCATGGCAGGGAAGGCGGTCTCGGCCGCCACGACGGCCGCGCTCTTCAGAGTTCGCGCGATGTGTTCGGCGACGTCGGAACCCCGGCGCGAAGCACGGTAGAGGTGTGCAGCCATCAGGGGGGCATAGGGATAGGTGCCATGTGCCCAGATGACCGGCAGGGTCTTGTTCGCGAGCAGACCCACGGCCCACAACTGGTACGGCACGCCTGTGTCTTCCCGCCTGCGAGGGAGGGAACGCAGGCGCGCGTACAAGCCGGTCCGGTCATCCCGGACGGCACTGTAGAGGGCGTGGGCCTGCTGCCAGAGCGCCCTGGTGGGGGACGGCCACAGCGGCTTCTTCGCACCACTTGTGGTCGTACTGAACACGGCGTCCTGGAGGTGGCGCTCCGGGTCGAGTACAAGGACCTCGCCGGCTCCCACCAGGACCCGGTCGACCGTGATCTGCCCTCGGGAGCCGCGGGCGGGGCGCAGCAGCACGGAACGCCCGAGAGCGCTGTGCAGGTCTGCGGAGCTTCGCGGCGCTCGGGGCTGGGCCCGCTCCTCGAAACCGCGGCGCGTGGCGCCTGTGGTCCAGGACGTGTTGAGCGGCTCGCCAGGTCCGTAGGGCGGGTAGAGATTCAGCCGCAGTGTCTCGCCCAGAGTCCGGCCCAGGGCGACGACTCGAATCCTTCCCGTGAGCCGGCCCGCGGCGAGGTTGGTGACCTTGGCCCCAAGCCGCTTCCCCGACATGCGGGCCCGTCCATAGGGGCCGTAGACGTGTTGCGTGAGCGTGGCCCGAAACGCGTCCGCCGCTGGGAGCGGATTGCCGCGTTCCAGGTGGTGATGGTCGAAATGCTGGTTGTAGTCACCGGCGTGCTCGATGACCAGTTGGGCCGTCCCGGTACCGCTCTCGCGGAGGTCCTCCGCCAGTCGGGAGTTCTGTACCAGGGGAGTGTCGGGGTGGAACAGGTCCCAGGCATCGTCCGGTTGGTCTGCCAACCAGGTGGCGGCGCGTTCGAGGCTCTGCTCACGAGCGACCCACTCACGCCATTCCCTGTCCGAGGACGGGCACGTTCGGGCCGCGAAGCAGATGGCCAGCAGGTGCTCGATGACGGCAACGCTCTCGCCGGGCGAAAGGCAGTCGACGGCGACCAGTTCATCGGCCTGAGCGAGAAGAGCACACAGGGAGTGATGGGCGGTCGCACCGTCGAGGGTGACGGTGGGGATACAGGGCTTGAAGCGAGGGTCCCAACTGGGTCTCGCCCCGGCCGGATCTCGCGGTCGAGCGTCAGGCAAATCCGTTTCACCGCCTTGTGAGTCGACAACCAGGAGGCAACGCCGGTGCCGCCGGACAGCCAGGAAGCTAGCAGCCGGTGACGGAAGGCGTGCCGCTTCTTGCCTTGTCCGGCATCAGCCTGGAAGTTGGGGTGTATGGCCACCCCGCGAATGCGGGGAAAGCTCCGCCAGCGTCCTTCAGGCTCCCGACGGGCCACTCCCGCTCTCTGCGCCCACAACAGGCCTCCGTACAAAGAGAGTTCTATACCGACGTCGGGAGCATATGGGCGAGTTCAGGCCGTATCAGGTCCGTGCAGACTTGACTTCATCTCAAGCCAGTGAACTTCAAGCACCCGAGTTCGACCCATAACCCGAGCACGAAGCTGTCGCAGCCCCTCAACGCGATCGCCGACGGATGAGGATGCTCAGCGTCGTCCGGGCGTCCTTGCGTCGTGCCGGGGTGGGCGCGAAGACGGAAACGAGGGCCACGACGAACAGCCCACCCGCGTAAAGCAGCGCGCCGCACGCGCTCAGGGCTACGGTGTAGGAGAGAAGTTGTGGGAAAACGGACACGGTCCATCCTTCCGTCGGAAGCCGTTGCTCGGCTGCTTCGGCGATGGCTCCAGACTCGCGGCAGCCCGGACCCAGCGGCGAGCTGACGGACAACAACAGCACGATTTCCGCAGCTCAGAGACCACATACCTGACACTGGCATCGAGATTTTCAGCAGTCGAGGACTGGAACCGGGAGGTGGACCCGTGGACCACGGTCCACGTCACCGTGCACGCCGCGAACTGGGCGCCATGCTGACGCAGTTGACGGAGCAGGCCGGCCTGAGCTCAGCGCGAGTAGTTCAAGGTCTCGATACTCCTCGCAGCTCATTCCAAGGCTGGAAGGACGGAAGGACCTCTCCGGCGCCCGAACACGTGGTCGACTTCTGGGCCATCGTGAGAATGCTGCAGCAAACAGTCGGCCGGCCACTCCACACGGATGCCGAGTGGGAGGCGGCATTGCGTGCCGCGCAGGAGGAGGGGGCAGTCGGACGGGGGCGACGGATCTCCCAGCCCCACGCTGAGGGCGCGGACCGCCGCTACATCCGAGTGCACGGGCCTGCCTTGGATGTCGCCGCAGACAATGTCAAGGGGCGGACCAACGAGCGCGGTGTCATGAACTCGTTCCTCAGGGATGCCAGTTCTGGGGCGCCGACGTATCTGTGCTGGCAGTCCGACGCTCCCGTGGGGAAAACAGCGCTGCTGGCCGACTATCTCCGAAGGCACCCGCCGGCCGACGTGGACGTCCTGAGCTTCTTCGTCTCCTCGGTGCACGGCACCGACACACAGGCAGCCTTCCGCAGGGAAATGGCCGAGCAGCTGGGCGAGTTCCTCGGTGAGAAGCCGGACCGCGCCCCTGTGGGGCCCCAAAAGTGGAGACGCCTCTTCGCCGATGCCGCCAAGAAAAGCAAAGGAAACGGTCGGAGACTCGTGCTCGTGGTCGACGGACTCGACGACGACGTGGCCTGGTCCGGCCTCGCTTCCGAGGGCGGGAGCCCTGCGTGCGGTGCCCAGCGGCGGAACGTGGGGCAGTCCGGAAACCCCGAGGCCGAGTCCGGGAACAAGGCCCGGTCGAGGCAGAAACCTGTGCGCGGGAGCATCGCCGCACTTCTTCCCTCCCCACCCCACTCCGGCATGCGCGTCATCGTCTCCCTGCGACGCGGCGTGCGCTTTCCCGACGACGTACCCAACGGGCACCCGCTGCGCAAAGCCGAGCACCTGCGCACGCTCCTCCCCGTCCCAGGAGTACCGCCGCTTCGACAGCCGCTGCCGGACACCGGCGCTCTGGGTGAGTCGGTGGCGGAACTGCTCGCCGTATCGGGCGGCGGCCTGCGCATCGCGGACCTGGCGGAGCTGACCAAGCTCTCCGAGGACCGGCTCAACCGTGTGGCGCAGGGACCGGCGGGGCGCGCCATCGTTCTCGACGACTCTGTATCAGCGACGTACGCCCTGGCCGAACCGCAGCCTGCCGGCGCGGTGCGCACGAGCTTGGACAAGGCAGCCGTCGAGCGGCACACCAGCGAGCTGTTGGCCTGGTCGCAGCGGTGGCACGCGGCGGGCTGGCCTGCCGCAACACCCCCCTATCCGTTGGCATATCAGCTCCGTTTGCTGCCCGACGGGCCCGAACGCGCTGCTTACGTCCTCGACGTGCGCCGGCTCCGCCGACTCACCAGCACGAGCGGAGCGACCGTTGCCGTCGCTCAACTGGACGCCTTCGAGGAAGAGATCGGCGAGGGCGACAGCGCTCGGGGGCTGGCGACACTCGTCTCGCTCTGCGCTGTGCGGGCTCTGTTGCGTGAAGACCTACGCGAGGTGCCCGACGGGGCGCCCGCACTCCTCGTACGACTGGGGTACGTGGAGCGCGCACGCGCACTCGCCCGCTCGGCGCCGACGCCTTCCGCCAGGGCCGTCCACCTGGCGGACGTGGCGGTGGAGATGGCGTACGCGGCACGAGCCGACCTGGACAGCGTCATAGGGGAGGCCGTGGAGTGGCTGGCTCGAAGCCGAGTCGGCGTTGACGGCCGTTCTCCGGTCTCCGCAGACCCTGATGTGTACACACGGCTCCTTGGTGCCATTCGTACCCTCGTGACACTCGAACGTCGGGACGCCGCCCGGCCGCTGCTACGTGCCGTGGTCCACAATCGGGCGGCCGGTACCGAGGCACTCGTCGCGGCGGCCGGACTGCTGAACACGGTCCACGACGTCGACGTCGTAGCGTTGCTGTACGACCGGGCTGAAGACCTGACCGCAGGTGGAATACGCGACCGGACGGCCGCGGTGGATCTCTGGGGGGCACTGGCGCGGGCCGTTCCTTCCCTCGGTCTCCGTGCCGGCGACCACATCGAAGCCATCTGCGCGGATCTCGATCCCTCGGACGGCCTGGAGGCGGTCAGCTTACGGGCCGCCGGCGCCTCGGCCCTGCACCGTCTGCCTGGCAGCCCGCGACACCACAAAGCGACCATACTGATGCAGACGGCGGTCTCCGGGCTGAACGAGGTCATCCAGGGGTCGAGCGGCTTCGATGCGCCGTCCGCGTGTCACCGGATTCCCCCTGGGCGTGAACTGGCCACGGCGCTTACACGGCTCGCTCAGGCGGTGAAGGACACCAAGGCCAAGGAGGGCGACCTCGACGAGATCAAGCGCCTGCTGAACTCCGCGTCGGAGCAACTGCGCTCGGAGCGACCGCGCGGCGACATACTCGTGGACTCCATGCTCGAACGAGCGCTGTGGGTCGTCGAGGCAGCCGTGGAAGACAAGGCGACGGCGGACAGCGACGCGAGAGCCAGGGCCGATGGCAAGAGGAAGGAAGAGCGCCGGACCCTGGAGCAGCGGAACGTCCATAACAAGGCCTGTGCCGAGGCCTATGCCAGAGCCAAGGCCGAGAAGCCCAACCTGGCGAGGACGTCACCGGCACAGCGTACGAGGACGAAGCCGGAACAGCCGGGCTCGGAGGAGGTGCGACGTGAGGTACGACGTGAGGTACGGCGCCCGTCGGCGAGCCGAAGCCGGAACGCACATCGCGCATCCGCCGGACTGCGTGCCCCGGACGACGCTTCACCGCAGGATGAACCCCACGTCCGGATACTCGTGGAGGCGGATCGCCAGCTGGGCTCGGGCAACCTTCCGCGCAGCCAGGAATTGCTGGAAACCGCCCTACGCCGATCTCCCAGACCATGGACATCGCAGCACCCGGACCATCCTGCCGTCCCGGACGGTTGGACGACGGACCTGTGCCAAGCACTGGGGACCGTAGGCACGTTCTCCGATGCCGAGGGGATCGCGGCGGCTCTGCCCGACCCCCGGGCCCGCGCGCGACATCTGGCGTCCCTCTCCCTTGGCTGCTCTCTCGGGGATCACGGCGATGCGGCCGTTCATTACGCCCGTGAGGCGGCGAGCCTGGTGTCCGACGGTACGGAACCGGGTCTGGCAAATTCCGTGGCCCAGGCGCTGGGCCATGCCGGGGACGGACCCGCGGCTTGCGCCATGGCGACAGGCGGTGCCACGCAGAGGCGGCAGGCGTTGACAGCTGTCGCGGCCGGACTGGTGTCCCATGATCCCGAAACGGCAGCACGCGTTGTCGAACCCCTGGTAGAAAGGTTGGCATTGCGGATCGAGCGAGGTAGCCCGCTCCGGCTCCTCCCCCAACTCGCCTCGCTGCTTGTTGCCTTCCCGAACGGCAGGGAACCCGATCAGCGACTGCGTGACGCACTCCACCAGGCCGTGCCTCGCGTGGCCGACACACCCATGCCATGGCACGCACCGTCGATGACCGTCCTTGCCCTACTGCACCGGTTCGGTTGCCTCCCTGAGGAGGACTCCGGCACCGTTGCAATCCTTACGGACAGATGGCAGCAATCGCTCCGCCCGACGCAGGACGCCGGCGGAGAGGTCGCCTTGCTCGCGGCAATGGAGGGTGACGTTGCCGCCGCTTGGGCTCATGCCGAGGCGGCACCCACGGAGAGTGGGCGAACAGCGGTGCTCTGGGCAACCGCCGCCTACCTTTCTGGCATCCAGGTGACCCTGGCCACGGACCACCGGGCCGACGACCGGGTGATCCGGACCTGCCTGGCACTCGCCCGGGCATCTGGCGCCGGCAGTCCCCCTTCCGAGACGACGGCTCGCCAGATGACGTGGAAGCTGTTGAAGAGCAACGCGTGGACCCACACGATCCCTCTGCTCCCGCGACTCGCCCCCGAGGCACTGGAACGCCTGGGCGTGATCGCGCTGGAAACGGATTCCCAAGCTCAGAGCGCGAGTTCGATTCTCGTCACCCGCTCCAGGACAAACCCCCAGGCGACGGTACTTGGTGGAGAAGCGGCCCCGTAGAAGCGCGCACGTTGACAGCGAAATCACCGCATGGGACGTTCCCGGGATGAGGTCTGTCATCGTGTCGATCGACGTACCGCAGGCGCCCGAACCGGTCTATGACTTCCTCGATGTCATGGCCAACCATGAGCTGTTCACCAACCACTACCTGACCAACTGGCGTTACGGTGGGCCCGACCGCGGTGTGGGATCGCGTGTCACGGTCACGGCCGCGCTGGGCGGCGCGAAGGCGGACGTAGGCATCGAGGTGATCGAAGCCGAGCGGCCGTGGCGCATCGTCGAGCGGAACACCGGCGCGGGTGGTCGCCGACAGGCCCGCGGGACCTACCGCATCGAGCCGTTGCCCGCCGGCGGGAGCCGGGTCTCGTTCGAGTACGCCTTGCTGCGGGCCCCGCTCTCGGAGCGCCTGCTGGCCCCGCTCGTGAGGGCCACGATCCGCAGGGCCAACCGCGTCGGCATGCGGCGCATGGCCGCCGAACTCACCCGCGGTGAGTCCGCGGCCGCTGGACGAGTCATTCCGAAGTAGCGTCGTCCGCCCGCTACGAGCCTGGCTCCTCGTTGACCACGCCGTGCCCTATCCGTGCCGTGCCCTTCGGAGCGGTGAACAGCGTCACACCGAAGGCCCAGGTCATGGACCCGGGCCTTGTGTGGCAGCCCTTGGCCCGCGGTGTTACTTCTCCATCGAGATGTCGGCGAAGCTGATCACGAACGCGTCGGGGTCATCGTCCTCGTCCAGGTGGTAGCTGGCGCTGGCCCAGGCGTCCGTGAGGCGGACGCGGCGGGTTGTGGGGTCGGCGGGATCGCCGGCGATGAGGATGACGTCCTGGTGGGTGTCGGTGTTCTCGACGTCCTCGACCCAGTCGGTGGTGGCCGAGTGGCGGCTGTCGCCGCGGGTGAGGACCACGTCGCCCCACAGGGGCACGGGAGCCTTGGCGTTGGCGGTGAGGAAGGAGTCGATATCGAGTTCGGTGCCGGTGAGGGTGAGCTTGGTGACGGAATCGAGCGCTTCGGTCTGGTCGTTGCCGAGGTCGAGGTGGTACGTGGCCATGTCCGGGTCTCCTGGCGTCGGCGGGGTCAGTACAGCTCGGGCGAGGTGCGGACAGGGATCCGGACCTTGACGACGGTGCCGTTGTCCAGGAAGAAGATGACGCGGGCGTTGTCGCCGGGAGTGATCAGGTGGGTCGGCTTCTCCAGCATGATGTGGTAGCGGCCCGGAACGAAGGAGAACTCGCCCTTGGCGGGGACGGTGACCTGGTCGAGCCTGACCATCTTGGAGCTCTCGCTGTCGGCGACGGTCTGGTAGATCGTGATGCGCTGGTAGTCAGGACTCTTGAGCTTGGTGACCTTGATGGGCTTGTCGGCGGAGTTCATCAGTCCGACGTAGCCGGCGGCCGGCAGCGCGTTGGGCAGCCAGCGGACCCACGCGCTGTTCTTCGCGACCCTGATGTCGGTAGAGACCGGGATTTTCCCCATGGATATGCCTTCCTTTCGGGGAGTCCCTCGACCCCCACCCGGACACGCTATGCAGTCAACCGGTCACTTACGCAGGCCATTCGCTGAAGATCATCCGATCCGGTGGCGCGCCGCCCGACGGGCGGTACGGCCGTGAGTTCGCGCATCACGCACGGACCCACCGGCCGGTCGGCCGCCGCCAACTCCCGGGGCGTACTGGCCCGATCAGGTACGACGACGCGAACAAACCTTTCGCGTAAGGGCGTTGACGTGGGTCAACCGCCTGTCCGGTGCGAGGTCTCGTCAACGCGTCCCACAAGGATCACCCGGAAGTGATCTTGCCAAACCGACACTGCCGTGACTTGCTGGAAGCGACTGGCGACCGTCTGTAGTAGACGGTTGGTGAACGGTGAAGGATGACGATGAGCACTCCCAACACAGCAGCCGCAGATGGCGAGCACTCCGCCCCTCCGATCAGCACGGTCGCGGGGACCGGGGTCGCGGGATTCGCGGGGGACAACGGGCCAGCCGTTTCGGCTCAGTTGAACCGTCCGTACGAGATCGCGGTGGACAGCACCGGCACGCTCTACTTCTCCGACCGCGACAACCACCGGGTCCGGAAGATCACGACTGACGGAAAGATCAGCACGATCGCGGGGACCGGGGTCGCAGGTCATGGAGGTGACAACGGCCCTGCTGCTTCGGCTCAGTTGAACAAGCCGCGCGGGATCGCGATGGACGGATCGGGCGCCGTCTACATCGCCGACAGCGCCAACCACCGGGTCCGGAAGGTCACGGCCGACGGGAAGATCAGCACGATCGCCGGCACCGGCATCCGGGGTTTCGGCGGTGACGGCGGCCCCGCCACCGCCGCCCGGCTGGACTGGCCGTTCGCGATGACGGTGGACAGTACCGGCGTCCTCTACGTCTCCGATTCCAGCAATCACCGCGTCCGGAAGATCGCGGCCGACGGGAAGATCAGCACCGTCGCCGGCACGGGCACCGCAGGATTCGGCGGTGACGGAGGCGCCGCCACCGCCGCCCAGCTGAACAAGCCGATGGGGTTGACGCTGGACAGTACCGGCGTCCTCTACATCGCCGATACCTACAATCACCGCGTCCGGAAGGTCGCAGCGGACGGGAAGATCAGCACCGTCGCCGGCACCGGCACCGCGGGCTCCGACGGTGACGGAGGCCCCGCCGCCTCGGCCCAGCTGAACAAGCCGATGGGGTTGGTGCTGGACAGTACCGGCGCCCTTTACATCGCCGATACCGCCAACCATCGGGTCCGGAAGGTCGCGGCGGACGGGAAGATCAGCACCGTCGCCGGCACCGGCGCCGCGGGCTCCGACGGTGACGGCGGCCCGGCCGCGTCGGCCCAGCTGAACAACCTCATCGGGCTCGCAGTGGACTGCGTCGACACTCTCTACATCGGCGACCTCTTCAACAACCGGGTTCGGAAGATCCCGTCGGCGAAGATGGCCGGGCTGCCCGAGTCGGGCGCCGTGGTCTCCTGGGCCAACGTCCGCAGCAGGCTGCGGATGGGGGTGCTGCGTGAGTCGACCAAGGACGGGGCCGAGATCCACCAGTCCCTCGCCGCTCCCAGGGACCACCAGCGGTGGCGGCTGGTCGTGGCGGGCCAGGACGACGGCGACGTCCTGTACACGATCGAGAACGTGCGCAGCGGCAGGGTCCTGGAGGTCGTCGGGGCGCAGGAGAGGGCCGGGGCGGTCATCGCACAGCGTGCCTACGAGGGTGACGACGCACGCCACCAGCAGTGGAGGCTGATCCCGGTGGGCTCCACGTCCGGCTCCCAGCGGGTGTACGAGATCGCGAACCGGAACAGCGGTCTGCTCCTGCGCGTCGACACCAACGCCCGTACGGCGATCAAGCAACACGGTGCGGAGGGCGACCACCGGGACCGGCAGTGGCAGCTGCTTCCTGTGTGACGCCTGAGGGGGCAGGGGCGGCCTCGCCCCTGCCCCCTCGGAAGCCGAGGACTACCCCTCGGAAGCGGGGAACTACTCCTCGGAAGCCGGGCGCTACTGAGAGCCGGAGGGCTCCTCGGCGGTCGCCTTGGGGGTCTCCGGGGCCTTGGGGGCCTTGGCGTAGTCGCTCTTCTTCGGCTTGGTCGCCAGGTCCTCGTCCTTCTGCAGGCCGCTGTGTTCCGTCACCGTCGCACTCGACTCCCGCATGCCTGCGGATGCCGCTGTGGATACCGAGCTGGGATTCTGGGCGTACTGGGCCTGCGCGCCGGCCGATGCCTGGGTCGTCTGGATGAAGGAGCCGAGGAAGCCCAGGATGGCCCGTGCTTCGGGCGACTGCTCCTGCACGATTTTCGCGCGGGAGGAGGCCCCGTGGATCGCGCTGTTGAACAGGCTCGTGCTCGTGTCGTCGTATGTGTCGTCGTCGGCGTCCTCGAAGTCGACGCCCGCCCCCGGCTGCGGCTTGGCGCCGTCGGTGGTGACCGAGAAGAGCCCCGCGCCCCTGCCGGCGAAATTGAAGACGTTGTCGAACACCATGGTCGTCACCCTTGGTCGTTGTGGTCGTGGCGCCGTCGGCGCGGCCCGGTCAAGGCTGCTTGTGCAGCGTTCGTTGGCTGTCGGTCAGGCTCTCGCCGTCGAACATCGTGTGGTGGACCTCCAGGGCGGAGACGACCTCGGCCACCCCCTTCATACGGAAGCCGCCGCCCGCCAGGTCGAGGTCGCCGATGTCGCGGGCCACCAACGGGGCGAGCCCGGGGTAGTCCCCGGCCTGCGGAGGGGCCAGGACCGCCACCGGCACGTCGTACTGCACCGCGAGCAGTCCGGAGAAGGTCACCGGGATCTCGTAGGAGTACTGCTTGCGGGTACGCCGCTGCGAGACGATCGTCTCCACGCGGGAGTTCGGCGGGACCGTACCGGAGATCTGCGAGTTCGAGGCCCAGCTGGTGGTCAGGGACCCGCCGACGGAGGCCATGATGCCCAGCATCAGCTGGGCGTTGAGCTCGGCGGTGCCGGTCGCGCTGCCCGTGGTGGTGAAGGCCACCGAGCTGGTGACCGAGTTCGCCGCCGAGTTCGCCACCGAGTTGGTCGTGCCGGCCTCGGTCGCGTTGGCGACGTCCGTCCCGATGTCTTCCTTGCTGTTCTCGTTGGTCACGGTGTTCGTGTTCTTGGTCTCCACGTCGTTCTGGAGCTGCGTCTGAAGCTGCGTCTGGAGGTCCAGCTGGAGCATGTTCTGGAGCTGGAGCTGGAGCTCCGCGCTGACGCTGCCGCCGAAGGTGAGCTGGGCCTCCCCCTGGAGTGTCCACGTGACCTCGTTCGACACGGTGAATTCGACCGAGTCCTGGAAGTCCATGGGGGACGTGCTGCGGTTGACGTAGGTGCGCGAGGAGAACGTGTCGGGCGGGGGCTGGTGGATGTTGCGCCGCTCCTCGATCAGCGGCTCCCCGAGGTTCATGTAGGCGAGCCAGCCCAGTTGGGTCGCGGACCCGGAGAAAGAGCCGAATCTCGACTTGTTCACGGAGAACCCGACGGGTTTGTGCCGCACACCGTAGTCGTCGACGTAGACCAGGTTGGGGTGGTCCAGGATCGACTGCCAGGTCTGCTCGATGTTCAGTTCCCGCAGGTTCTTCTTGGTCAGCGGCTGGCGCTTGGCCCGTTCCAGGTTGTACGCGTGGGAAGGCAATTTCTGTCCTCAGACTGATCCGGTCGAACCGCGCTCGTCGAACCGCGCTCGGTGAAATGGAAACAGGCATCTGCACACGTTCCGAAAATCGAAGCTATCACGGGCCCCATTGGCCGAGAAGACACTCGCGAGCATCACGCTCAATCGGGTGATCAAGGTTGACCGACTGCCCTCTGATCAGGCAGATGAAACCTCTGCCCATTGCCGGTCACGCGGTCGAAAGCTTTCCAGCATTCCCACCTTCGAGTGCTTTGACCTGGACCTTTGCCGTTTTTAAGGGTATTTGCCTCGGCCATTCATTCGCTTTCGGACGCTTTCGGAGTCGTTTCGATCGAGGGCGGTTGGGCTTACGGCAATGCGGCGTGATAAACCACTGCACTGAAGTTCCTGACGCGTTGTTCTCCACATCAAGAACAGGTGAGGTTTCCGCGATGTACACCCAAGAACGCACGGCTATGGCGAATTTGGTGGTCGGCGGCCCGGTGGCGGTGAACAGCTACGACAACGCAATCGTGGCGGCACTGGTCGAGAATCGTCCGGTCATGCTCGTCCACGCCTTCAACGGCGGCTACCTGCGGCCCGCCGAGCTGAAGGAGGAGAGCCACGACAAGGGCGTCAAGCTGGCCACCGCCCTCGACCCGGCCACCAAGGAGGCGCAGGGCCACCTCTGGTACATCACCCCTGGCGGCTTCTTCGGCCAGCGTCCGCTGTACTTCCTCGAAAGCGCCGCGGGCGAGGTGTCGCCCAAGCCCGCCGATGCCGGCGAGGCCGACGGCGGACGCGGTGACGACGGCGCGCCGAAGCCGCAGCGCAGGCGCGTCACCGCCCACCAGGAGGCGCCGAAGAGCACGGCCGACTCCGTCCAGGTCGGCCTTCCCGGCGAGGTCGGCGAGAAGTGGCGCGGGAAGAACGGAGCGGCCGAGGACACGCAGCTCTGGGTCGTCACGGTGACGCCGTGGGGCGGGATCACCTTCGTACCGATCACCCACCCCGACGCCATCCTCGGGTTCAAGGACCACGCGGTGACGGCCGACAGCGAGGTGCGTCTCACCTACAACTGGGGCGGGGACTTCACCGGGACGGTCATCAACACGTTCTATCCGCGGCTGCCCAGCGAGTGGAACGTCCCGTACCACCACGTCTTCACGTGATCCGCGGCCACCGCCGTACCGCCCCCCGCCGTACCGCCCCCGCCGTATCGCCCCCGTCCCGATCCCCCGTCCCGAGCCCACGTCCGCACCGCCTGGAAGAGGCAGCACGATGCCCGTGCCCACGGAAGAACTGAAGCTGGAGATCGTCAACGCCGCCACGGGGAAGCCCCTCGGCGCCAAGGCCGCGCCGGGCGCGGACGGGGCGCTCGTCGTCCGCGACTTCCCCGATGACGGACCGAGCCCGGAGCAGTGGCAGCTCGCCCCCGTAGAAGCCGCGCAGGACGACGGGATCTATGTGATCCGCAACGCGGTCAGCGGCAAGGTGCTCGACAACCCCGCCGCCGCGGACCGCGGCGTACGGCAGTGGGCCGCCACCGCCGGCAAGAAGGGGCAGCAGTGGCATGTCGTCCCCGTCGAGGGCGAGCCGGACCTCTACTTCATCGAGGGCGCGACCGACGGCGCCGTTCTCGACCTCGCCGAAGCCGCCGACGGAGCCGGTGGCGGCGAGGTCAGTGAGGACAGCGCGGACGGCACCCGGATCGTCCTGCGCGAGCACGACGACAACGCGGAGAGCCAGCGGTGGCGGTTCGTCCCGGCCGAGCCCGAGCGCACCAGCGACGCCGTACTGCGCTGGGCACAACTGAGCCACTGGAACGGCCGCCGCTCCTGGCGGCTGGTCCACTCGACCGCGCTGCGGCCGGCACCCGACGCGACGCCCTCCTTCAGCGATGTCCTGCTGGTCCTCGACCAGTTCGGGACCGACCAGGACGCCGGCGGGTGGAAAAGCACCGCGACCCTCCGCACCTCCAGCGGGCAACCGGGCTGGTGGGCCGGGCTCGGTGACCGTTTCCTCGTCGACACCACGGGAACAGGGCGCAACGACATCGTGGGGCTCAAGCCCGCGAAGGGGGCCGTGACGTCGTCCGGCAGAGGCGACGGGACGTTCGACGAGGACGAGAACGTCCTCCACCGGCCCGGGCCCGCACCGAGCCCCGAGGACCTGTGGACGCTCGTGGACACGACGGGCGACGGCAGGCCCGACGTCGTCGTGCTCTGCGCCGACGGTGTCCGGGTGTCCTCCCAGGACGAGGACGGGACGGGGACGTTCGCGCCAGCGGGCGGCAAGCTCGTCCTCGCGGCGTTCGGACACGGCCGGCAGGCCGGCGGCTGGCTCGCCGACAAACACCTCCGCTTCCTCGCCGACACCACCGGTGACGGCAGGCTCGACGTCGTCGGCTGCCACGACGACGGCCTCTGGATCTCACTCCAGGACGAAGAAGGAGAGTTCGCACCCCTCACCGACGAACCCGCTCTCCGGGCGTTCGGCCACGACGAAAAGGCGGGCAGCTGGCTCGTCGGCAAGCATCCCCGTTTCCTCGCCGACACCACCGGCGACGGCAGGCTCGACGTCGTCGGCTGCCACGACGACGGCGTCTGGGTGTCACTCCAGGACGAGGACGGAACGTTCGCCGACCCTCATTACGTCCTCGACGACTTCGGGGTCGATCAGGGGTGGAGCTCGGTCGAGGAGCACCCCCGGTTCCTGGTCAGGACCACCGGCACCGGAGCGCTGGACATCGTCGGGTTCGGCCCGCAGGGCGTCGTCGTCGCACGCGGGCGCGACGACGGCACGTTCGAACCCGCCAAGCTCGTCCTGAACGACTTCGGGGCCGCCCAGAAGTGGACCAGCAAGAAGCACCTCCGGCTCCTCGCGGACGTCACCGGCGACGGCAACGCGGACATCGTCGGCTTCGGCGACGAGGGAGTCTGGGTGTCGCACAACGACGGCAACGGCCGTTTTGAGCAGGCCCAGTTGGTATGCCGCGGATTCGGGTACAACGAGGACGCGGGCGGCTGGCGGGTCGACCGCCACCCCCGCTTCCTCGCCGACATCACCGGTGACGGACGCGTCGACCTCGTCGGCTTCGGCGGCCCGGGAGTGCATGTGGCCCGAAACCTGTTCCGCCGCTTCAGGACCCGATAACCCTCGAAGGCCCCCGCAGCCAGGTCGCAGGCGTCGCCGTAGATGGCTGACAGCGCTTCCCGGAACACGCCTTGGGTGTATCGAGCCGTGATCCATCTGTGCGGCATTCGAGTGCGGGGGGGGACGTGTTCCGGTAGATCGTCGATCGGAGGCTCCGGCTTTCCGGTGGGCGGCGAGTGCCAGCCATTGCGCTGTCTCTTGCCGGTCCGCACGTTGATGCCGACGATCCGGCAGGCTTCGCTGTTGCTGTATCTCTGGCGCCTGAGCTGGGAGTATGCCTCCCGCTCAGGCGTCAGACGGCCGCCGCCCCATGCCCCCGGTCGCCCCGGATCTCTCCGGCCTGGCCGAGATCGTCGTTTGTTCCCTGAGTTCGGTGGCCAGTTCACCGGTCCGTGTCCTACGGTGCCGAAAGGCGTGCCGTTGGACAGCGAGGCGTAGGGGGGTTCCGGGTGGTCGACGGGATGGCGCTTGTGGAGCGGATTGCTGAGCGGCGGGCGGGGGTGGGGGATCCACGGGCGCTGGTCGGGGAGTTGCGGCGGGCACTGGTGTTGGTGCCGGTCGACGCCGGCGGGTTGTGGACCGCGGAGTTCGGTGGGGTGCGCTGGATCTGTGGGTTCACGGATGAGGGCGCGTTGGCCCGGTTCGCTCGGGCGCGGGACTCCGGCGACGGGCGGGACACTGGCCGGGCATGGGAGTTCGCCGAGCTGCGCGGGGCGCGGCTGCTGGACGAGATCATTCCGACGATGGACGAGCCGGCCGGGGTCGCGATCAATATCGCGGATCCTGACGGGGCGATGCTGTTTCCGCCGGTGACAGGAATCGTGCCGGACGCGGTCGCCGTCGATGCCGACGACACTCAAGGGGGCGGGTCCGATGGGTGAGGGCGCGGAGGACCTGAGGGTCGGCAAGGAGAGTGTCCAGCGGATCACCAAGGGACTGCGGGCCGCGGTGTCCGAGCTACGGGATGTCGGCACGGGTACAGGGGCGGTGCTGGGCAAGGGGTTCTCGGGTATGTCGATGACCGGTATGGAGACAGGGCATCACGGCCTGTCGGTCGACTTCGAGGACTACTGCGAACGCTGGGAGTGGGGCGTACGGGCCCTGATCCAGGATGCCAACACCATCGCGGCGAAGCTGGGTCTGGCGGCGGGGATTCTCTGGGAGGAGGACCAGTACGTCGAGGGCACGATGAAGGTCGCGGTGAACGCCGCTGTCGGCAATCCGCACGCCTCCGAGGACGAGATCGTCAAGCAGAACTGGGGCGACGTACTCACCCCGGACTATCTGAGTCCGGACTACAGCGCGGAGTCGTTCCAGCAGGCACGGGACGAAGCCGGGCAGACCTGGAAGGACACCGGTCGGGCGGTGCTGACCGAGGGCATGGGCGGACAGCGTACGAGCGCGCTGAACGACCTCGTGGGTGTCGACCAGAACGACTTCGACCGGGCGGTGGACGACACGTTCGGGCCGTCACCTGAGGAACGCGCCCGACAACAGCAGCAGGGCGACGCGGGAAACTGATCCAGAACCAGCGGGGGAGACCAGAACATGGGGATCGGCGATTTCATCAGCGACCTCACCCCGGATGTTGTCGAGGACGTGGTCGAGGACGGTGTGGAGTGGGCCGGGAACCGCGTCGAGGACGCCGGGAACTGGACCGCCGACCGGCTGAAGGACGCGGGCTGGGACTCCGGCGCGGACTGGGTACGCGACCAGTCCCGTTCGCTGGCGAACCGGATGGGCGCCGAGGTCGACGAGATGGACCTCGGGCAGACCGAGGACAAGACGAGGCTGGTCTACGGCAGTCCGTCGAAACTCCGCGAGACGGCCTCCCATCTCAGGGACTTCCAGAAGGCGCTCAACAACGTCGCCCAGGGACTGAAGGGGCTCGACTCGGCCGACCTCAAGGGCGAGGCCGCCGACGCCTTCCGGGCGACGGTGGCGATCGAACCGCCGAAGTGGTTCAAGGGCGCGGACGCCTGCGGGAAGGCCGCCGGCGCGCTGGAGGCGTTCGCCGGGACCGTCGAGTGGGCCCAGGGCCAGGCGCAGACCGCGATAGACAAGTGGAAAGCCGGCACCAAGGCGTCCGAGGAGGCGCGGGACGCGCACAACGCGAAGGTCGACACCTACAACAGGGCCGCCGACCGCTACAACGCGCAGCCTGCCGACGAACGCGACCCGGCCACCCTGCCGCCCAAACCGGGCGAGTTCACCGATCCTGGCAAGACCCGGATGGAAGAGGCGCAGGAGATCCTGGCCGAGGCCCGGCGCCAGCGCAACACGGCCGCCGAGACCGCGCGCGCCGCCGTGTCCGCGGCCCGGGACACAGCGCCGCCGAAACCGTCGTACGCCGAACAGGCCGTCGACGGCGTGAGCGAACTCGACGTCATGCAAACCCATTTCGGCGCAGGCATCGTCAAGGGCACTGCGGGACTGCTCACTTTCGCACGCAGCGTCAACCCCACCGACCCGTACAACATCACGCACCCCGCGGAATACGCCCTCTCCCTCAACAACACCGTCGCCGGACTGGTCCAGGTCGCCAACGACCCCTGGGGCGCGGGCAAACAGATGGTCACCAGCTTCATGAAGGACCCCGCCGAGGGCTTCGGCAGGCTGGTCCCCGACCTGGTGATGACCGCCGCGACCGGAGGCGGCGGCGCGGGCGTCAAGGCCGCGCGGATCGCGAAGGAAGCCGCCGACCTGGCCGCCGGAGCGAACCGGACCCGCCGTCTGGTCGACGACGCCCCGGACGGCACGCTCAACCGCCCCGACAAGGAGCGCACCACCAAGGGCACCGACCCGGTCGACCTGGCCACTGGCCGGATGTTCCTGCCCCAGACCGATGTGGTGCTCCCCGGAACGCTCCCGCTGGCCTTCACCCGCCGCGTGGAATCCGGCTACATCGCGGGCCGTTTCTTCGGCCCGTCCTGGTCCTCCACCGTCGATGAACGCCTGGAGATCGACGCCAACGGCGTCATCCACGTCACCGACGACGGCCTCCTCATCACCTACCCCCACCCCGTCCCCGGGGTGTCGACACTCCCGGAGCACGGCACCGCACGCGAATCGCTTGCTCGCGAAGAGAACGGCGACTACACGCTCACCGATCCCGGCAGCGGCCTCACGCGCCACTTCACCGCCCCTCCCGAAACGGAGCCCGGCGAAAACGGCGACGCCTGGCTCGTCCAGATCACCGACCGCAACGACAACACCGTCAGCATCGACCGCACCGACGACGGCACCCCCCTGGCGATGGTCCACTCGGCCGGATACCACCTGACGCTGACGACGGCAGAGAGCCGCGTCACCACACTGGCACTGGCCGGAACGGACGGCGAGCCCGCCCAGCCCGTCATGGCCTACGGCTACACGGACGGCAACCTCACTACCGTCACCAAGCCCTCCGGCGCCACACTCACCTTCACATACGACGACCACAGGCGAGTGACAGGCTGGATCGACTCCAACAACCGCCGCTACGCCTACACCTACGACGACCAGCACCGGGTCATCTCCGAGGGCGGCGAGGCCGGCCATTTCCAACTCACCCTGACCTACGGCTCCCCCAACCGGGCCACAGGCCACCGCACCACCACACTGACCACCGCTGACGGCCATACCACCCACCACCTCATCGGCGACGGCAGCCGCGTCCTCGCCACCACCGACCCGCTCGGCCACACCACCCGCTTCACCTACGACACCCGCGGCAACCAGCTCACCCGTACCGACCCCCTCGGCCGCACCACCGCCTACACCTACGACGAGGAAGGCAGGCTCACCACACTCACCCGCCCCGACGGCAGCCAGGTCCGCGCCGTACACGACCCGTCTGGCCACACAACCGAGATCACCGCACCGGGCGGTGCCAAGTGGCAGCAGGAGTTCGACGAGCGAGGCAACCGGACCGCGCTCACCGACCCCGCGGGACACACCACGCGCTACAGCTACGACACACACGGCCGTCCGGCGAACGTCATCGACGCACTCGGCGCTGTGACGACCGTACGCTGTGACCACGCCAGCCTGCCTGAGGAAGTGACCGACCCGCTCGGCGGAACGACCCGCTTCCAGCGCGACGCCTTCGGCCGCCCCGTACGCATCACTGACGCATTGGGATCGGTCACTGCCTTCGAGTGGACCCCCGACGGCCTACTCTCCCGCCGTACTGGGCCTGACGGCGCCGCCGAATCGTGGACCTACGACGGCGAGGGCAACTGCCTCACCCACACCGACTCCCTTCGCCGGACCACCCGCTACGAGTACACGCATTTCGACCTCCTCGCGGCGCGCACCGGCCCGGACGGCGCCCGCTACGAATTCGACCACGACGCGGAACTTCGCCTGACAATGGTGACCAATCCGCAGGGTCTGACGTGGAGTTACGCCTACGATGCCTCGGGCCGGGTCATCGCCGAGACGGACTTCGACGGGCGCACCCTCCGTTACGATCTCGATTCTCTTGGCCGGGTGACCAGCCGTACCACGCCGCTGGGCGAGGTCATCCGGTACGAGCGCGACATCTCCGGCCGGGTGATCCGTAAGGACGCGGCCGACCGGACCACCAGCTACTCGTACGACCAATCCGGCCATCTGATCCACGCCGCGGGTCCGGACAGTGAACTGATCTACCAGTACGACCGCCGTGGGCAGATCAAGACCGAACTGTCCGACGGCCGGGCCACCACCCATGCCTACGACGCCCTGGGCCGCCGCACCCGCCGGGTGACCCCCACCGGACAGGTCACCACCTGTGCTTACGACGCGGCTGGGCGTCTCACACGACAGACCAGCGGCGGCCACGACGTGCGCTTCGACCGCGACGCGACCGGACGCGAGCTGACGCGCCGGTTCGGCGAGATACTCACCTTCACGACCGCCTGGGACGCGGTGGGACGCGTCACCGGGCAGGAGATCTCCTCCTGCGGGCGCAGCCTGAACCGCCGTGCCTACACCTATCGCGCCGACGGCCATCTGACCGGCATCGATGACGAACTCTCCGGTTCCCGCCGCTTCGAGCTCGACGCGGCCGACCGCGTCACCTCGGTCCGGGCGGACGGCTGGAGCGAGACGTACGCCTACGACGAAGCCGGCAACCAGACCACTGCCTCCTGGCCGACGTTCATGCCCGGCCAGGAGGCCATCGGTCCGCGCACCTACACCGGCACGCGCATCACCCGCGCCGGGAATGTCCGCTACGAACACGACGCTGCCGGCCGCATCGTCCTGCGCCAGAAGACCCGGCTGTCACGCAGACCTGACACCTGGCGCTACGAGTGGGACGCCGAGGACCGCCTCACCGCCGTCACCACCCCGGACGGCACCCGATGGCGCTACGTCTACGACCCGCTCGGTCGCCGCACCGCCAAACAGCGTCTCGCTCCCGACGGCACCACCGTGGTCGAGCAGGTGACCTTCACCTGGGACGGCACCACTCTCTGCGAACAGACCACCACCTCACCCGGCCTTCCCCACCCGGTTGTCCTCACCTGGGACCACTCCGGCCTGCGCCCTCTGGCCCAGACCGAACGCATCACCGCGGTCGACGCGTCCCAACCGGAAATCGACCGGCGCTTCTTCGCCATCGTCACCGACCTCGTCGGCGCGCCCACCGAACTCGTCGACGAGTCCGGGGACATCGTCTGGCGCACCCGCACCGCACTGTGGGGCACTACCACTTGGTCCCGCACCTCCACCGCGTACACCCCTCTGCGCTTCCCCGGTCAGTACTTCGATCCGGAAACCGGTCTCCACTACAACTACTTCCGCCACTACGACCCGGAAACCGCGCGCTACCTCACGCCGGACCCCCTCGGTCTCGCACCCGCCCCGAACCCCGCCACCTACGTCCACAACCCTCACACCTCGGCAGACCCCCTGGGCCTTGCACCCATCGGATGCCCGGACGACACGGTGACCGTCTACCGCAAACAGACGGACCACCCGCTGAGCCGGCGCATCCACATCGGAGAGAACGGCGAGGTGACGATCACAGGCCACGGGAAGCTTTACCTCAATATGAGCGGGGACATCAAGCACACCGTTGAATTCCGTTCCGACGGCGGTCAGATTGTGTCGTACGATATCCCTCGGTCATATCGTGATTCCATTCACAATGACGCCCTCCCCCAGAACAAGGATGACCACCCGGACGGTTCAGCGTTTACCCGACAGGAATGGAAGGCCCTTCTGAAGGAATATCCGGAGATCTCTGACCCCACAAAGGGGCCACATCTCTATGGAATTCCAGACAAGCTGCTCGATGGACTAAGGGATGCTATTATTCCCGGATCGGGACGCGTGGTCCAGGAAGGGTGATGTGGTTTCATATGATGCATAACAATGAGAGTTTGGCAGAGGAGTTCGAGCGACTACGAAGTCGCCCGAGTGCTGAAGTTGCACCGTCTGTCCTCTCTCGATTTATCGTTGACACCTCCGGCAGCTCCGCTGACTACGTGAAACATCTACGTTCAATTCTTTCACCGGCTTTGCGACTGGGACACACTGCGGATTTTGAGGCAGACACCCTCCCTGTTGACGACATTCCAGACTGGTTCATCGCCGTGAGTCACCCGAACGAGGAGCGGGCCCCCGAGTTCGCGAACAACGGCCGCGACGGCTATATGGATCACACCGCGGGCCAACCATGGGAACTACAGAACTGGCTCTACCGCTTCGACCCCGACGACGACTCCAGAGGCTGGGAGTGGTGGGACGTCACACAGGCTGGTCCCTCCCGCGTTCATGTCTGGGTAGACAGTTGGGGGGAATCCTTTTTCGGCTGCCAGGACCTGCTCTGGGCTGCTTATACAGCCGGCGCCCTACATGTCGACGGTCCCACCGTTCAGCGGTCCACCGCGTGGGAGGAAGAGGCCGCGGACGGGATCTTTGATGCATCCTGAGCCAGAGGCGGAGCGGCAGACACGACGGGTAAGGGCCGTCTACGAGGAATCCAGCATCATGGTGTACCAGGCGTACTCTCAGGAGATCGCGGAGCGGGCGGTCGAGGCAGGGACCTTTGTGGCACCGTTCAAGAAGGAACGGATGACCTGGATCAAACCTTCTTTTCTGTGGATGATGTACCGCTCGGGGTGGGCGACCAAGCCGAACCAAGAGAATGTGCTCGCCGTCGAGATCACCCGGGCGGGTTTTGAATGGGCACTGGATCGCTCGTCGCTAAGCCACTTCGACCGTCGGGTGCATCCGGACAAGGATGCCTGGCTGACGGAAATCAAGAGAAGCCCAGTGCGCATCCAATGAGATCCGGACCGATCACTGTCCCTTGATCCGCTTCCCAGGAGGGCGATTCAGATCGGCCTTTCCGGAGAAGCCGTGGAACTCTATATACACGACTGGATCATGGGTATCGAATACGTCACCGATCTCGCGGCAGGCAGTCGGCGCGCGACGTCACCGGCGGTCATACGCCCATCCAACCCGCTGCCTATGGAACGCGTGGAGGGGCCTTGGTGCCGTACGGCACCAAGGCCCCGAAGGAACTGCTACACCATTTGCCGACCCTGATGACGCGTCGGCCTTCTGTCTCCGCCGCCCCGACCGAACTGCTGTCGGAGGTAAGGGGATCGCCCGCGGTCAGACGCCTCGATCTCCGCTACAAGAGAACCCGTAGGCACACCACACCCAATGTCTACTCCGGCCGACATGAATTCTCGCGCATCCGGCGGGAAGCTGATCGCCCTCGGACCGAGCGGGGCGGGGGTGAGCTGACTGACACGATGAACATCGATGCCGCAGCCGGTCTTTCCTCAGGTCAGCGCCTCCCGAGGAGACTCAGGACTCCCTCAGCGCCGCCGCCAGGTCCCTCAGTTCGTCCAGCACGGCCACACTCCGGAAAATGGTCTGAAGGGATGTGCTGATCTGCCGGGAGGGGCGGCGCAGCTGGCGGCTGGAGGAGCCGAACATGCTGATCAGTGCCACGACCTCCTGGAAGGCGCCCGCCGCGTCCTGTACTTCCTCGGAGGCCGTGAGGACCTGCTCCAGCACCCCCTCCGCGCCTTCCGGCCATTCGCGGCGCGGCGTATTCGCCGCCCATTCCAGGAACGCCCGGAGGGCGTCAGCACTGGCCCCCATGCGCGCCGCGAAGCGCTCGGCCGCCGCCGCCAGGTCGTCGGCCGGCCCGTCGATGGCTTTGGCCAGGCGGTTGATCACGGCCATCCGCATATTCATCGAAGCGCCGGGATGGCTGACACGGGCCATATCCTCGCCGATCAGCCCCATCATCTCCCCGAGGTCCGTCATGGCCGACTCCACGTCGGCCATGTCGCCGGAGACGGCCTCCAGCTGCGCTTCCGCCTCGACGACCAGATCAAACAGGCCGGGGGCGTCCTCGTCGCCCCCGGCGGTCGGCTCCGCACCGGGCCCGGCAGTCGGCTCCGCGCCGGGCCCGGCAGTCGGCTCCGCGCCGGGCCCGGGGGTCGATCCTCCGGGGAGCGACGGGACACTTCCCCCGCCCAGCACCTCCGCCAGTACACTCGTCAGCTGCCGCCGGGCGGTGACCGTTTCAGCGGCGTGTGACGGGAAGGGGATCCGAGGCGTCGTTCCGGGGCCCGGGAGCTGTTCGGTTCCTTCCGTGACATGGACGGTGCACCGACCGAGGGCGTGTCGCACTCCGAGACCGAAGGACAGCTCCGCCCCGGATCCGCCGAGGTCGGCGACGACGACGTCCACTTCGGTGAACATGCGCAGCAGTTGGTCCATGGGCAGGCCGGCCTCCGTAAGCCTGTCCGCTCGCAGGAAGGTGAGGCCGAGCTCCGCACACGCGGGACGCACAATGTCCTCGTAGAGGACGGTGGACCGGTGCCGCTCCCCCGGAGGGGATTGACCAGAGGGGTCGGCGGCGGCGGTGGTTCCGCAGATGGCGAGGCAGGTGGGCATGGCAGGCTCCTTCGCAGTGAGTCCTGGGAGGCCCTGTCGGTGGCCGGGCAGCCGACAGGGCGGAAGGTGGAGGGTGGAGATCAGTCGAAGAGAGTGAGCGCCACTCCGTCGGCGACCTCGTCGGCGAAGACCGGGCGTTCCTCGATGCCCAGTGCGCTCAGGAGGTCCACGGTGAGCACGCGGTGGCGTCGGCCGACGCGCACCGTGGGGCAGGGGAAGGCGCCCTGGGCCACCAGCCGGTAGGCCGTATCCAGGCACATTCCGAAGGCCCTGGCCGCCGTTCGCAGATTGACGCTGACCGGAAGGTTGAAGATCTCGCGGAAGGTGAGGGACGTCTCGACGCGGTCAGTCATCCGCTCCTCCGTACGCGGCGCAGAGAGACCGTGGCGACCTGGCGACCCCGGCCCGAGAATCCGACGCTCGTGGCGGTGTCGGCCATTTCCCAGGTCCGGGCCAGAGCGCCGAGGCGTACGCCCTCGACACGGTGAGCGGGAACGGTGATCCGCACCGTGGCCGAGAGCCCGGAGTGGCGCGGCACCGGGTCGTAGTCCGCCTCCCAGTAGTCCGCCACCTCCGCTTCGACGGGAACACCGCCGGCCCGCTCCACGTCGTCCACGGCCATTTCGCGGCGAGCGTGGCGCCACACGTCGTACACGCGTGAACAGGCTGAACGCAGCACTGTCCCGCCGGGGTCGGGGTCATCCGCCGCGAGACCGGCCAGCGCTTCGAGGTAGCAGGTGATCAGTTCGGCCTCGACGTCGCCTCGTTCGGCGCGGAAACGCCAGGTGATCTTGTAGGCGGTGCGGCGGAGCCCCGGGAGTCCCAGCCACACGACGGCCTCCGGCCAGTCGGGCCCGACGGCGTCGGAGTGGGCGCGCTCCGCGATCTGGTGCCACAGGCTCGCACGTGCCTCGGTGCGGGCGGAGCGGTCGTAGAGCAGTTGGCGGGCCCGTACCAGGACCATTGGTACACCGGCCCGTTCCGATCCGTCGTAGAAACGTAACGGGGGCGCCGGCTCGCTGTCGGCGCAGTGACGCTCGACGGCGGCGAAGATGCCGGGGTGAGGGGTTAGTGACATCGGTCCTCCTGGTCAATCGGAGTTCGAGACAGGTGATTCGCCGCGCCACGCGGCCAGCGCCCGGGCTGCCGGCTCCTTGCCCGGCATCGCGTCCGGGCCCCTCTCGACGGCCAGGAGCCAGCGAAGAAAGCCGGGTTGGCGGGCGGCCACCAAGCCGTCGAGGAGTTCGCTCAGTGCCCGGGCCCGGTGCTCCGCACCGGCCGCCTCGGCACACCAGTCGAGGAGGGCATCGCGCATGGCCGCGAAGGTGGCCGACTCGTTCAGGGCATGTGCTGCCAGCTGAACCGTGCTGGATGCCAACTCGGCGTCGGCGAGGATCTGGTCGCTCCACCACGCGAGGTCCGTGCTCACCATCACGGGAAAGCAGAGGGTCGTCAGCAGGCTGGGGGCGCCCTCCGACCGCGTCCAGTCGCGCATCCGGCGCAGGACGGTTGTCCTGGCGCCGGAGTCCCCGGCTTCGAAACGCCGCACCAGCGTCTCCGCGACGACGGCGACGACGGAAGGGGCGTTCGTGTCGTCGCCCAGGGTTGTCATGAGCCGTCGCAGCAACCACAGGGCTTGCTCTTCCGTGATCCGGCCGCGGTCCGGGTGGCAGGCGCGGGCCACTGTCTCGCGCAGCGGTGCCTCGGTCGTGACACTCCACTGTGCGAGCAGGTCAGCCGCTGCCCGTCCCGCTGCCGGGTCCTGAACAACCGCCCCGAGGCACCATCCCGCCACCTGAGGAGCCGGGTGTGACTGAGCCAGCGCCAGGTCACGCAGGTGTTCCATGGACCGGCCACCGGTCGCCACGGCCATGGCGGCGACAGCCCGCCCGGCCCGTTCGATCTGCTCCGCCTCAGGGCCGGGACCGGCGAGCCAGGAGTGCAGCAGGGGCAGGAGATCCGTATGGTCGCGGCACAGGACCTCCCACACGGCCTCGGTCACGGCGGGCCAGAAGAAGGACACCGTGTCCCTGGTTCCGTCCCCGGCGCACCGCGCACGGTGCGCCCCGAGAAGCCGCAAGGTCTCGGGCCAGGGCCGTCGGCGGGTACCGACCGCCGAGTGGCCGTGCGAACTCCGGGCGTCGGTCTCCTGCTCCCCTCCCGGCCCCGCCAGTCCGAGCAGATCCTTGGCACGCTCCGTCACCACGCGGCGGTGCAGCCCTCCGTAGACGGTGACGGCGAGCAGGTCGGCGCGGAGGGCGGGATCCGTCTGGGCCCGGGCGACGACTTCGGCGCCCTCGGCCCGGGCCACGTGGCGCAACACCTCGGCGCCGGTCGCTCCGCCTGCGACACCCAGCCGGAGCACGGCCTCCGCCGCCCGCGCCGCGTAGCGGGGCGGCAGCCTTTCCGGCAGCAACTCGTCGAGTTGGCCCGGCTCCAGGGCCCGCAGCCACCCGGCGCACGCTTCCTCGTCGGAGTCGCCGTCGGCGAGATGGGCGCCGAAGACCTTCCGTGTGTCCGGTGGGTGGTGGTGCACCACCGGCATGCCCAGGTGGTCCGCCAAGGCGCCGGCCAGCCCCGGGACCTCCGTCAGCACGATGATCAGACGCGCCCCGGCCTCGGCCAGGGATGTCTCCAGGCGGGCCAGATCCCATGCCCGGAGCGCGAACGGGTCCGGGGGCTCCATCACCAGGTATCCGTGCACCCCCTGAGCCCGCGGCCCCCACCGGGAGAAGTTGACGGCCCCGTCCACCCGGACGAGCACGGGCTCCTCGCCTCCATGGGCCAGCAGGTTGAGGGCGTGTGTCTCACGTCCTGTCCCCGGCTCTCCGAGGAGCACGGTGATGCCGGAGTCGAGCGCGGCAAGCGCGTCCTCGAAGCCGGGCGGCGGCACAAAGCGCCGTCTCGCGGTCTCCAGGTGCTTGGCCCGTACGGGGCCCTGCCGCATCGGCCCCGCGGCCGTGCCGGCCTCGGCCGGGTGGGACACGGTGTGCCGCTGACCGCCCGTCACCAGGCCGGTGTTGACGGTGCCGTGCGGAGCTACGACCACCATCTCCCGGCCGGCCAGGGCTGCTACGAAAGCATCGAGGTCGCCGCCTTGAGGAATCTCAGATGTCCCCATCGGCTCCACCGTCGACGTAGTCGGAAAGCTCGATGGTGGTAACGCGCTGGCCTCCGTGGACGGTGCCGGTGTTGATGATCCCGCGTTCGGCGTTCAGGACCGTCGTCGGGGAGGCCTCCGGCTCAGGGCCGGTGTCCGGCACAGCGCGGCGGGCGGCCACCGACTCGGCGGTCTCCTGCGGTCGGGGGAAAGCGATGACGTCGTCCGTACTGCGATTCTCTTCTGCTCGCATGTCGCCCTTCAATGCTCTGGACACCCGGAAAATGGATCGGGCACCCGTCTTCTGGACGAATCGAGAATCCCGCGTATCGGTCCACGTATCCGCTCCCGAGGCCCAGAAATCAGGTGACCGTAGTCACAGAAAAGGACTCGCGGAACCTCATGAAAAGAAAGAGCGAGTGCGCTGCCCCAAGACAGCGCACTCGCTCTTTGATTCGATTGTTGAGCAAATCCTGACGTCAGATTGCCCCGCCGGGAACAGGACGGCCGAGCGCGGAGATCCGGTCCCGCAGGATGTAGGAAATCTCTTTGCGCTCCTGATCGGTCAGCGTGCCCAGCAGTACGGCCAGTTCCTCCTGCCAGTCACTGCGCGGAGGGCTCAGCAGACTCTGGTGGTCGACCGACCAGTCCAGCACCTGGCGCACCTGGTCGGGATGTCTGAGGAGCCAGAGCGCCGCCAGGGACACCGGCCCGGCGTGCAGCGCCTGGAGACAGAACTCGTACTCCCCGCGACGGCTGGTCGTCCAGGAGTAGCGGACTCCCTCGCCCGCCTCCTGACCGAGCAGCAGTTCCTCACCGCTTTCACGGAGCCGTACGTCGAACACCCGGTAGCTCAGACCCGTTTCGTCCAGGCGCTGCGGCACGCCGAGGTACTGCATGATCTCCGGGGCCCCCAGCCCGCTGCCGGCCACCGCCTGTGCCTCGGCCAAGTGGTGCAGGGCGCCGGTGAGACGGGTCCGCACGACATGCCAGCCGTGCGCGGTCCTCGTGCGCACGACGCGTACGGGGTCGTGGACCCACCACGAGACCCAGAGATCCACCGATTCCGTTCCGTACACGGTGGGAAGGCCGACCGCTCGCGTGTCCACGTGCTCGGTCGTGTCCACCCGGAAGACATCGGTGTACCGTCCGCCCAGGCCGGGCGGAGCCGCCTCGTCCGGCGCGGGTCCGTAGACTCCGGCGTCGTCCGGATCCCCACCACGGCCGAGGAAGCGGTAGTCCCCGGCCTCGTCCCTGAGCACCAGGGACCAGTCCCTTGGCGCGGACCAGCGCTGACGGAGGATTTCCCGCCAGGGCGGGCCGGCGACCCGGAAGTAGAGACGCTCGGTTGACTCGTCGCTCATGCCGCCTCCCCTCGTTCACCGGCGCGCCACCTGCTGAGCGAAGCCCGCGCCGTCTTCAGTCCGGCCCACCCGTCCGCGCCCGTTTCATCCATTTCGACGAACAACCGGAATTCGCCGAATCGCATGGCACGAGCCAATGCGGCAAACAAGTTCTCCACCGCGCTGAACTGCGTTTCGTCCCATCGCGCCCAGTCGGCCCAGCGCAATAGTGCCGCACAGGTCGCGTCGAACGAACTCTCTGTGTTCAACGCACGACGGACGATTTCGACTATCGCCCCCGCTTCCGGGGCCTTATCCGCAAGTCTCCGCATGAACCACCCCGGATACAGAAGCAACTGGCCGAACAGCGAAAGCACCTGTTCCGCGTCGCATCGCTCCGCGTCCAGCCATTCGACAAGCCGGCCGAACACCTTCGCCTCGTTACCGGCTTGGAAAAGGCTCAGGATCGCCACCCGCACGGCCAGCAGGACTTTGCCGTCGTCCTGGCTCCTCTCGCCAGGACGGCTCCGCACGCCGAGGAGGAGATCGTGAAGAAGCCGCAGGGCCAGGTCCGGGCGTGAGAGCCCGAACTCCGCACCGCAGGTGTACGCCACCGTCGTCCTCAGGTGGACGCCGACCGCCAGGCTCCAGCGCTGGAGGCGATAGCGCACCTCCGCGACGAGTACCGGGTCCTCGGCCGCGATGCCCAGCGCGTTCGCCGCGATGAGACGGCTGGTCGTGCGGTCCGACTCGGCGAGAGCCTGGATGTGCCGCAGTGCGCGCCGTCCGCCTCCCCACCTCGCCGCCCTGCCCATGAACTGGCCCACTGGACGGGTGAGTTCGGTGGAGCGCTCCACTTCCCGCAGCCACTCGACCAGAAGGTCCGACAACTGTCCGTACTCACGCCACACATGTCTGAGCACTGCCTCGGCCTGCCGATGCCTGACGAACACGACCCCTTGCACACTGTGCGCGTAGGCTCCCTCCGTGCTGATCGCGCGTTCCTGGCGGACGGCGCGAACGATGTGCAGCAGATCCGTCAGGGACCGCCGGAAGACGAAGTCCGGGTTGGGCCGCCCGGTCTTCTCGGCTCCTGAGGAGTCCGTCGGCGGCAGCTCCGCCGTCAGCCGGCCCTCGGACAGCTTCAGCAAGCGGGCGGCTTCCTCGCTGACGAGTCGGTGGTCCAGGCCCTCGTAGACGGAGGCGGCCAGCAAGAAGGCCAGGGCGTCCGGGTCGCCGCGCAACTTCCGCATGAGTTCGGGAACTTCCTGTTCGGCCCGGTAGCTCAGCCGGCCCCCCAGGTCACCGAGCGCGTCCGGGTCACCATCAGCCGTCACGATGGCCGTCACCAGCTCCACCACCTCGGCCGGCACCAGCTCCGGGACCAGCAGTTCGCTCAGCTCATGGCGCCGGTTCAGCGCCGACAGCAGACGCTCCCGCTCCCGCTGATCCGGAACCGCCTCCTCGAAGTAGCTGCCGAAGACCATCGCGGGCGGCGGCGGTACACACCTGATGGGACGGACGTGCAGGTCCTGTTCGAGGCGACGCAGCAGCGCCGCGTCATCAGGCAGCATGATCACCATGTGCGCCGTGGCCTTCTTGAGCAGTGAGCGCACATGCCCCAGGACACCGGGGCCGAGGGGCCGGGACGGGAACAGGCCGTCCATCAGGTAACCGCGCGCCGACGGATCGGTGGGCTGCCAGCGGTCCAGTTCGGTGACGCTGTCCAATGCCCGCAGCAGGGCCCCTTCCCCACAGCTCTCGCGCAGGAGGTTGAGCGCCGCGGTGCGCCGGCCCGAACCCGGCCGCCCGGCCAGGAAGAGCGGCCCTTTCTTCAACTCCGCGAGGGCTCCGCCGAACCAGTCGGGTCGCGCGAACCCGAAGGCGGCGGCCCGCACCTCCGCCTCAGGGACGGGCCCCTCGCGCACCCTGCCTTCCCGGGGCCCCCGCCCTTCGTTCGCGACCCCGTTGTGAACACGCTGGCCGCCGTGGACAGCTCCGGAGTTGACGTTTCCTCGCGGGGCGTACACGAACGAGAGCGGACCCCTCGCGGCCGCGCCGATGGCGTCGAGCAGCTCGGGGACGTCGTGCTCGGCCTCGGTACGCGACGGACCGTCGTCGGGTGGCGGCTGCGGCGCGGCCGGTGCTGCCAAACCGGGCGGCTCCACCGGCTGCGACTCCTCGTCCGGGGTCACGGCCGCCCCTGGTACTTGTTGCCGCGGACCTGATCTCCCTGGAAACCGCGGACACGGCCGGCCTTGTTGCCCTCCACGTGATCGCCAGCGACATGGTGGTTGGCCACGCTCTGTCCACCGTGGACCGTGCCGGTGTTGATGTTGCCGCTGGGGGCGCTGTTGCTCGCCTGAGGGGTCGGTGTGTCCTCGTACGGCCGCGGACGGACCGCCTCCGGCGCGGGCTTTTCGGTGGTGTCGGCGTCCGAGGTCTCCTCGTAGAGCGGCCCGGACGGCTGGGGTACGTAGATCCAGGCGCGCTGGGAGAACGGCCTGCCGTCGACCGTCGCGGCCACCTCCACGAAGTGGTCGGGATGGCGCCCGGTGTACCCACCGGCGACGGCGTCCTCGTAGCACCGGTCGGAGAGGATCGCCGCGACGTGGGTGATGTTCTCCTTGTGAGAGGCGAGTACGGCCTTGACGGGACGTGAGTCGAGCAGGCGGTGCGTGTCGTTGCGCGCCGTGCCGTTGCCGCTGAACTCGTCGCCGGTGTCGGGCAGCGGGCCGACGTGCACACTGGCTCGGAGCCTGATGGGCACCGCCCCGTAGGACAGGACGTTGTAGTCGGTCAGTACGTCCTGAAGCGTGAGCAGCAGCGGGTGGATCACGAACGGCATCTGTGTGGGGTCGAACCCGAAGACGTAGCCGTCACCGGTCGAGGCGGGGAATGTGCGGTCCTCCCAGAGGTCCCCCAGTTCCGCCCTGGACAGCGCGGTCTTGAGAAGCTCGGGTACGGCCCGGCTGACGGCCTCATGCTCGATCGCCGGGCGTCCCGTGAAGTCCTTGGCGTCCACGGCCAGGATGCCCCGGTAGGCGGGCAGCGGACGGCTGTGGGTGTAGGGGCGGGCGATGCCCCCGGGCAGTTCGCTGGTGAACTCGCGCATGTCACTCCTCTGTGAAGCCCACCCGACCTCTCGGAGATCGGGCCGGGGCGCTCGTGCGTGCGGTGGCTCGCGTTTCGAGCTTCACAGTGAGCGCGGGAACGTTCTGCGCCGCAGGACCGGACGAGGAGTGACGTGAGCCACACCGCGCTCCTGGGCCGGCGCGGCCGACGATCATCTCGCGCAGCTCTTCCACGCCGGTCACTTCGATCCGGCGTTTCCCGGCCTCCACCCGGTCCTGCCCGAGCCGTTCCAGCGCCTTGCTGACGGCCTTACGGCCCACACCGATGTGCTGAGCCAGGTCTTCCCTGGTGAGGTCGAAGGACCGCTCTCCGCCGGACACCTCGACCAGACGAAGCAGGGCCACGGCGAGTCGCTCGTGCACAGCCCCGTCATGGATCTCGGTCTGCTCCAGCAGTCGACGGGAGGCCATCACAGCGAGCGGATAGGCGAGCCGGTGATTGTCCACGAAGCGCCGGAAATCCTCTCCAGAGACAAGGGCGGCTTTGCATTTGCTTATTGCCCACACGCTGGCCATTCGCACGCCCACACCCTGAAGCGCCATCTCACCCAAGATCTCGCCAGGCCCGCGGAATGCGAGCAGCCGCTGCCGCCCGTCGCGGTCGGTTCGGACGACTTTTACCAGTCCACCGAGCAGTGCGAGTACGTGAGTTCCCTTCTCACCCTGGCGCAGCAGCGCTCGTCCAGCCAGGTAGGTCTGATTCGGATATCGCGTCAGCTCTGCCCACTCCTCGTGCGGCACCAGAGCACGAAGAGGCGACAGCAAGAGGGAGTGGTCTTCGCTCATGCGATCACACTAGAGGAGGAACCCTCCGAGTAAGTGCCGAATTCTGCATTCCGCGCTCACGGCAGGGAAAAGAGGCTGGAACTCTTCCATTCGACGAGACTTCCGCCGGAATCGACTGAGCGCACTGCCCGGATACGGAGGGATGATCGCGCCACGCCACCAGCCGTGGATCGCGGCGTTCGAAGTCAAACCCAAGCGGCGGGGATCGCGGTATCCGAAGGACGGGGACAGTGGACTCGGGGTGCGAAAGCATGAGCGCCTGGCTGGATGGGGAACTCTTGGGCGGCCTCGCGGGACGCGTCGCGAGCTTCGACCAGGAAGGGGCCGCGCGAGCCGTTTCCACGGCGACGACAGTCAGCACCTGTCAAACTCCGCGTCCACGTCGTACCCGCCGTGCTGGTACTAGGTCGGCGTTGTGTGTGAGCGCGGAGTGCCTCAGCCGGTGCGGCGTCCAGCCGTCCAGGTCCTCGATGTCCTCGGGAGAAGAGAGCGGGTTGGCCGGCAGCCGGGTGTTCTCCAACAGGGCCGGAAACCGGGGCGCGGTGGGATCTGCTGCCATGTGATGATCCTCCCGGCGCGCCGGGGCTGCCGGTGCGTCAGTCGCGTTACCGCACCCTTGGGGGGACCAATGAGACTGATCTCAGCAAGACGCCCGGTACGTCTCAGATCCGGCGCCACCATAGCGATGGCCGCCGGTCTGCTGACCGTCGGGCTCGCCGCGCCCGCGTTCGCTGATGACGACCCGCCGCAGTCCGACCAGTTGTGGATCAACGCGCCGTACGAGCGAACGCTGCCGCTCGGCGCCGACGGTGGTCAGCCGCAGTCCCGCACCCTTGGCGTCGGTATCAACCACGACAACGACAACTTCACAGTGACCGACGGCAGGCTCACGGTCGACGTCTCCGATCTCGCCGGGGTCGCCGAGGTGACCTGGCCCGACAACTGCACGCCGAGCGGCACGAGCGCGGTGTGCGATATCCCCGTGGTGCCCGTGATCGGGGGCGACTACGAGGACCAGGTGTTCCTGACGGTGCGCGCGGCCGACGGCGCCGAGATCGGCGCGCAGGGCAGGATCACCTACGAGGCGACGGCCACCGGCGGGCCCGACGGCACGCTCACCGCGCCGCAAGAGAGCTTCGACAGCACGCTCACCGTCGGCTCCGGGCCCGACCTCGCCATCGCCCCCGTCGCCGACATCGAGGTCGGCCGGCCCGGCGACGAGCGGACGGTCCCGTTCAAGGTCACCAACAACGGCAACGAGAGCGCGAACGGGTTCAGCGTCAGCCTGTACGCCTCGTACGGCCTGACGGATCTGACCCGGTACGACGCCTGCACCTACACCACGTCGGACGGCAACGACTACGCACCGTCGACCAGGGCAGTCTGCACGTTCGACCAGGTGCTGGCGCCGGGCGACTCCTTCGAGCTGCCCCAGCCGTTGACGGTGCGGCTCGCCCCGCACGCGCTGAACGAGCGGCTCGACATCGGCGTCGAGCCGAGCGACGGCGTCCAGGACATCGACTCCGACAACGACTACGTGGCCCTCCAGATCGGCGCGGAGAACACCGCGGACTTCTCCGTGACCGGTGACGCCATCTCCGGCGCGGCGGGCGAGACGGCCACGGCCGAGCTCACGTTCAAGAACAACGGCCCGGCCTGGCTGGGCAACCTCGGCTCCGGCGACCCGGTCGCCGACGTCCGGCTGATCGTGCCCGAGGGCACCAAGGTCACCGGCGTGCCGTCCGGCTGCTACCCGCGCACCCTCGACGGCAGCTACTACCCGAAGGAGACGGGCGCCCCGCGCTACGACTGCAGCCTGCCGTACTGGGTGCTGGAGGACACCGAGCACACGTTCGCGTTCTCCGTGCGCGTCGACACCGTGGTGCCCGGCGCGACCGGTGCCGTGAGCATTCACCCCCCGTTCGGCGAGCTTCCCTTCGACTTCGACCCGGACCGCACGAACAACGAGGCGGTCCTGACCGTCAACTGACCAGCCCGTGGGTTCGGAGAAGCCGCCCGGGCGGGGTGTGCGGACCCCCCCGTGGGGCGGGGGGGCGGGTGGGGGGACAGGGCGGCGCGCCCCCCGGCGCCGCAC
>NZ_JBFAZD010000031.1:0-97232 GCF_040681655.1 Streptomyces sp. NPDC051662
CACAAAAACAAAAACTCCTACCGGGGGGGGTGCTTGCCGCGGCCCCCCCCCACCCCCGCCCCCGCGGGCCCCTCCAACCCCCCCCCCCGCGGCTCCGTCGTGGAAATACGCTCTGATGTCCCGGAAGTCTCAGACCGTCCCGGGAAGTGCTCAGACCGTCTCGGGCAGCTCGTCGAGCCCTTCGGCGACCAGCTTCGCCAGCCGGTCCAGGGCGACGTCGGCGCCCTCCGCCTCGGACGCGAGCACGACCTCCTCGCCACCCTGCGCGCCCAGGCCGAGCACCGCGAGCATCGACGCGGCGTTGACGGGGTTGCCGTCGGCCTTCGCGATCGTCACCGGGACGCCGGCGGCCGTGGCGGCGCGGACGAAGATGGAGGCGGGACGGGCGTGCAGGCCCTCGGCCCAGCCGACATTGACGCGGCGCTCAGCCATGGTGTTGCCCTTCAAGTCTCAAAAACGATGTCTAGACCAGCGTCTCATGTGCCACGAATTGCTCCGGTGCCGACCCCGGACGGACCTCGGATACGCCCCGGTCACCGCCCCCGGACCCCGGGCCGTGGAGCCGTACGCGCCGTAGGCTTTGCCCATGGAGACGCCGTCGGACCATGCGTACCCCGATCACTGGGAAGCGGACGTGGTGCTGCGCGACGGAGGCACCGCGCGGATCAGGCCCATCACCACCGCCGACGCGGAACGGCTGGTCAGCTTCTACGAACAGGTCTCCGACGAGTCGAAGTACTACCGGTTCTTCGCCCCCTACCCACGCCTCTCCGACCGGGACGTGCACCGCTTCACCCACCACGACTACGTGGACCGGGTGGGGCTCGCCGTGACGGTGGGCGGCGAGTTCATCGCGACCGTACGGTACGACCGCATCGACGAGCGGGGACTCCCGGCGACCGCGCCCGCCGACGAGGCCGAGGTCGCCTTCCTGGTCCAGGACGCGCACCAGGGACGTGGTGTCGCCTCGGCCCTGCTGGAACACATCGCGGCGGTCGCCCGCGAACGAGGCATCCGGCGCTTCGCCGCTGAGGTGCTGCCCGCCAACAACAAGATGATCAAGGTGTTCCGGGACGCCGGCTACACACAGAAGCGCAGTTTCGAGGACGGCTCCGTACGCCTCACCCTGGACCTCGAACCTACCGCCGAATCCCTCGCCGTGCAGCGTGGCCGCGAGCAGCGCGCAGAGGCGCGCTCGGTGCAGCGCCTGCTCACGCCGGGCTCGGTCGCCGTCGTCGGCACCGGACGCGTACCCGGCGGTGTCGGCCGCACCGTACTGCGCAATCTCCTCGAAGCGGGCTTCACCGGACGCGTGTACGCGGTGAACCACGCCTTCGCCGAGGACCTGGACGAGCTGGACGGCGTCCCCGCCTTCCGGTCGGTCGCGGCGATCGGTGACCCGGTCGACCTCGCGGTCCTCGCCGTACCGGCGGAGCGGGTGCCGGAAGCGGTCGCGGACTGCGGCCGGCACGGCGTCCGTGGCCTGGTCGTCCTCTCCGCCGGTTATGCCGAGAGCGGCGCCGAGGGCCTGGAGCGCCAGCGCGAACTGGTGCGGCACGCCCGCTCGTACGGGATGCGCATCATCGGCCCCAACGCGTTCGGGATCATCAACACCGCCGGGGCGGTCCGGCTGAACGCCTCGCTCGCGCCCGAGCCGCCCGAGCGGGGCCGTATCGGACTGTTCACCCAGTCGGGAGCCATCGGTATCGCCCTGCTCTCCGGGCTCCATCGGCGCGGCGCGGGCCTGTCGTCCTTCATCTCCGCGGGCAACCGCGCGGACGTCTCCGGCAACGACATCCTCCAGTACTGGTACGAGGACCCGGACACCGATGTCGCCCTCCTCTACCTCGAATCGATCGGCAACCCGCGGAAGTTCACCCGGCTCGCCCGGCGTACGGCGGCGCTGAAGCCGGTCGTGGTCGTCAAGGGCGCGCGCCACAGCGGCAGCGCGCCGCCCGGCCACGCGGTCCCGGTCACCCGTATCCCGGACACGACCGTCTCGGCGCTGCTGCGGCAGGCCGGGGTGATCCGGGTCGACACGGTCACCGAACTGGTCGACGCCGGGCTCCTGCTGGCCTCCCAGCCCCTGCCCGCCGGACCGCGCGTCGCGATCCTCGGCAACTCCGAATCCCTCGGTCTGCTCACCTACGACGCCTGTCTGACGGAGGGCCTGCGCCCCTCGCCGCCACGCGATCTCACCACCGCCGCGACCCCGGAGGACTTCCGCGCCGCCCTCACGACGGCCCTGTCCGACCCGGCCTTCGACGCGGTCGTGGTGACCGCGATCCCGCACGTGGGGGAGACCGGCACGGCGGACCCCGCCAACGGCGGCGCCGTGGGCACCGCGCTGCGCGAGGCCGTGGCGAGCGCCCCGGGGAAGCCGGTCGCGGTGGTCCATGTGGAGATCGGCGGTCTGGCCGAGGCGCTGGCGGCGGTGGAGGGCAGCGCGCGGGGCCCGGCCGCGGACGCTCCCGGGACCACGGCCCCGCCCCCGCGACCGGCCGGCGAGGCCGCCACCCTCGCCGGCCCGCCCGCCCCCGCGCCGGCCGCCTCCGGCCGGATCCCCGCCTACCCCGCCGCGGAACGCGCCGTCCGCGCGCTCGCCGAAGCCGTCCGCTACGCGCAGTGGCGACGGCAGAGCGCCGAGCCCGGCAAGGTGCCCGAATCCCTCGACGACACCATCGACCAGAGCGCCGCCGCCCTGCTCATCGAGCGGCTGCTCGGTGAGACCCCCGACCGCCACGGCGTATCGCTCGACGCCGCCGGCACACGGGAACTCCTCGGGCTGTACGGCATCCCCGTACGCCCCACCCTCCCCGCGCCCGGCCCCGATGACGCCGTCGCCGCGGCGAACAGGCTCGGCTACCCCGTCGCGCTGAAGACCACCGCACCCCATCTGCGCCACCGCTCCGACCTCGGGGGCGTACGACTCGACCTCGCCGACGAGGCACAACTGCGCCTCGCCCACCGCGAGCTGACCGAGACGCTCGGCGGCCCCGCCGAGCTGCGGCCCGTCGTCCAGGCCATGGCCCCGCGCGGTGTGGACACCGTCGTACGGGCCGCCATCGACGCCGCCGCCGGAGCCGTGCTCTCCTTCGGGCTCGCCGGAGCGCCCTCCGAACTGCTCGGCGATCTCGCCCACCGGCTCGTACCTGCCACCGACCGCGATGTCGCCGAGCAGATCAGATCCATCCGTTCGGCGCCCCTCCTGTTCGGCTGGCGCGGCTCCACACCGGTCGACACCCCCGCCCTGGAGGAACTGCTCCTGAGGGTCTCCCGGCTGGTCGACGACCACCCCGAGATCGTCTCCGTCACCCTGGAGCCCGTGGTGGTCGCCACCCGGGGACTCACCGTCCTCGGCGCGAACGTCCGGCTCGCACCGCCGCCCGCCCGTGACGACCTCGGCCCGCGCCGGCTTCCCAGCTACTGATCGGCCGCCGGTCGAAACCTGGCGGTTCCGGCCGGATGAGGCCCGTACGGAGCGTCTCCGGCAGCCATCCGGCCACCGTAGGATGGAGCCCATGGCGAAGACCGGTACGACGACCCAGGGGCTGCGCACGGCGATCGAGCGCAGCGGCTACTACCCGGCTCTCGTGGCCGAGGCGGTGGAGGCCGCCGTCGGTGGCGAGCCGATCGCGTCGTACGTGGTGCATCAGGAGACCACCTTCGACGCCAATGAGGTACGCAGGCATGTCACCGTCCTCGTGCTGACGGCCCACCGCTTCATCGTGAGCCACACCGACGAGCAGACCGCCGACGCCAGCTCCCCGACCCCGTACGCCACCACCTCCACCGAGTCGGTCAAGCTCGACCGCATCTCGTCGGTCGTGGTCAGCCGTGTCGTCGCCAACCCGGAGTCGTACACCCCCGGCACCCCGCCGCGTGAAGTGGTCCTCACCATCGGCTGGGGCGCCGTCTCCCGGATCGATCTGGAGCCCGCCGCCTGCGGCGACCCCAACTGCGAGGCGGACCACGGCTACACCGGCAGCTCCACCGCCGACGATCTGAGCCTGCGGGTCAGCGAGGCCGGTGACGGCCCCGACACCGTCCGCCAGACGCTCGCGTTCGCCCAGGCCCTCTCCGAAGCCACCGCCGCCGGCACGGCGCCCGGCCGCTGATGGCCGCCGAAGCCCTCTGGCAGGACCCCGTTCCGCTCGCGCTCGACTCCGCGCCGCTGCCCGAGTACGGCAGCGGCTCGCTCGCCGATCTGCTGCCCACGCTCGCGGCTGGCCAGGGCGTACCGAACCTGACCGCGGCCCTCGCCGAACTGACCCCCGCCGACCGGAACTGCGTCTTTCTGATCGATGGCCTCGGCTGGGAACAGATCACGGCACACCCGGACGAAGCGCCCTATCTGACCTCGCTGCTCGGCAGCTCACGCGGCAACACGGGACGCCCGCTCACCGCGGGCTTCCCGGCCACCACCGCGACCTCACTCGCCTCCGTCGGTACGGGGCTGCCGCCCGCCGTCCACGGCCTGCCCGGCTACACGGTCCGCGACCCCGCGACCGGCGCGCTGATGAACCAGCTCCGCTGGAAGCCCTGGACCGATCCGCACGTCTGGCAGCCGTACCCCACCGTCTTCCAGCTCGCCGACGCCGCGGGTGTCCACACCGCCCAGGTCTCGTCGCCGACGTTCGCCCACACCCCGCTCACCAAGGTCGCGCTCAGCGGTGGGACCTTCCTCGGCCGGCTCTCCGGCGAGGAGCGGATGGATCTGGCCGCCGAGCAACTCGGCGCGGGGGACCGGTCGCTGGTCTACACGTACTACAGCGAGGTCGACGGCAAGGGGCATCGCTTCGGCGTCGACTCCGACGCCTGGCGCGGTCAGTTGATGTATGTCGACCGGCTCGTCCAGCGCCTCGCCGAGCAACTGCCGCCCCGGGCCGCCCTCTATGTGACCGCCGACCACGGCATGATCGACATCCCCTTCGACGAGGAGTCGCGCATCGACTTCGACGAGGACTGGGAGCTGCGCGCCGGAGTGGCGCTGCTCGGCGGCGAGGGCCGGGCCCGCCATGTCTACGCCGTACCGGGCGCCGAGTCCGATGTGCTCACCGTCTGGCGCGAGGTGCTCGGCGAGCGCTTCTGGGTGGCGAGCCGGGACGAGGCGATCGCGGCGGGCTGGTTCGGACCGCCCGGCGCGATGGACGAGCGGGTGTACGGCCGGATCGGCGATGTCGTCGCGGCGGCCCACGACGATGTGGTGATCACCGCCTCCGTACAGGAGCCGCACGAGTCGGCGATGGTCGGGATGCATGGTTCGATGACCCCCGTCGAACAGCTGGTCCCGCTTCTCGAAGTACGCTCTTAGGGCCTGTCCCGCGAAGATCCGCCGACAGGCCCCAGCGCCTGAAGGACCGCTCCTCGCGGCTTCCAGGCACTCCTCCTGTCACCGAAAGGCCGTCACCCCCTCATGCCAGAGCTGGTGTTCTTCTCCGGAACGATGGACTGCGGAAAGAGCACCCTCGCTCTTCAGATCGAGCACAACCGTTCCGCGCGCGGGCTCCAGGGCATGATCTTCACCCGCGACGACCGCGCGGGCGAGGGCAAGCTCTCCTCCCGGCTGGGCCTGGTGACCGATGCCGTCGAGGCCGCCGAGGGCTTCGACTTCTACGCGTATCTGGTGGACCGGCTCTCCAGGGGCGGCCGGTGCGACTATGTCATCGCCGACGAGGCCCAGTTCCTCGCCCCCGAGCAGGTCGACCAGCTCGCGCGGGTGGTGGACGATCTGGAACTGGACGTCTTCGCCTTCGGTATCACCACCGACTTCCGCTCCAAGCTCTTCCCCGGATCGCAGCGGCTGGTGGAGCTGGCCGACCGGGTCGAGGTCCTTCAGGTCGAGGCGCTCTGCTGGTGCGGCGCGCGGGCCACGCACAACGCGCGGACGGTCGGCGGCGTCATGGTCGTCGAGGGAGCGCAGGTCGTGGTCGGGGATGTTCACCAGAACGGGAACGAGGTCGGGTACGAGGTGCTGTGCCGGCGCCATCACCGCCGCCGGATGACCGCGGCCGGCGCGCGGGCCGCCACCCTCTCCCCGGACGTACTCCCGGTCTGACCTCGGACGTCCCGGGTCCGAGCCGCCGCTTCCGTGCCCGGCCGCTCACGCCATTGGGAGCCGCCGGTTGCCACGGGTCAGTGCGTGGCCGACCGTACGATCGTGAAGACCGCGCCCTCCGGGTCCGCGACGGTCGCGAGCCGCCCGTACGCGCCCTCGCTCGGTGGCGTGATCACCCGCCCGCCCAGTTCGGTCACCAGCGCCGCCGCGGCGTCCGTGTCGTCCACCTCGAAGTACGTCATCCAGTGCGAGCCCAGATCGCGGCTGAGCGACCGGCCGACGCCGTGCAGCGAGGCGACGGGCCGGCCCTCCAGACGCAGCGTCAGGAAGTCGAAGTCGGCGGAGACGACCGACTCCACGTCATAAGCGAAGAGCGCTTCGTAGAACTTTCCGACCGTGGATGTCTCACGCGTGATCAGTTCGTTCCAGATCGGTGTGCCATGGGCCCCGGCCACGGCCGTGCCGATATGCGCCGCCGCCTGCCAGATCCCGAAAACCGCCCCCGACGGGTCCGAGGCTATGGCCATCCGGCCGGCCTCGGCCGCGTCCAGTGGTCCGACACCGACGGTGCCGCCGCAGCTCCTGATCGACTCGGCCGTCAGATCCGCGTCGTCCGTGGCCAGATAGGTCATCCAGGCGATGGGAAGCTGCCGGTCCGGCGGAAGCTGGCCGATGCCCGCGATCTCCTTGCCGTCGAGCAGTCCGCGGACATACGGTCCCAGCTGCTGCGGCCCCGGCTGGAACTCCCAGCCGAACAGCGCTCCGTAGAACTCCTCGGTCGCGGCAAGGCCGTGCACCATCAGACTCACCCAGCAGGGCGTGCCGGGTGTGCGCCGGATCGCTGCCTCGGTCATCGTCACTCTCTCCTCGGACCTTCGTGGTGGCGGCCCCGTGCCGAACGCGAGCCGCCGTGTCATGGCCGTACGGCCGTGGAGATGCTGTCACCCACCCGCATCCCGCGCCGGATGGCCGCGCCGCATTTGGCGGGATCTCGATTCGCTGTTTACCCCCCGTTTCTTCACCGTTACGAGCGGCTCGGATCGTGCGGGAGGATGGCGCCCATGACAGCCATCATCACCGCAGCAGAACTCGCCTGCGAGTCGGCCGGGCCGCGCCCGCCCGTCCTGCTCGACACCCGCTGGCAGCTCGGCGGTCCGCCCGGACGCGGGCAGTACGAGGCCGGGCATCTGCCGGGCGCCGTCCATATCGACCTCGACCAGGAGCTGGCCGGCCCGCCGGGTCCGGCCGGCCGGCACCCGCTGCCCGAGGTCGCGGCCTTCGGCGCGGCGATGCGCCGGGCCGGAGTCTCGCAGGACAGGCCGGTCGTGGTGTACGACGGCGGGCAGTCCTGGGCGGCGGCCCGCGCCTGGTGGCTGCTGCGCTGGGCGGGCCATCCGGACGTCCGTGTCCTGGACGGCGGACTGGCCGGCTGGACCGGCCCCGTGACCACCGAGATCCCCGCACCGGAGGAGGGCGACTTCACCCCGGCGCCCGGCGCGCTCGGGCTGCTGGACGCGGACGCCGCGGCGGCCCTGGCCCGTGAGGGGCTGCTGCTGGACGCGCGGGCGGCCGAGCGCTACCGCGGTGACGTCGAGCCGATCGACCGCGTCGGCGGCCATATCCCCGGCGCGCTGTCGGCGCCGACCACAGAGAATGTGGCTGAAAGCGGTGGGTTCCTCCCGGCTCAGGACCTCGCCGCACGCTTCGCGGCGCTGGGGGTCACCGGTGATTCGAAGGTCGGCGTCTACTGCGGCTCGGGTGTTTCGGCCGCCCATGAGGTGCTGGCCCTGGAGATCGCGGGTATCCCGGCGGCGCTGTACGCGGGTTCGTGGTCCGAGTGGTCCGCCGACACGTCACGCCCGGTCGCCAAGGGGCCGGATCCCCAGTGAGCGGGATCCCCGGTGGACCGCGGTAGCTCCCGAGCGCGCCGAAGGGGCCGGTGCTCACCACCGCTGGTGAGCACCGGCCCCTTCCGCTCCCGCTGTACGTACGTGCTAATCCTGCTTCTTGCGGCGGGTACCGAACACGATCTCGTCCCAGCTCGGCACCGCGGCCCGCCGGCCCGGACGTACGCCGTCCGCCTCCGCCTGGCGGTCCGTCGTACCTGTGAGCCGGTCCCGGTGACCGGCCACCGAACGCGGCATCAGCACATCCGCGTACGCCGATCCGGCACCGGCGGAGGCGGCGGGCGCCACCGGCTCCTCGGCGTCCGGCTCCTCCTCCTGGTCCGCGGCCGGGCCCACGGGCTGCTCGGGCACCACCATGTCGCCGCGGAAGCTCGGCACCGCCTCCAGCAGGCTGGTCAGCGAGTCGCGCTCACTCGTGTCCTCCGGCTCGGGCGCGACCGGCCGCTCCAGCTGCCGGTCGAGGGAACGATCCAGCGGCCGGTCGCGCGGCAGCCGCGCGATCCGGGGCACGAACGGGAAGCTCGGCTCCTTCGCGGCGACCGTGTCGTCGGTGTCACCGATCAGCGCGCGCGCCTCGTCGTCCACGGCCTGTACGAGCCGCCGGGGCGGGTCGTACGTCCAGCTCGCGGAGTGCGGTTCGCCCGCGACCAGATAGACCAGCAGGACTTCCCAGGTGCCGTCGTCGCGGCGCCAGGAGTCCCACTGCACGGTCTCCTTGTCGGCGCCGCGCAGCGTCAACCGCTCCTGCACGGCCTCACCGAGCTGGGGCCCGGTGTTCTCGCCGGGCCGGCGCACGGCCGTCTTCCTGGCCCGCTCCGCCATGAAGGCGCGCTCGGCGAGCACCGGTCCCTCGAAGCGGCGGACCCGGTCCACCGGGATTCCGGCGTGCTGCGCGACCTCCTCGGCGGAGGCACCTGCTCGTATCCGCGCCTGGATGTCACGCGGTCTGAGGTGGCTCTCCACCTCGATCTCGATCTGGCCGAGACGGGCGCGGTCATTGCGCACGGCGGCGCGCAGCCGCTCATCAATCGGAAGCGTGTATTCCGTGCTGTCGGCAGCTTTGAGCACCAGTCGTGTGCCGTCGTTGGAGACGGCCACGACACGCAGTTCGGGCATGGGGACCTCCCGGGTGGTGCCTGCCGACGTCACGTGCGTCGCTGCTTCCGCTAGTCGAGTGTGGCCTGCCCGGGTGCAGCCTGCCACAACCTTTCCGTGCTGCTGCCCGGCGTGTCGGGCATGGGTCCTGGATCGCCGATGGCACGGTTACCTGTTTGCGACGCAGAGTGACGTACTGGGTCACTCTCTGCAGCAGGTGCCCGTACGGTGCCACGGCTCCGCCGGATCGAGTGCCACGTTCGGCCCCCTTCCCGTAGGTCCCGGACGCCCATGAGGGAGTCCGGCCCCAGGGCTCGCCACAGTACTCCATTCGGGCCACGGGGGTGGACCGGCGCGCCGCCCAAGTTCTCCCAGGGTAGGGGAGTTGGGTCTCGGTGACGATCCCGAACGGGTGTCCTGCTTCACAGAATCCCCAAAATCGGAACTATCCGTTTCGCCCAGTTGTCCTTTCCTGGTGCAAGGTGGGACAGATGGGCGATCAGGGACGGTAGATGGATCAGCGGTCGGGCAGCGGTACGCGACAGGACGAGAGCGAGGTATCCGGTAACGGGCGGGAACAGCGGCTCGATCTGAGCGTCGCGCAGGTCGCCGGGAGCACGCTCGCGACGGTCGCGGCGGCCGTGCTCGCCTCCCGGCTGGGTGTGTACGGGACGATCGCCGGCGCCGGTGTGGTCAGTCTGATCGCCACCTGCGGAGGCCCGGTCTTCCAGCATCTGTTCCGGCGCACCGGCGAGCAGCTGCGCGAGGTCACCGTCCAGGCGAAACCGGGAGGCCGGCAGGTGCCGGTACGGGACGATCCCGGCGATCCGCCGGTGCCGGACGGGGAGTTCGGGGAGGCCACGACCCATGGCACCCGGGTACGGGGCTGGAAGCGACCGCTCCGCGCGGCCGTTGTCGTCTTCGTGGTGGCCATGGTCGGCATCACCGGGTTCGAACTGGCCGCCGGGCGGGATCTGAACGGAGGCGAGGGGACGACCGTCGGATATGTCGTACGCGGCGGTGGCGGCGATTCCACCCCGTCGAAGGACCCCGCCAACTCCCCCGGCCCCGGCGGGGATCCGAGCGGGACACCGGACGAACGGTCGTCGGGCGGCACCGGAGGTACGGACCCGAGCGGCTCGCCCGGCACCGGACCGAGCGCGGATACGGGTTCGGGTACGGGCACGGGACAGGGCGGCAGTACGGATCCGTCACCCACCCCGACCACCACGCCCTCCACCGCTCCCTCCGGTTCCGGCACCTTCAGTCCGGCGCCGACCCCCTCCCACGGCACCGGCGGTACCGGAACGAGTGACCCCGGAACGGGCGACCCCGGCACGCCCTAACCCCCGAGGACCCGCCGCAGATGGTCGTTCCCGAACAGCCGGTCCGGATCCAGCCGGTCCCGTACCGCCGAGAACTCACCGAAGCGCGGATATACCCCGGACAGATAGGCCGCGTCCCTGGTGTGGATCTTCCCCCAGTGCGGCCGGCCGCCATGCGCGGTCATGATCCGTTCCACCGCCGTGAAGTAGGAGCGGTACGGCGTGCCCCGGTACAGATGCACCGCTATGTACGCGCTCTCCCGGCCCGACGCCGTCGAGAGCGCGATGTCGTCCGCCGGAGCCGTCCGTATCTCCACCGGGAAACTCACCCGCAGCGGCGAACGCTCGATCATCGCCTTGACCTCGCGCAGCGCCCCGATCGCGGCCTCGCGCGGCAGCGCGTATTCCATCTCCACGAAGCGCACCCGGCGCGGGGAAGTGAAGACCTTGTAAGGGATGTCCGTGTACGAACGGGCGGAGAGGGCGCGGCTGGAGATCTTGGCGAGGGCGGGGATGGTCGCGGGAACGGCCCGGCCGAGCGAACAGGCCACCTGGAAGGCCCCGTTGGAGAGGAGTTCGTCGTCGATCCAGCCGCTGAGCCGACCGGGCGGCGCCGCGTGACCCGCGCTCCGGTTGTTGCGCTTGGTGTTGCAGTTGCCGGTGTGCGGGAACCAATAGAACTCGAAGTGCTCGTTCTCCGCGACATGCTGGTCGAACTCGGCCGTGACCCGGTCGAAGGTCATCGGCTCCTCACGGGCCGTCAGCAGGAAGACCGGCTCCACCGCCAGGGTGACCGCGGTGACCACTCCCAGCGCGCCGAGCCCGATCCGGGCGGCGGCGAAGACCTCCGGGTTCTCGTCGGCCGAGCAGCGCAGCAGCGAGCCGTCGGCCGTGACGAGTTCCAGCGCCCGGATCTGGGTGGCTATGGAGGCCGAGTCGCGGCCGGTGCCGTGGGTGCCGGTGGAGGTGGCGCCCGCGACGGTCTGCTCCATGATGTCGCCCATATTGGTGAGCGACAGTCCCTCCCTGGCCAGCGCCGTGTTGAGCCGTTTCAGCGGGGTGCCGGCCGCCACGGTGACGGTGCCTGCCGTCCGGTCGATCTCCCGGATGCCGGTGAGCAGATCGGGGCGGATCAGCACCCCGTCGGTGGCGGCGACCGCGGTGAAGGAGTGGCCCGTACCGACGGCCTTGACCCTGAGCCCCTCCGCCGCCGCCCGGCGTACGATCCCGGTCACCTCCTCGACGGAGGCCGGGGACACCACGCGGGCCGGACGGGCCGTAACGGTCCCCGCCCAGTTACGCCACACTCTTGTGGCCGTCGTACGGTTCCTGGTCATCCGCCCCGTGCCCTCCCCGACTCGGTACCGGCCCGCGCAGCCGGCGATACCCCAGGAACGCCACCACGGCCGCGGCCGCGCCCGCCGCGACGGGCACCCCGTACCCCGCCTCGGCCCCGGCCGCGTCGACCACCCAGCCGGCGGCCGACGAGCCGAGCGCCACGCCGACCGCGAGCCCGGTACTGGTCCAGGTCATGCCCTCGGTCAGTTTGGTGCGCGGTACGTGCGCTTCGACGAGGGCCATGGTCGTCACCATCGTCGGTGCGACGGAGAGGCCCGCGACAAAGAGCGCCACGGCCAGAAACGGCAGGTTCCCGGCCAGTTGGAGGGGGATCATACTCAAGGCCATCGCGCAGATACCCACCAGCCACCGACGGGCCGGGGGCCCGGTGAGATGCAGCAGCCCGAACACCACTCCGGCGAGACAGGATCCGAGCGCGTACACGGCCAGCACCAGACTCGCGGCCGTCTTGTGCCCCTGTTCCTCCGCGAAGGCGACCGTCACCACATCGACCGCGCCGAAGATCGTCCCGGTCGCGACGAAGGTCGCCACCAGGACGCGCAGCCCGGGGGAGCGGAGCGCCGACCCCCCGGTGTGCTGCTCGCGTGGCCCCGGTACGGGCTCGGTGGCGCGCTGCGCGGTCAGCCAGCTGACACCGATGACCAGGAAGACGGCCGCGAGCAGCGGACCCGCCTCCGGGAACCAGGCGGTCGAGAGCCCGATCGAGACGATCGGTCCGACGATGAAGCAGACCTCGTCGATGATCGACTCCCACGCGTACGCGGTGTGCAGCTCGCGCGGTGAGCCACGGTAGAGCGCGGCCCAGCGCGCCCGCACCATCGCCCCGAGGCTCGGCACACAGCCCGCGCCCGCGGCGAAGACGAACAGGGTCCAGTCGGGGGCGGACTGCTGGGCGCAGACGAGCAGCCCCGCCACGGATGTCACCGCGACCAGTGTCGCGGGGCGCAGGATCCGCCCCTGGCCGTGCCGGTCGACGAGCCGGGAGATCTGCGGACCGAGCAGCGCGGCGGACATCGCCAGCGTCGCGGAGAGCGCCCCCGCCAGCCCGTAATGCCCGGTGAGCTGGGAGACCATCGTCACGATGCCGATGCCCATCATGGCCAGCGGCAATCTGCCGATCAGACCGGCCGCACTGAATCCCTTGGTACCGGGAGCGGCGAATATCGCATGGTAGGAACTGGGCAACGGACGCTCCGGTAAGCAATGAATCTGGCGATACAGCTTACGGTCGCGGGCCCGTCGTACGCGCCCCGATTTTCGGACCGGCGATACGGGGCGACATCGGCCGACGCCGGGCGGGGCGCGGTTGCCGGGCGCGGAGAGCCGGGTGGGAGGATCGGACACATGCCAGAACAGCTCGCGACTTCCCCCTACGACGCTCTCCTGCTGCTGTCCTTCGGCGGTCCCGAGGGCCCGGACGATGTGGTTCCGTTCCTGGCGAACGTGACCCGGGGCCGTGGCATCCCCGAGGAACGGCTGAAGGAAGTGGGCAAGCATTACTTCCTGTTCGGCGGGGTCAGCCCGATCAATGAACAGAACCGTGCCCTGCTGGACGCCCTGCGCAAGGACTTCGCCGAGCACGGCGTGAACGTGCCGGTCTACTGGGGCAACCGCAACTGGGCGCCGTATCTGACCGACACCCTGCGCGAGATGGCCGCGGACGGCCGGCGCCGTATCGCCGTCCTCGCCACCAGCGCGTATGCCTCGTACTCGGGCTGCCGCCAGTACCGCGAGAACCTCGCGGACGCGCTCGCCACCCTGGCCGACGAGGGGCTCGCGGTGCCCCGGGTGGACAAACTGCGCCATTACTTCAACCATCCCGGCTTCGTACGCCCCATGGTCGACGGCGTGCTCGCCTCGCTCGCGGACCTGCCCGAGGACGTACGCGCGGGCGCGCACCTCGCCTTCACCACCCACTCCATCCCCGACGCCGCCGCCGACACCTCGGGGCCCGTCGAGGCCCATGGCGAGGGCGGTGCATATGTGGCGGAGCATCTCGACGTCGCCCGGCTGATCGCGGACGCGGTCCGCGAGGAGACCGGCGTCGAGCACCCCTGGCGGCTCGTCTACCAGTCGCGCAGCGGCGCCCCGCACATCCCGTGGCTGGAGCCGGACATCTGCGACCACCTGGAGACCCTGCACGGCGAGGGCGTCCCCGCTGTCGTGATGGCCCCCATCGGCTTCGTCTCCGACCACATGGAGGTCCTGTACGACCTCGACACCGAGGCCACCGCCAAGGCCGCCGAGCTGGGGCTGCCCGTACGCCGCTCGGCGACGGTCGGGGCGGATCCGCGCTTCGCCGCGGCCGTACGCGATCTCCTCCTGGAACGCGCGGCCACCGAGCGGGGACGCGCGGTGGAACGCTGCTCCCTGGGCGCGCTCGGCCCGAGCCATGACCTCTGCCCGGTCGGCTGCTGCCCCGCCCGTGCCCCCAGGCCCGCCGCGGCGGGCGCCGACAGCCCTTACGCCTGAAGGAGCCCGCTGTGACCGACGCCCCGAACGAGGACGCACTGAGCGGGGAACTGCTCGCACTCGCCCTGGAGGCGGCGAGCCGGGCCGGCGCGCTGCTGCGTGACGGCCGCCCCGATGATCTGGCCGTCGCCGCCACCAAGTCCAGCCCCATCGACGTGGTCACCGAGATGGACATCGCGGCCGAGAAACTGATCACCGGGTATCTCTCCGAACACCGCCCCGACGACGGCTTCCTCGGCGAGGAGGGCGCCAGCTCGGCGGGCAGCAGCGGGGTCCGCTGGGTCATCGACCCGCTGGACGGCACGGTCAACTACCTTTACGGGCTGCCCACCTGGGCCGTCTCCATCGCCGCCGAACGCGACGGCGAGACGCTGGCCGGAGTCGTCGCGATCCCGTTGCGCCGCGAGATCTTCCGCGCCGTACGCGGCGGCGGGGCGTTCCTCAATGACCGCCCGATCGGCTGCCGTCCCGCTCCGCCGTTGGAGCGTGCCCTGGTGTCGACCGGCTTCAACTACGTCACCGCCGTCCGCGCCCATCAGGCGGAGATCGCCCAGCGGCTGATCCCCCAGTTGCGCGACATCCGCCGCGGCGGCTCGGCGGCGTCCGACCTCTGCGATGTCGCGGCGGGGCGGCTCGACGGCTACTACGAGCGCGGACTGCACCCCTGGGACCTGGCGGCCGGCGATCTCATCGCCCGCGAGGCGGGCGCGCACACGGGCGGCCGTCCCGGCACCCGGCCGGGCTACGACCTGACGGTGGCCGCCGCCCCCGGTGTCTTCGAGCCCCTTCAGGCGCTGCTCGACGAGTACGGAGCCTGGCACGACTAGGACAGGCCCCAGACCCGCCCGGGCCTGGATGGACGGGCACACGGAAGGGCCCCGGCACCGTTCCCCTCGGCGCCGGGGCCCTTCTCTGTAGGTATCTACGGCTCTGTAAGTGTCGTGAATCTGTATGTCTGTACGGCTATGGCTGTACGACCGGTGTCTGTGCGACCGCGGTGCAGGTCAGACGCCACTGGGAGCGCCGACCTCCACATCCACGCCGTGCTCGGCGGCAAGCCGGCGAAGGTCATCCAGCTCTTCCTGTTCGACATCCGCGAGGAAGTCGTCGCCCGTTTCACGGGCATGGGTGAGATCCGTTTCCGTGGCCTTTATACGCTGCAGAAGCCCGGCGGTGAACGCGTCCATTGCGCCCCCTCGTCGTGGGTCAGTGGCACGGGGGTGTGCCGACGTCGTGGTCGGTGGCACGGGGGTGTGCCGACGGCGGGAAGATCACGCACCCACTGCCTCTGGATGACAGATAAGGGTGTGGCATGCCACAAACAGGGCGTGATCTCGGGTGTGAAATCGTCTTCCCCACGGTCCGCCGCCGAGAAACCTCAACGCATCAACGAATCCCGTCCATTCCCGGATGTGCCAGGTCATCCGGCATCGCCTTACCGCCGGTTTATGGCCGTTAAGGGCAGGATGGGCCCGCACAGCCAGTGATACAACCTGCCCTGATCACGGGTGACGGGCCCAGAGGAAGGAACAGCGACGTGCGCGTACTCGTCGTCGAGGACGAGCAGCTGCTCGCCGATGCGGTGGCCACCGGGCTGCGCCGGGAGGCCATGGCCGTCGACGTCGTGTACGACGGAGCGGCGGCCCTGGAGCGCATCGGGGTGAACGACTACGACGTGGTGGTGCTCGACCGTGACCTGCCCGTCGTACACGGCGACGACGTCTGCCGGAAGATCGTCGAGCTGGGGATGCCCACCCGGGTCCTGATGCTCACGGCCTCGGGCGATGTCAGCGACCGGGTCGAGGGGCTGGAGCTGGGCGCGGACGACTATCTGCCCAAGCCCTTCGCCTTCAGCGAGCTGACCGCGCGGGTACGGGCGCTCGGCCGCCGTACGACCGTACCGCTGCCTCCCGTGCTGGAGCGCTCCGGGATCAAGCTCGACCCCAACCGCCGCGAGGTCTTCCGCGACGGCAGGGAGATCCAGCTCGCCCCCAAGGAGTTCGCGGTGCTCGAAGTCCTCATGCGCAGCGAGGGCGCGGTCGTCTCGGCCGAACAACTGCTGGAGAAGGCGTGGGACGAGAACACCGACCCGTTCACCAACGTCGTGCGCGTGACCGTCATGACGCTGCGCCGCAAGCTCGGTGAGCCACCCGTGATCGTCACGGTGCCCGGCTCCGGTTACCGGATCTGATGTCCGTGACGAGCACACCCGCGCCCTCCGCGCCGCCCCCGGCGCCCCCGAAACCGACCTGGGACCCCAGACGCCCGGACCAGTCGCTCCCCTGGGTGCGCCCGACCATCCGGATACGGCTCACGCTGCTCTACGGCGGAATGTTCCTGATCGCCGGCATCCTGCTGCTCTCGATCATCTATCTGCTGGCCGCACAGGCCCTGCATGTGGGCAGCGAGCTGCCGTTCAAGATCGTGTCGGGCAAGGTGAGCAGCGATGTCTGCAACTTCCCCGACCAGGCGCCCCCGGAAGAGTTCAACGCGGCGATGAACAGCTGCGTCAACCACCAGCGCCAGCAGGCGCTCGACGATCTGCTCAGCCGCTCGCTCTTCGCGCTGGTCGGCCTCAGCGTGATCGCGTTCGCCTTCGGATACGCGATGGCCGGCCGGGTCCTCTCGCCGCTGGGCCGGATCACCCGTACCGCGCGTCGTGTGGTGGGCTCCGACCTGTCGCGGCGTATCGAGCTGGACGGTCCGGACGACGAGCTCAAGGAGCTGGCGGACACCTTCGACGAGATGCTGGACCGGCTGGAGCGGGCGTTCAGCGCGCAGCAGCGGTTCGTCGCGAACGCCTCGCACGAGCTGCGGACACCGCTCGCGATCAACCGCACCCTGCTGGAGGTCCATCTCTCCGATCCGGGGGCGCCCGTGGAGCTCCAACAGCTCGGCAGGACCCTGCTGGCCACCAACGAGCGCAGTGAGCAATTGGTGGAGGGGCTGTTGCTGCTCGCCCGCAGCGACAACGAGATCGTGGAGCGAAAACCGGTCGATCTCGGTGAGGTCGCGGCCCGTGCGGTGGACCAGACGCTCTCCGAGGCCGAGACGAAGGGGGTGGAGATCCGTGGTGAACGTGTGCCCGCCGTCGTGCAGGGGAATGGCGTCCTGCTGGAAAGGATCGCGCTGAATCTGGTGCAGAACGCGGTCCGGTACAACATCCCGCAGGGTGGCTGGGTAGAGGTCACCACCGCGATCGAGCAGGGCCAGGCGGTCCTCGTGGTATCGAACACCGGTCCCGTGGTTCCCGCGTACGAGATCGACAATCTCTTCGAACCGTTCCGGCGGCTGCGGACGGAGCGCACCGGCAGTGACAAGGGCGTTGGCCTCGGTCTTTCCATCGCGAGATCCGTCGCGCGCGCCCATGGCGGACGAATTCACGCCGAACCGCGCGAAGGCGGTGGACTCGTGATGCGTGTCACTCTCCCGGTCTGAGAGACTGCGCGGAGTGTTCAGGCGGAAGATTGCTTTGTTCGCTTTGCGCGGAATTCTCGACGTCAGTTTTTGGCGGGCCCATGTGTGATCGATCACAGGGGCGAATTCCCGCCTATCCACTCTGTGTGATCAAGCCTTCAACGGAAAGCCGGTAAAGTCCGGGTTTCCAGGGGCCGGGATCACGGGAAGTACACGGGGTGGCGCCCGTGAAGTACGACATTGGGACCGTGTACGGTCCCCTTCGCACCCGAAGCCGATCACTCCACGTGAGTCCGGTTGGGTGTCGATTGAGTAACAGACCTTGATGTGAGGCAAAATCTCCGCCTCAGGTCGGGCACAAGTCCGGCCTCTCACGCGTTACCCGCGCTGAGACACCACAGACACCCAGAGGGGGAGAGCGACATGGCAACGGATTACGACACCCCACGCAAGACCGATGACGACGTCGATCAGGACAGCCTTGAAGAGCTGAAGGCCCGTCGGAACGACAAGTCCACGTCAGCGGTCGACGTCGACGAGTTCGAGCAGGCCGAGGGCCTGGAACTGCCCGGCGCGGATCTCTCCAACGAGGAGCTGTCCGTCCGGGTGCTGCCCAGGCAGGCGGATGAGTTCACCTGCATGAGCTGCTTCCTGGTGCACCACCGCTCCCAGCTCGCCAGGGAGAAGAACGGCCAGCCCATCTGCCGCGACTGCGACTGAGGTCAGGCCGGCCGTGGCAGGCGACACACCGTTCCGGAAACGGCGCTTCCGGCGTAAGGGTTCACCGGAGGTGTACGAGGGCGGCACAGGCCCGGCAGAAGGCGTTCAGCCCGCTGCCGAGCACTCCGCCCTGTCGCCCCGTTCCGTCACGGGTGACGACGAGCGAGGCCGGCCGGCCTCGCTCGAAGCGGACCGGGAAGACCACGGCGGCCCCAAGACCAGGGGCCGGCGCCTGGACACCGTCAAACGGGGTGTACGCAGGGGCGGCGACAGCGCCAAGGCGGCGCTGGCCCATCTCGCCGACCGGATCATCGAGAACGCTCCTCGGGTCCCGGTCCGCGATCTCGCCACCCTCCGCAAGCAGTTCCCGGGCCTGGGTCCGGAGGAGCTGGCGGACAAGCTGGTCGCGGGCGCGGCGAACAGCAGCTCAACGGTCGGCGCGGGTATCGGCGCGGCCGCGATGTTGCCCGTACCGCCCGCGATGCCGGCCGAGCTGGCAGCCGAGATCACCGCCGTCGCCGCGATCGAGCTGAAGCTCATCGCGGAGCTGCACGAGGTCTACGGACTGCGCCCGCCCGGCACGCTCAGGGAGCGCAGCGCCGCCTATCTGACGTCCTGGACGGAGGAGCGCGGGGTCGACATCACCAAACCGTCGACCTTCAACGGCGCGCTGAGCGGCCGGATGAAGCGTGAGCTGCGGCAGCAGATCATGAAGCGCACGGTCCGCAGCCTGCCGAATCTCGTTCCGTTCATGATCGGAGCGGCCGTCGGCGCGATGATGAACCGGCGGGACACCAAGAAGGTCGCCGAGCGCATCCGCAAGGACCTGCGGGCCCGCCAGATCGCCTGGGACGCGCTGCCCGCGCTGCCCCCGCTGGAGCGGCCCGCCGAGCTTCCCGTCGAGCTGCCCAAGGAACTGGGCCACTGAGGCACCCGGGCCCCGGTACGCCCCCGGTACGGGCTCTCAGGCGGCCCGTACCGCGTTCAGCGCCGCCGCCAGTGCCTTCGGGTCCCGTGTCGACACATAGACGTACGGCGTCGGGTCCTCCGGGTCCGTGATCTCCACGCGCAGCGCCGTCGGCACATAGCTGCGCAGCAGCATGAAGGCGCGCGGGTCGGCCTTGTGCAGCCGCCAGGCCCGCGCCTCCTCGGCGTCCAGCACCTGCGCGTCACCGAGCGCCGCGACCGGGATCCTCGCCTCGCCCGCGACCAGCGAGTCCGCCACCACCCGGATCCGCGCCGAGCCGTACGAACTCACCCCCGCCGCCGCCAGCGCGCCCGCGCCGATCACGCCGCCGAGCATCGGCAGCACCCCCATCGGCAGCGTGATCAGACCGCCCGCGACGGCGATCAGGGCGGTGATCCCCCACCAGGACGGGGGGGCGGTCAGGCGTTCGTCGTAGCGCGCTGCGGAAGGCTCCATGGAGCCAAGCTTGGCACGGTGCGGCTCCCGGGCGACCGCGCGGGTAAGGTCTGCGCCTGTGAGTAACGTGCCATCCCGGGGAACGCCCCCCGGATCCCCCCCGGGGCCGGGGCCCCTGACACCGCCGGCCGACGCCGTGCCGCCGGTACGGCACCCCGACGCCCCCGCTCCCGGTGAGCCGCTGGGGGCGCACTACGAACACTGTTTCGGCTGCGGTGAGGCACAGCCCCACGGGCTCCAGTTGCTGGCACGTGCCGGTGAGGGCGTCCGCATCATCGCCGAGTTCACGGTAAAGCCCGCCCACCAGGGCGCCCCCGGGCTCGCGCACGGCGGTGTGCTGGCCACCGCGCTGGACGAGACGCTCGGCTCGCTGAACTGGCTGCTGCGGGTGGTCGCCGTGACCGGCCGGCTCCAGACCGAGTTCCTGCGGCCCGTACCGGTGGGCACCTCGCTGTATCTGGAGGCCGAGGCCACGGCCGTCCACGGGCGGAAGATCTACTGCACCGCCACCGGCAGGCTCGACGGCCCCGAGGGACCCGTCGCCGTCCGTGCGGACGCCCTGTTCATCGAGGTCAAGATCGATCACTTCATCGACAACGGCCGCCAGGAGGAGATCCGGGCGGCCATGGCCGATCCCGACCAGATCAAGCGCGTCCGCGCCTTCGAGGTGAACCCATGAGCCCTGCCCCTGCCGGCCCCCTTGACGTGCTGATCCGCCGCATCGATCCGGAGGCTCCGCTTCCGTCGTATGCGCACCCCGGTGACGCGGGAGTCGATCTGGTCACCACCGAGGCCGCCGAGCTCGCCCCCGGTGAGCGGACGGTCCTGCCGACGGGGGTGGCCATCGCCCTGCCCGACGGCTACGCGGCCTTCGTGCACCCCCGCTCCGGGCTCGCCGCCCGCTGCGGTGTCGCTCTGGTGAATGCCCCCGGGACGGTGGATGCCGGGTACCGTGGAGAGATCAAGGTGATCGTGGTCAATCTGGACCCGCGCGAGAGCGTTCGGTTCGAGCGGTTCGACCGGATTGCCCAACTGATCGTCCAGCGGGTCGAGAAGGTGCGCTTCCACGAGGTGGCGGAACTTCCCGGCTCCGCGCGGGCCGAGGGGGGCTTCGGCTCCACCGGTGGTCATTCCGCTGTGGGCGGGGTACAGGGTGGGAATCGATACGCTTCGGTCGTATCCGACCGGGAAGGACAGTGACGTGTTCGGACGTCGCAAGAAGAGTGGTTCCGCAGAGGGCACGGCGGACGCAGCGGGCGAGGCCGGGCAGTTCACCGACGGCGCCGACGTGGACGCCGATGACAGTGAGACGGCGGACGCACCCCGCCGGGCGAACCTTCCGCCGGCGCCCAGGCCCGACGGCCCCTGGGACATCTCCGAGGTCTCCAAGCCCGAAGAGGGCCGGGTGGATCTGGGAGGCGTCTATGTCCCCGCGGTCGACGGCATGGAGCTGCGGGTAGAGGTCGCCGGTGACGCGATCGTCGCCGCCACCGTCGTCGTGCGCGACAGCGCCGTACAGCTCCAGGCCTTCGCGGCGCCCAAGAAGGAAGGTATCTGGGGCGAGGTCCGCGAGGAGATCGCCTCCGGCATCACCCAGCAGGGCGGCATCATCGACGAGGTCGAGGGCCCGCTGGGCTGGGAGCTGCGCGCCCAGGTCCCCGTACAGCTGCCGGACGGCACCGGAGGCGTGCAGCTGGTGCGCTTCATCGGGGTCGACGGACCGCGCTGGTTCCTGCGCGGTGTGATCTCCGGGCAGGGCGCGGTGCAGCCCGAGGCCGCGGGGCTGCTTGAGCAGATCTTCCGGGACACCGTCGTGGTACGCGGCGAGGGACCGATGGCGCCCCGCGACCCCATCGTCCTCAAGCTGCCGGACGACGCGCAGATGGTGGCCGAGGGCGTCCAGCAGGAGGAGCAGGAGGGATCCCGCTTCTCCGGTGGCATGGGACAGCTCCAGCGTGGTCCGGAGATCACCGAAGTGCGCTGACACCTGATCGGAAATAGCGTGGGCCGCACCCCTGTGGGGGTGCGGCCCATTGTTGTTTCCACCAGCCTTTGCACAGGTCACGGGCGTGACCGTAGGAAGTTCGTCAAGCGGGGGCCCTCATCCGTATGAGACCCGTCAACGGCGGCGGAGTGCGCCGGATCAGCGGGTTTCCTCAGGGGGTCAGATCTTCCGCACTCATTCAGGAGCACCCGATGGCCGACCTGGCCTTCGTCGTCACCACGATCGCGGTCTTCGCGCTGGTGGCCCTCATCGCCAAGGGGGTGACAAAGCTATGACCGCGGAGAACATCGTCGGCCTGGTCGTGGCCGTCGCCCTGCTGGGCTATCTCGTCCTCGCCCTCCTCTTCCCGGAGAGGTTCTGAGTGATGAGCCCCGTCCTCGCCGGTGTGCTCCAGCTGCTCGCCCTGATGGTGGCGCTCGCTCTGGCGTACCGCCCGCTCGGTGACTACATGGCCCGTGTCTACTCCTCGCCCAAGCATCTGAGGGCCGAGAAGTGGATCTACCGCGCCATAGGTGCCAACCCCGCCACCGAAATGCGCTGGCCCGCCTATCTGCGCGGCGTCCTCGCCTTCTCCGCGGTCGGTGTCCTGTTCCTGTATCTGCTCCAGCGGGTCCAGGGCGGTCTGCCGGGCTCGCTCGGCTTCACGTCGATCGACCCCGACCAGGCGTTCAACACCGCCGCGTCCTTCGTCTCCAACACCAACTGGCAGTCGTACTACGGCGAACAGGCCATGGGCCATGTCGTACAGACCGGCGGACTGGCGGTGCAGAACTTCCTCTCGGCCGCCGTCGGCATGGCCGTCGCGGTGGCGCTGGTACGCGGTTTCGCCCGCTCCCGTACCGGTGAGCTGGGCAACTTCTGGTCGGACCTGGTGCGCGGCACCGTCCGGATCCTGCTGCCGATCTCCGTCATCGGCGCGCTCGTCCTGGTCGCCTGCGGCGCCATCCAGAACTTCGCGGGTATCCACGAGGTCGGCCAGTTCATGGGCGGCTCGCAGCAGTGGAACGGCGGCGCCGTCGCCTCCCAGGAGGTCATCAAGGAGCTGGGCACCAACGGTGGCGGTTACTTCAACGCCAACTCCGCCCACCCCTTCGAGAACCCCAACCCGATCTCGAACCTCTTCGAGATCTTCCTGATCCTGCTCATCCCGTTCGCGATGACCCGCACCTTCGGCCGGATGGTGGGCAGCCTCCGGCAGGGGTACGCGATCCTCGTCGCGATGCTGGTGATCTGGCTCGGCTTCACCACGCTGATGATGTGGACCGAGTTCCACCACGGCGGCCCGGCGTTCGAGATCGCCGGCGGCGCCCTGGAGGGCAAGGAGACCCGCTTCGGGGTCGGCGGCTCGTCGATCTTCGCGGTGGCCACCACCCTCACCTCGACGGGTGCGGTCAACTCCTTCCTCTCCTCGTTCACCGGGTTCGGCGGCGGTATCGCGATGCTGGGCATGCAGCTCGGTGAGATCGCGCCAGGCGGGGTCGGCTCCGGTCTCTACGGCATGCTGATCATGGCCGTCATCGCGGTGTTCATCGCGGGTCTGATGGTCGGACGTACGCCCGAGTATCTGGGCAAGAAGATCGGCACCCGCCAGATCAAGTTCGCCGCCTGCTACATCCTGATCACCCCGGCGCTGGTGCTCTGCTTCACCGCCGCGGCCATGGCGCTGCCCACTCCGACCAACTCCCTGACCAACTCGGGGCCGCACGGCTTCTCCGAGATCCTGTACGCCTACACCTCGGGTGCCAACAACAACGGTTCGGCCTTCGCCGGGCTCAACGCGGACACCCAGTGGTTCAACACCACCATCGGGCTGGCGATGCTGCTCGGCCGCTTCGTGCCCATGGTGTTCGTTCTCGCACTGGCGGGATCGCTTGCCGAGCAGAGCCCCGTGCCCAAGACCGCGGGCACGCTCCGCACGGAGAAACCGCTGTTCAGCGGGGTGCTCGTGGGCACGATCCTGATCGTCGCCGGGCTCACCTACTTCCCGGCGCTGGCGCTGGGGCCGCTGGCCGAGGGGCTGGCGTCATGAACACTCTTTCGAAGCAAGAGGACGAGATGTCCAGTACCACTCCGACCCGTGCGCCGCACAGCGACGTCCCCACCGGTCACAAACCCGATGACGGACGCGTCGGCGGGGGCCTGTTCGACCCCAAGCAGTTGCTGCGTTCCTTCCCTGACGCACTCAGGAAGCTCGACCCTCGGTCGATGGTGAAGTCGCCCGTGATGTTCGTGGTGCTCATCGGCTCCGTCATGAGTACGGTCTTCGCCGCGCTGAGCCCGGGCGACTGGTTCGGCTGGGCCGTGGCCGCCTGGCTCTGGCTGACCACCGTCTTCGCCAATCTGGCCGAGGCGGTCGCCGAGGGGCGCGGCAAGGCGCAGGCGGACACCCTGCGCAGGGCCAAGACCGACACCGTCGCCCGCCGGGTCATCGGCGTCCATGAGGAGCGGGTGCCCGGTACGGAGCTGCACGTCGGCGATCTGGTCGTCTGCGAGGCGGGCGACATCATCCCCGGCGACGGCGATGTGGTCGAAGGCGTCGCCTCCGTCGACGAGTCGGCCATCACCGGTGAATCGGCGCCTGTCATCCGGGAGTCGGGCGGCGACCGCTCGGCCGTCACCGGCGGTACGAAGGTCCTCTCCGACCGTATCGTCATCAAGATCACCACCAAGCCCGGCGAGACCTTCATCGACCGGATGATCGCGCTGGTGGAGGGCGCGGCCCGGCAGAAGACCCCCAATGAGATCGCGCTGAACATCCTGCTGGCCTCGTTGACGATCGTCTTCCTGCTCGCGGTCGTCACGCTCCAGCCGTTCGCCGTCTACGCGGGTCAGCGCCAGCCGGTGATCGTGCTGATCGCGCTGCTGGTCTGTCTGATCCCGACCACCATCGGCGCGCTGCTCTCCGCGATCGGTATCGCGGGCATGGACCGGCTCGTACAGCGGAATGTGCTCGCCATGTCGGGGCGCGCGGTCGAGGCCGCGGGCGATGTCTCGACTCTGCTGCTCGACAAGACCGGCACGATCACCCTCGGCAACCGGCAGGCCGCCGAGTTCGTACCGGTCAGGGGCGTGACGGAGGCCGAGCTCGCCGACGCGGCGCAGCTCTCCTCGCTGGCCGACGAGACCCCCGAGGGCCGCTCCATCGTGGTGCTCGCCAAGGAGAAGTACGGACTGCGCGAGCGTCACCAGGGCGAGCTGGCCGGCGCCGAGTGGGCCGCCTTCACCGCCCAGACCCGGATGTCCGGGGTCGACCTCGATGAGAACGGCTCCCGGCGCAAGGTCCGCAAGGGAGCGGCCGGTTCGGTCATCGCCTGGGTCCGGGAGCGCGGCGGCCCGGTGGCCGAGGACACCCGGGAACTCACCGAGGCGATCTCGGAGGCCGGTGGTACGCCACTGCTGGTCGCCCTGGAGGACGCCAACGGGGCTCGGGTGCTCGGTGTCATCCACCTCAAGGACGTGGTCAAGGAGGGGATGCGGGAGCGGTTCGACGAGCTGCGCCGCATGGGCATCAAGACCATCATGATCACCGGTGACAACCCGCTGACCGCACGGGCGATCGCGGAGGAGGCGGGCGTGGACGACTTCCTCGCCGAGGCCACCCCCGAGGACAAGATGGCCCTGATCCGCGGTGAGCAGGCGGGCGGCAAGCTCGTCGCGATGACCGGAGACGGCACGAACGACGCCCCGGCGCTGGCGCAGGCGGATGTCGGCGTGGCCATGAACACCGGTACGTCGGCCGCCAAGGAGGCCGGGAACATGGTGGACCTGGACTCCAACCCGACCAAGCTCATCGAGATCGTCGGCATCGGCAAGCAGCTGCTCATCACCCGTGGCGCGCTGACGACCTTCTCCATCGCCAACGACGTCGCGAAGTACTTCGCGATCATCCCCGCGATGTTCGCGGTCGTCTATCCGAGCCTGGACAAGCTCAACATCATGCGGCTGTCCTCGCCGGAGTCCGCGATCCTCTCCGCGGTCATCTTCAACGCGCTGATCATCGTCGCGCTCGTACCGCTCGCGCTCAGGGGCGTGCGGTACCGGCCGATGAGCGCGGACCGGATGCTCCGCAGGAATCTGGGGATCTACGGTCTCGGCGGACTGATCGCCCCCTTCATCGGCATCAAGATCATCGATCTGCTCCTCTCCCTCATCCCCGGCATCGGGTGAACGGCATGACTTCCATGAACAGCTCGGCACGCAACACCGCACGGCTCCTCGGGGCCGGAGCGCGCGCTCTCCTCGTCCTCACCGTCCTGTGCGGGGTGCTCTACCCGCTCGCCGTCACCGGCGTCGCCCAGGGCCTCTTCTCCCACCAGGCGAACGGGTCCGAGGTCAAGGAGGCCGGCAAGGTCGTCGGCTCCTCGCTCATCGGCCAGCGCTACGACCTGCCGCTGAAGAAGGGCCAGGAGACCCCGGAGCCCGACCTGAAGTGGTTCCAGCCGCGCCCGTCCAACGGTCTGGGCAGCAACAGCGTCAACACCCAGTACAAGCTGATCCTCTCCGGCGCGACCAACCGGGCAGGCGACAACGAAGAGCTGATCAAGTGGGTCAAGGACGCCAAGGCCGCGGTCATCAAGGACAACTCGACCCCCGGTTACCGGGTCCCGGCCGCCGCCGTGCCGCCGGACGCCGTCACCTCCTCGGGCTCCGGTCTCGACCCGGACATCTCACCGGCGTACGCGCGGCTCCAGGTCCACCGGGTGGCCGAGCGGAACCAGCTCTCCGTACAGCGAGTGGAGAAGCTGGTCGAGGAACACACCCAGCAGCGCGTTCTCGGCTTCGTCGGGGAACCCCGGGTGAATGTCCTCGCGCTGAACGTCGCGCTGCGGGAGTTGATCGGCTGACCATCAGAATCGTGTCAAGACCGACTCACGAGACCGGTGCCGCCCCTTTTGTCCGCATCCCTGGCTGTAGTTTCGACTCGGCCGGCGCGTCGGGCGCGGTGGCTCTTCTGGAAGACAATGGGGCCATGGGACGCGGCAAGCTTCGTATCTATCTGGGCGCGGCACCGGGCGTCGGCAAGACATACGCGATGCTCTCCGAGGCGCATCGCAGGGTGGAGCGCGGCACGGACTGTGTCGTGGCGTTCGTCGAGCATCATGACCGGCCGCGTACGGAAGTGATGCTGCACGGGCTCGAAGCGGTACGGCGGCGCGAGCTGGAGTACCGCGGGACGGTCTTCACGGAGATGGACATCGACGCGGTGCTGGAGCGCCGTCCTGCCGTCGCCCTGGTCGACGAACTGGCACACACCAATGTGCCGGGCTCCCGCAACGCCAAGCGCTGGCAGGACGTCGAGGAGCTGCTCAAGGCCGGGATCGAGGTCGTGTCCACGGTCAATATCCAGCACCTGGAGTCACTCGGCGATGTCGTCGAGTCGATAACGGGCGTACGGCAGCAGGAGACCGTCCCCGACGAGATGGTGCGGCGCGCCGACCAGATCGAGCTGGTCGACATGTCGCCCCAGGCGCTGCGGCGGCGCATGGCGCACGGCAATGTCTACAAGCCCGACAAGGTCGACGCGGCGCTCTCGCACTACTTCCGCCCCGGCAACCTCACCGCGCTGCGCGAGCTGGCACTGCTCTGGGTCGCCGACCGCGTGGACGAGTACCTCCAGCAGTACCGCGGCGAGCACAACATCCGCTCCACCTGGCAGGCCAGGGAGCGCATCGTCGTCGGCCTCACCGGCGGACCGGAGGGGCGTACGCTCATCCGCCGCGCCGCCCGGATGGCCGCGAAGGGGTCGGGCAGCGAGATCCTGGCCGTCTACATAGCCAGGAGCGACGGCCTGACCGCCGCCTCGCCCAAGGAACTGACGGTCCAGCGCACCCTGGTGGAGGATCTGGGCGGCACCTTCCACCATGTCATCGGCGACGACATCCCCTCCGCGCTGCTCGAATTCGCGCGCGGGGTCAACGCCACCCAGATCGTGCTGGGCTCCAGCCGGCGCAAGACCTGGCAGTACATCTTCGGGCCCGGTGTCGGCGCCACCGTCGCCCGGGAGTCAGGACCCGATCTGGACGTCCATATCGTCACGCACGAGGAGGCCGCCAAGGGGCGCGGGCTGCCGGTGGCGCGCGGGGCCAGGCTCGGCCGCTCCCGGATCGTCTGGGGCTGGCTGGCCGGGGTCGCCGCCCCCGTACTGCTCTCGCTGCTGCTGACGGCGCTGAACAACACGCCGGGGCTCGCCAACGATGTCCTGCTGTTCCTCTTCCTGACCGTGCTGGCGGCGCTGCTCGGCGGGTTGCGGCCCGCCCTCGCGTCGGCCGCCGTGGGCTCGCTGCTGCTCAACTTCTACTTCACGCCGCCCACCCACACGCTGACCGTGTCGGACCCCAAGAACCTGGTCGCCATCGTGATCTTCTTCGCGGTGGCCGTGTCGGTGGCGTCCGTGGTGGATCTGGCGGCCCGCCGTACCCATCAGGCGTCCCGATTGCGCGCGGAGTCGGAGATCCTCTCCTTCCTGGCAGGCAGCGTGCTGCGCGGGGAGACCACACTGGACGCGCTGCTCGAACGGGTACGGGAGACCTTCGCCATGGAATCCGTGGCGCTGCTCGAACGTACGAGCGATGTCGAGCCCTGGACCCGGGCGGGCAGCGTAGGACCGCACCCCGTCGACCGCCCCGAGTCCGCCGATGTGGACATGCCGGTCGGCGACCATATGGCGCTGGCGCTCTCCGGGCGTGTGCTGCCCGCCGAGGACCGCCGGGTGCTCGCCGCCTTCGCCGCCCAGGCCGCCGTCGTACTCGACCGGCAGCGCCTGGTGGGCGAGGCGGAGCAGGCCCGCGCGCTCGCCGAGGGCAACCGCATCCGTACGGCGCTGCTCGCGGCCGTCAGCCACGATCTGCGGACCCCGCTGGCCAGCATCAAGGCCTCGGTCACCTCACTGCGCTCCGACGATGTCGAGTGGTCCGAGGAGGACCAGGCCGAACTGCTGGAGGGCATCGAACAGGGCGCCGACCGGCTGGATCATCTGGTCGGAAATCTGCTCGACATGTCCCGGCTCCAGACAGGCACCGTCACCCCGCTGATGCGTGAGATCGATCTCGATGAGGTGGTCCCATGGGCGCTCGGCGGCGTACCGGAGAACAGCGTGGAGCTGGACATACCCGAATCGCTGCCCATGGTGGCCGTGGATCCCGGTCTGCTGGAGCGCGCGGTCGCCAATATCGTCGAGAACGCCGTCAAGTACAGCCCCGAGGGACGGCTCGTCACCGTCGCGGCCAGCGCGCTGGGCGCGCGAGTCGAGGTACGGGTCGTGGACCGGGGCCCCGGCGTCCCCGACGATGCCAAGGACCGGATCTTCGAACCCTTCCAGCGCCACGGCGACGCGCCCCGCGGGGCCGGAGTCGGCCTCGGACTCGCGGTCGCCCGGGGCTTCGTGGACGCGATGGGTGGCACGCTGGCCGCCGAGGACACCCCCGGCGGCGGGCTGACCATGGTCCTCACCCTCTCAGCGGCGTCCGGACGAGAGCCGGTACGTCCCGAACCACCCGCCCGGTTCCTCACATGACCGGGACAGCAGAAAGGCAGGCCCCTATGACCCGGGTGCTCGTGGTCGACGACGAGCCGCAGATCGTACGCGCGCTGGTGATCAATCTGAGAGCGCGCAAGTACGAGGTGGACGCGGCGTCCGACGGTGCGAGCGCGCTGGAACTGGCCGCGGCCCGCCATCCGGATGTCGTGGTGCTCGACCTCGGCCTCCCGGACATGGACGGCGTCGAGGTGATCAAGGGCCTGCGCGGCTGGACCCGTGTACCGATCCTGGTGCTCTCCGCGCGCCACACCTCCGACGAGAAGGTCGAGGCGCTGGACGCGGGCGCCGACGACTATGTCACCAAGCCCTTCGGCATGGACGAACTGCTGGCCAGGCTGCGCGCCGCGGTCCGGCGGGCCGAGCCGGTCGGCGGCGACGACGAGACCGTCTCGGTCGTGGAGACCGAGGGGTTCACCGTCGATCTGGCCGCCAAGAAGGTCCACCGCGAGGGCAGGGACGTACGGCTCACCCCGACCGAGTGGCATCTGCTGGAGGTGCTCGTGCGGAACACCGGCCGGCTGGTCAGCCAGAAGCAGCTCCTCCAGGAGGTCTGGGGCCCGTCGTACGGCACCGAGACCAACTATCTGCGGGTCTATATGGCCCAGCTGCGCCGCAAGCTGGAGGCGGATCCTTCGCACCCCAGGCACTTCGTCACCGAACCGGGCATGGGCTATCGGTTCGAGCGTTGATCCGAGGCGTCCATACCCCGGTACGCTTTCTCCATGAGTGCTGAGAAGCCGACCGGCCGCTTCCGCCGGATGCTCGACCGGCTCTCCAGCTCCCAGGAGGATCTGGAGTCCGAGGAACTGCAGGAGGACGCGCAGGCTTCGGGCTGTACGCGGATCTCCGACTGCAACGACCGCCAGATCGTACGGGTGACTGGTACGTTGCGGACGGTCACCTTGCGTCCACGGGCCGGAGTGCCCGCGCTGGAGGCGGAGCTGTTCGACGGCACCGCGCCGCTGGACGTGGTGTGGCTGGGCCGGCGCTCGATCGTGGGCATAGAGCCGGGCCGCAAGCTGATCGCCTCCGGCCGTATCTCCCTGAGCCACGGCCGGCGGGTGCTGTTCAATCCCAAATACGAACTCCGACCACTCGGACAGGAGTAGCCGGTGACGTCACCCGACAAGCCCGCCGCCTCGCACCCTTCCTCCACCGCTTCCTCTCCCTCGTCGGCCTCGTCCGACACCTCGGCCGCTTCGGACGGCGATGCGAAAGCCGTCACCGAGGCGGCTCTTTTCGAGGCCTTCGGCGGCCTGCGCGGCATGGTGGAGACGGTCCTCCCCGGCCTGCTCTTCGTCACGATCTTCACGGTCAACAAGGACCTGCACGCGTCGGCGATCGCCGCGCTGGCCGTCTCGCTGCTGCTCGTCGTGGTCCGGCTGATCCGCCGGGACACCGTCAAGCACGCCTTCAGCGGGGTCTTCGGTGTCGCGTTCGGTGTCGTCTTCGCGATGATGACCGGTGACGCCAAGGACTTCTATCTGCCCGGCATGATCTACACGCTGGGGCTGGCGGTCGCGTACATCGTCACGACGCTCGCGGGCGTACCGCTGATCGGGCTGATCCTCGGCCCGATCTTCAAGGAGAACCTCTCCTGGCGCACCCGTAACCCGGGCCGCAAGAAGGCGTACGCCAAGGCCAGCTGGGCCTGGGGGCTGATCCTGCTCGCCAAGTGCGCGATCCTCTTCCCCCTCTACTGGTGGGCGGACACCACCCAGCTCGGCTGGGTTCTGATCGCGCTCAAGATCCCGCCGTTCCTGCTGGCGGTCTATCTGACCTGGGTCTTCCTGGCGAAGGCGCCGCCGCCCATCGATGTGTTCGCCGAGATGGAGGCGGAGGAGCGGGCCGAGAAGGAGCGCGCGGCTGCCGTCGCCGCGACGGCCGGGGACGGATCGGGTCCGCGGCACCGTCGGTAGGCGATCGTCACCGGGCTGACCGTCTCGGAGCGTTGGACCGTTCCTGGGCGGGGCGTTGGACCGTTCTGGACGCCGGACGGGCCGTACGGGGGTTCCCGTACGGCCCGTCCGGCGTCAGGTCGTCAGGGCGTTAGCCAGCCGCGTCCTCGCGGCGTACCGACAGCAGATCCTCCAGCTGCTCCTCGCGGGCCTGGGCCGCCACGAACAGCAGTTCGTCGCCCGCCTCCAGCGTCTCCTCCGGGTTCGGGGTGAGGACGCGCGTCCCGCGGATGATCGTGACCAGCGAGGTGTCCTCGGGCCAGCTCACATCACCGACCTGCGTGCCGGTCACGGCCGACTCCGGCGGCAGCGTCAGCTCGACCAGGTTCGCGTCGCCATGGCTGAAGCGCAGCAGCCGTACGAGATCGCCGACGCTCACCGCCTCCTCGACCAGCGCCGACATCAGACGTGGCGTCGAGACCGCGACATCCACCCCCCAGGACTCGTTGAAGAGCCATTCGTTCTTGGGGTTGTTGACCCGGGCCACCACCCGCGGGACGCCGTACTCGGTCTTGGCGAGCAGCGAGACGACCAGATTGACCTTGTCGTCACCCGTCGCGGCGATCACGACATGGCAGCGCTGGAGCGCCGCCTCGTCCAGCGAGGTGATCTCACAGGCGTCGGCCAGCAGCCATTCCGCCAGCGGCACCCGCTCCACCGAGATGGCGGACGGGGCCTTGTCGATCAGCAGGACCTCGTGTCCGTTCTCCAGCAGCTCACCCGCGATGGAACGGCCCACCGCGCCTGCCCCGGCAATCGCGACACGCATCAGTGACCGCCTCCGTCCGGGCCCTCGGCGAATGCCGCCTCGACCTTCTCGATGTCGTCCGTACGCATCATCACGTGGACGAGATCGCCCTCCTGCAACACCGTCTGGGACGTCGGCAGCATCGCCTCGCCCAGCCGGGTCAGAAACGCGACGCGGACGCCCGTCTCCTCCTGGAGCGTGCTGATCTTGTGGCCGATCCAGCTCTCCGCGGTGTGCACCTCGGCGAGCTGTACGCCGCCGCTCGGATCGCGCCACAGCGGCTCCGCGCCGGACGGCAGCAGCCGGCGCATCATCTGGTCGGCGGTCCAGCGGACCGTGGCGACGGTCGGGATGCCCAGCCGCTGGTAGACCTCGGCGCGCTTCGGGTCGTAGATACGGGCGGCCACGTTCTCGATGCCGAACATCTCGCGGGCCACCCGGGCCGCGATGATGTTGGAGTTGTCGCCGCTGCTCACCGCGGCGAACGCGCCGGCGTCCTCGATCCCCGCGTCCCGCAGGGTGTCCTGGTCGAACCCGACGCCGCTGACGCGACGGCCGCCGAAACTGGAGCCGAGCCGCCGGAACGCGGTGGGGTCCTGGTCGATGACGGCGACGGTGTGCCCCTGCTGCTCCAGGTTCTGCGCGAGTGCGGCACCCACCCGGCCACAGCCCATGATGACAATATGCACGGCCCTACCCCGCACTCCTCATACCCCACCTGAACTGCGTATACATCCTGCTCATGTCTCTTCTCTCGGCTTGCCGGGCAACACGTTGCGGGCACTTGGCGGCCCGCGGGGCACCATGCGCCGACCGGCGGCCGGTCATGGGCCCGAGCGGTGCCGGGGATGTCGCCCTCGTCCGCGCTCAGGCCCACCGTATCGGCAACCAGGAACGGGAGATCAGGCGTGTGCCCCGTCGGTTGTCCCATGGCGCGCGGTCCGTGGCCGGACGGACGGGAACCGCGTGGATTCACCCGGCCGTGTGGTCGGCGACGCTGTGCGAGTGGCGCGGCGGCCTCGCGCGGTTCCGGCCGTACCGGCGCTTCTTCGCCCCCGAGCGCCTACCGGTTGCCGGCGGGGGTACGGATCATCGGCGCCGACGGTGATCCGTACCGTGGCGGGGGACACCTCATCACTTCCAGGCACGTTGGGACGCGGAGCATGGACCAGGATCAGGATCAGAACCGGGATCAGGATCAGGATCAGGACCGGGATCAGGATCAGAACCGGGATCAGGACCGTACGTACGACCCGCGCGTCGCGGAGCTGCTGGCCCGGATGACGGACGCGGAGAAGCTGGGCCAGCTCCAGCAGCTGGCCTGGACCGGGGACACCGGCCCCGGCGGCGGGCAGAACCATCTCATCGAGACAGCGGCCCGCGAGGGGGTGCTCGGCTCCGTACTCAATCTGCACGGCGCCGCGCACACCAACACCCTCCAGCGCATCGCCGTCGAGGAGTCACGGCTCGGCATCCCGCTGCTCTTCGGCTTCGATGTGATCCACGGATTCTGGACCACCTTCCCCATCCCGCTCGCGCAGGCGGCGAGCTTCGATCCGGCGGTCGCCGAGCGGGACGGCGAGGTGGCGGCCCGCGAGACCCGGTCCAACGGGGTGCACTGGACGTTCGCGCCGATGATGGACGTCACCCGGGATCCGCGCTGGGGACGGATCGCGGAGAGCTGCGGCGAGGACCCGTATCTGACGGCCGCGTTCGCGGCGGCCAAGGTCCGCGGCCACCAGGGCGGCGACCTCCGCGATCCGCACCGGATCGCCGCCTGCGCCAAGCACTTCGCCGCGTACGGAGGAGCCGAGGGCGGCCGGGACTACAACACCGTCGACGTCTCCGAGCAGCGGCTGCGCAACCTCTATCTGCCGCCGTTCAAGGCCGCCGTGGAAGCGGGCGCGGCGACGGTGATGGCCGCCTTCAACACCGTCAGCGGTGTCCCCGCCCACGCCCACCCGCATCTGCTCTCCGACATCCTCAAGGGGGAGTGGGGATTCGACGGCGTCGTGGTGAGCGACTGGAACGGGGTCCATGAGCTGCTGGCGCACGGCTTCGCCGAGGACGCCGGGACCGCCGCCGGGCTGGCGTTCGCGGCGGGCCTCGACATGGAGATGGTCAGCACGGATCTCGCCGACCACGGACGGGAGTTGCTGAGCGGCGGGGCGCTCTCGGCCGGGCGCCTCGACGACGCCGTGGCGCGGGTGCTGCGGCTGAAGTTCCGCCTCGGCCTGTTCGAGCGGCCGTACGTGGACGAGGGCGCCGCGCTGACCGGGCCGACCGAGGAGAGCCGGGCGGCGGCCCGGGAGACCGCGGGCCGGTGCGTGGTGCTGCTCAGGAACGAGGGGGACACGCTGCCGCTGAGCCGGGGTCTCTCCTCGGTCGCCGTGGTCGGCCCGTTCGCGGACTCCACCGATCTGCACGGCACCTGGTCGGGTCCTGGCGCGGCCCGCTTCCCCGCGGCCACCGTCCTCGACGGCGTACGGGCGGCCCTCCCGGACACCGCCGTCGTCCGGCACGCGCGGGACCGTGAGGCGGCCGTGGCGGCGGCGCGTTCCGCCGAGCTGACCGTGGTGGTGGCCGGTGAGCCCACGGAGCTGAGCGGAGAGGCGGCGTCACGCAGCGATATCTCGCTCCCCGCCGGCCAGGAGGAGCTGATCCGGGCCATCGCGGCGACGGGCCGGCCGTTCGTCGTCGTACTCGTCGGCGGGCGTCCGCTGACCGTCGACGGCTGGATCGAGTTGGCGCCCGCCGTGCTGGCGTCCTGGCATCTGGGCATCGAGGCCGGTCACGCCCTCGCCGATGTGCTGTTCGGCGAGGTCAACCCGGGAGCCAAGCTGCCGGTGAGCTTTCCGCGCTCGGTGGGGCAGATCCCCGTCTACCACAACCACGAGAACACCGGCCGCCCGTCCGAGCCGGACGGCCCGGGAGCGCCGTTCACCTCGTCGTATCTGGATGTCGGGCGCGGACCGCGGTTCCCGTTCGGGTTCGGCCTCAGCTATACCGACTTCGAGATCGGTGAGCCGGAGCCGAGCCGCGATGCCGTCGGCGTCGCGGAGCTGTCGCGCGGCGCCGAGGTGGAGGTGGCGGTCGCCGTACGGAACACCGGGCGGCGCGCGGGTGACGAGGTCGTACAGCTCTATGTGCGCGACCGGGCGGCATCGGTCGTCCAGCCCGTGCGGCGCCTTCGCGGCTTCCGGCGCGTCACGCTCGGCGCGGGGGAGAGCACGGTGGTGCGGTTCCGGCTCGGCGCCGATGACCTCGGGTTCTGGACGAACGACCCGGCGGGCCGCTTCCTCGTGGAGCCAGGACGTATCGACCTGTACGCGGGGAACAGCTCGGGGGCGACCGCGCGGCGCACCCTCACCCTCACCCCGTGACGGCACCCGCCTGCGGCCCGTCGATATACCGGGCCGCAGGTGGGGGGTGGTGCCCGCACACCATCTTGTTCGAACGCATACGATCCCTTCGTGTCCAAACTGACCGACGTGCCCAAACGCATCCTGATCGGGCGGGCGCTGCGTAGCGACAGGCTCGGGGAGACCCTCCTCCCCAAGCGCATCGCCCTGCCCGTCTTCGCCTCCGACCCGCTGTCCTCGGTGGCGTACGCGCCGGGAGAAGTCCTCCTTGTCCTGTCCATCGCGGGTGTGTCGGCCTACCAGTTCAGCCCGTGGATCGCGCTGGCCGTCGTGGTCCTGATGTTCACGGTCGTCGCGTCGTACCGGCAGAACGTGCACGCCTACCCGAGCGGCGGCGGCGACTACGAGGTGGCCACCACCAACCTCGGCCCCAAGGCCGGCCTCACCGTCGCCAGCGCGCTGCTCGTCGACTACGTACTGACCGTGGCGGTGTCGATCTCCTCCGGTGTGGAGAACCTCGGGTCCGCGTTCCCCTTCGTGGTGGAGAACAAGGTCCTCTGCGCCATCGGGATAATCGTGCTGCTCACGCTGATGAATCTGCGCGGCGTACGGGAGTCAGGGAAGCTCTTCGCGATCCCGACGTATGTCTTCGTCGGCGGGGTCTTCCTGATGATCGTCTGGGGCGCGTTCCGGGGACTCGTACTCAACGAGACCATGCGCGCCCCGACGTCCGACTTCGAGATCAAGCCCGAGCATCAGGGCCTGGCCGGCTTCGCGCTGGTCTTCTTGCTGCTGCGGGCCTTCTCCTCCGGCTGCGCCGCGCTGACCGGTGTCGAGGCGATCAGCAACGGCGTCCCGGCCTTCCGCAAGCCGAAGAGCAGGAACGCGGCGACGACCCTCGCCCTGATGGGCGGCCTCGCCGTCACGATGTTCTGCGGCATCATCGGCCTCGCCATGGCCACCGATGTGAAGATGGCGGAGTCGCCGGGCACGGACCTGCTCCGCGACGGCGTCCCGGTCGGCTCGGGCTATGTCCAGAACCCGGTCATCTCACAGGTCGCCGCCGCCGTCTTCGGCAGCGGCACGTTCCTGTTCATCCTGCTCGCCGCGGCCACCGCGCTGGTCCTCTTCCTGGCCGCCAACACCGCGTACAACGGCTTCCCGGTGCTCGGCTCGATCCTCGCCCAGGACCGTTACCTCCCGCGCCAGTTGCACACCCGCGGCGACCGGCTGGCCTTCTCCAACGGCATCGTGGTGCTGGCCGGGGCCGCCGCGCTCCTCGTCGGTCTCTACGGCGCGGACTCCACCCGGCTGATCCAGCTCTATATCGTCGGTGTCTTCGTCTCCTTCACCCTCAGCCAGACCGGCATGGTCCGGCACTGGAACCGCCATCTGCGGACCGAGCGTGACCCGGCCAAGCGCCGCCATATGATCCGGTCCCGCGCGATCAACACCTTCGGCGCCTTCTTCACCGGTCTGGTGCTGGTGGTCGTACTGGCGACCAAGTTCACCCATGGCGCCTGGGTCGCGCTGCTCGGCATGGTGATCTTCTACGGGACGATGACCGCGATCCGTAAGCACTACGACCGGGTCTCGGCGGAGATCGCCGCCGCCGAGGGACCGTCCGACGACAGCGTCCGGCCGTCCCGGGTGCACTCGATCGTGCTGGTCTCCAAGGTCCACAAGCCCACACTGCGCGCCCTCGGGTACGCCAAGCTGATGCGCTCGGACACCCTGGAGGCGCTCAGCATCAATGTCGACCCGGCGGAGACGAAGCAGCTCAGGGAGGAATGGGAGCGGCGCGGCATCAACGTACCGCTGAAGATCCTCGACTCCCCGTACCGCGAGATCACCCGGCCGGTGATCGAGTACGTAAGGGGTCTGCGCTCGGAGAATCCGCGTGACGCGGTGAGCGTCTATATCCCGGAGTATGTGGTCGGCCGCTGGTACGAGCATCTGCTGCACAACCAGAGCGCGCTGCGGCTCAAGGGGCGGCTGCTCTTCACTCCGGGGGTGATGGTGACCTCGGTGCCGTACCAGCTGGAGTCCTCGGAGCTGGCGAAGAAGCGGGCGAAGAGGCGCGCGGCGTATGTGGCGCCGGGCGCGGTCAGGCGCGGTCCGGTGGACTCGCGGACGAAGGAGCCGGACGGGAAGGGCACGTAGACTGGTGGGCTGTTGTCGCCGCGCCCCGCTTACCTGCCGCTTCCCTCTTTCCCTCCTTGCCCCCTTCCCTCCTTTCCCCCTGTACCGCTGATACCTCTGATCTTTTGGAGCCACCTCCCATGTCAACAGAACCGAAGGCTTCGCTGATCGGGGAGGAGTACGAGGTCGAGGTGGGCCCCGTCGCCCATGGCGGCCACTGCATCGCCCGTACCACCGAGGGCCGGGTGCTCTTCGTACGGCACGCCCTGCCCGGCGAGAAGATCGTCGCGCGTGTGACGGAGGGCGAGGAGGACTCCCGCTATCTCCGCGCCGACGCGGTGAAGATCATCGAGCCGTCGAAGGACCGGGTCGAGGCGCCGTGCCCGTACGCGGGCCCCGGCCGGTGCGGCGGCTGCGACTGGCAGCACGCCAAGCCGGGCGCGCAGCGGCGTTTCAAGGGCGAGGTCATCGCCGAACAGCTCCAGCGGCTCGCGGGCCTCACCCCGGAGGAGGCGGGCTGGGACGGTACGGTCATGCCCGCCCCCGGCGACAAGCTGCCCGCGGGCGAGGTGCCGGCCTGGCGTTCGCGCGTGCAGTACGCGATCGACAAGGATGGTCGCGCGGGGCTGCGCAAGCACCGGTCGCACGAGGTCGAGCCGGTCGAGCACTGCATGATCGCCACGGAAGGCGTCAGCGAACTGGGCGTGGAGCGGCGTGAGTGGCCACAGATCGCCACGGTCGAGGCGATCGCGGCGTCGGGCTCCGGCGACCGGCAGGTGATCCTCACCCCGCGCGAGGGCGGCCGACTGCCACTGGTGGAGCTGGACAAGCCGGTGTCCGTCCTGCGGGTGGACGAGCGCGACGGGGGAGTGCACCGGGTCCACGGCCGAGCCTTCGTCCGCGAGCGCGCCGACGGCCGTACATACCGCGTCGGCATGGGCGGCTTCTGGCAGGTCCATCCGCAGGCGCCGCAGCTGCTGGTGGAGGCCGTGATGCAGGGCCTGATGCCGAGGAAGGGCGAGACGGCGCTCGATCTGTACTGCGGAGTGGGCCTGTTCGCCGGGGCGATCGCGGAGCGCGTCGGGGAGACCGGCGCGGTACTCGGCATCGAATCCGGCAAACGCGCGGTCGAGGACGCCAGGCACAACCTCCAGGACCTGCCCCGGGTCCGCATCGAACAGGGCAAGGTCGACCAGGTCCTGCCGCGCACCCGAATCACCGAAACGGACCTCATCGTCCTGGACCCACCCCGCGCGGGCGCGGGCAAGCAGACGGTCAGGCACCTCTCCGACCTGGGCGCCCGCCGCATCGCCTACGTGGCCTGCGACCCGGCGGCCCTCGCCCGCGACCTGGCGTACTTCCGAGAGGGCGGCTACCGCCCGCGCACGCTGCGGGCTTTCGACTTCTTTCCGATGACGCACCATGTGGAGTGCGTGGCGATCCTGGAGCCTGTCGGGAAGGGCCACTGACCTGCATTTACTTCGAAGTCGACACATTGTTCGACCTGTTTCCAGATCGCCATAAGGTGTAGCGCGCTGAGCTCCCCTGCATGCTGTGCGATGTTGCTGACCTGCGGCTTTGTTGAGGGGCAACGCGAAGCGCGTGTCTGGCTGTCTCGCGGCTGCGTGAGTACCTGGTGATTCGTGACGCTCGTTCGACGCTTCTTCTAACGGAACGTCAGGTGGACCGGTGCCGGCACGGGTGCTGGTCCGCTCATCCAAGCAGTGTGAGTTCGGTCCGAACTCGACACGCGTCGTGTTCGCTGTGAGCCACTGCCCGTCATCGCAATGTGACGAAAGTGCTTCCGGAATGTTCCGGGTCGGCATACCCTGCGGGAATTACCGCACGTCAGACCACACCGGTCCGAAGCGCGGCGGAGGTGTCATGGGTGGGGACCCGTATGTACCAGCAACGGTTGACGAACGTGGGCGGCCGGAGGCGTCATCGACGCCTGGTGGCGCGGCGCAGGTGTCTGATCCGTACGGCGACAGGGCCCTGCTGACCTCTGCCATGACGAAAGGCTATGAAGCCGTACCCGACGAAGAGCGGGATCGGTTGCAGCGCTATCTCGAGGCTGTTGTCGCGGGCCGTCCGGTGCCCGTGCACACCACCGTGGCCTTCAATGCCGTGTACTTCGGGTACGACCTCGGCGGAGACGGCTACGGCGGCAGCCCGCTCTGCCTCGACGATTTCCCTGTGATCGCCTTCGGCGAGTGCGCTCCCGTGCTCCCGGTCGGTGCAATGGTGTGTGTCGCCACCGGGTCGGAACCGTTGTATGCCGAGATCGTCTATCGGGAGGGTGCTCGCCAAGAGGTGGGCACCCTCGGTGACGTGCCGGCCTGGGTGTCGGGGGCACCTGCAGGCGCCGAGGGCCCCGGGAGGCCGGGGGACAGCCCCACGCCACGGCGAAGGGAGCTCCTCGTCCCGGATCTCCATGCCTTCGGCCCGGCGCTGAGCCTGTCATCGGCTCAGCTCCACCGCTTACGTACGCGTCGGCGCTGGATCAACGAGGACGGGCATGTCGTCGTCGACGTCTGCTATTCGTCCCCGGATGCGGCCCGGCGCGACGACCTGACGGCCTATGCAGACCATCTTCTGACGACGGCACGGGAGCAGTTGCTCAGCCCCTTTGTCCCCGTGTCCCTTGCTGCACTGGTGGGTGGCACGCACGACGACGACCTGCGGGCGGGGCTGCTCGGCCTCCTTGACACAGTGCGGGGCGTGCTCAACTCCAGTGCCGCCCTGCGTACATGGGGTCACTACGCCATGACCCGAACTTCCCTCGCGGACTGCTGGCGGGACACCGGGCCGCTGGGCGGCGATGACCTCAGGTCACTCGCGGCAGCGGTGGAACGGGGGGCCACCCCGGCGAGGCGGCGCTACGGTCTCACCGCTGCGGTCACCGTGTACACAGCGGTCGGACCGAGGCTTCGCGGGTTCCCGGGGGTCACGGAACTGCTCAAGGGAGTAGGGTACGCCGCGGCGGTGTGCAGGGCGAACGTGGCGATTGCCGATGTCGTCCAAAACGACAGCGACCAGGGCCTGTTCGAGAACGGCTCCCGGATCACGCTCGACGACGCCTTCGAGGGCGGCGGCGTGTGGCGCTCCCATCATCCCGGTGCTGCGGAAGCACCCGGAGATCCCCTGGTCCCGGCCGGACGCGGGTGGACATCCACGTTGCCCACGCCATCGGAGCCGGAAGATGAAGTGGACCCGGTCGATCTGCCCCTCGCCGACGACGCATCCCTCGGCACCGGCGAACTCCTGCGGAACGACGCGAAGGAGCCTGTCTGGCGAGCGCCTCTGCGACTGTCCCACCTCATCGATGGCTGGTTCCCCTTGCCTCGGTACATAGCAAAGGAACTCCGCCAGTCCTACGGACTACGCCCCACTGTTCGCCTCGAACTCAAACACGCTGGCGAGGTGTTGGATGAGCGGGAGGCAGTGCAGGACGTCACCGCCGAGCTCGGCGACGTTTCGGGTCGGTTGACCGGAATCACCTGGCCCCGCGACTTCTTCCCTGGTCTGATGCTTGGGCTGTGTCGGCCCCGCGGGAGCACGACGATTCAACTGGCCACCACGCGGCTTAAGGAACCGGTGCAAGTCGGCGACCGTGAGACCGGGCACCATTACGACCCTCGTGTGCTCACCAGGGAGGATGTCCCGGGCAGTGACCGCCATGGCGACAGTGCGGTCGGGCTCGGCCCCCGTCAGCTTGTGATGCGCACCGTGCGCCGTTGCGGTCTGCTCACCCTGGACGGCCATGCCCTGATGGACCGTTCGCTCCTGCCGAGCGCGGTCTACGGGCGTCGGCCCGCCCGGTCACAGGCCGCCGCCTTGGAAGCAGCGGTCGCGGAACTGCTCGCGGAGCAGCTCTTGGAGCCGGCCCTCGGCAGTCGAGACGGCTGGGGCCAACCGCACTTCCCACCGCGCGACGGGCAGCGGACCATCCCCCTCATCGGCTATCGCCCCGCTGGGCCCCGGCTTATACGTCCGTGGGACGGTGGCGAACCGGTCGGCGAGGGACTGCGCAGCGTCCACTTCGTCCCCGGCCATTTGCGACGTCTGCGGCCGGGGTGTTCGCCCAGCGGAGTTCAGCGAGCTGCTTTTCGGGAGCACTGCCGCCGACTCGGCAAGGCGGACGGCTGGGAATTGCCGTACGGCTACACGTTCGTGACCGGGCATACTCGCGGCCGCTGACCCTTCGCGGCTTTAGCAAACCCAAGGCTCCGGCCACGCTCCCTTCTTCTTGTCGCCCACGGAAATCCTTGCCCATAGAAACGGAGTACGTGTACATGCAGGATCGCTACCACGTCGTCACGGGGCCGCCGTGGTCCCCGCCGAGCGTCTCGGCCGAGGACCTCGAAGGCTTGGCCGCCGCGCTCAACGCCTTGGAGTCCCCGGCCGTCGCCGCCCTGAACGACTTCACAGCCGACATGGTGGAACTCGCCTTCAACTCCCTGCGGCCCAGAGACCGGCAGGAGTTGCTCGGCAGCCTAGGCATCCGCATGGCGGCCCCTCGACGGGTGAGCAGTGCCCTGTGCCGGGACGTTCTCGCCAGGCTGCAACGCGAGTCGCGGCAGCACACCTGCAACTGCCGGATCAAGAAACTCACGGTCACCGTGATGAATCAGGTGGGCAATTTCGTCTTCGCACAGGACGGTGAGTCAGTTCCTGACCCCGTTGCCCGGTGGGGCGCGACGCTGGTCCGGGCCACTGTGTTCGCGTGGTGCAATGCCTCCGTCACCGACGCCCACATCCTTGCCTGGGCGGCGGACCAGGATTGGTTCGGGGCGAAGGCCGACGACAAGGAGATGGCTCAGCTCGTCGCTGTCGGTGCCGCGGCGCGGTCCCTCGTAGAGGCCAACCCGGACTTCGTCCACGGAGCAACGGAAGACGACGAGCCACCGCACGCGGGCGGCGGAAAGTCTGGGCACGCTGCCACCGCCGACCGACCAGGCATGAATGAACCCGCGCCGGAAACCGCTGTATCGGGTCTCCGTATTTTACCCGAGGTGATCGCTACGGCGTCCGAAAGTGTCCGGGTTGAGCAGGGAACGGATCCGGAGGCGGCCTGTCGGCAGCTGGAGTCAGCTCTCGCGAGGGCTCGGCAAGCAGCGCAGAGGGTGACCGTTGCGGTCGTGGACGGCCGCCCTCCGCAGGTCGAGGACCTGGCACCGCTGGCCGCGCTGGGCGCCGTCTTCGAAGACGTGGACGCCGAACTCCGCGCGGCCGGGATTGAGGGGGTGCCTCGCCGACTGGAGGACATGACGCGTGCCGCACGCGCGCACCGGGCGGCTCACGAGCGTGACCTGCAGGCTCGGGAGCCGCTGCGGGAGCTGCTCGATGTCGCCTGCCGCCCGGACAGCTCCCCCACTGCCGCTGCGGCCGCCGAGGCAGTGCGCGGGGCGGCACGCGGCCTGCTGGAGACTCCGGCGTGGGAAGAACCGCAACGGGACGAAAGTTCCGCGCTCGCCTCCTTGGCCCGGATCATCAGGCTGGGGCGACAGGAGGATGCCGCAGCAGAGATCCTGGCGCTGCAGGGGCAGATCGTGCGGGTGCTGCCCGCGTGTGCCATGGCGGTGCTCGTCGCCCCTGAACTGACCTTGGACCAGCTGGAGGACGTCTGCCGCGAACCTGCCGGGATCGAGACGACCGTGAAGGACACGGCCGTACAGCCGGCCGAGGAGACCGCTGGCCACGCCACCGAGGAGGCCGCGCCCCAGCACGCCTCTGAGCCGGAACCCGCAAAGGCGTCCGAGCCGGTCCACGCCTCCGACCCACAGACCGTGCCCCTCGCCGGTAGCGACCCGGCATCCCTCACGCAATCGGATGCGCACGTCCCGGCGCCCACCGCACCCGCGGTCTGTCCCACCGAGGAGGCGCCCCTCCGCGAATCGGCCCCGGCCGTGGGTGAAGACTCCGACGAGACTGTGACCGAACGGGCCTTGGCGCGGCTGGTCGTGGAGCGGCGCTTCGGACTCGCCCACCATCTGGCGAGGGCCGTCGGCCACCCCGGGCCCCAGGTGGCGGCGCTCCGCCTGGCCGGTGCCGCCGCGCTGCTCACGTCCGGCGACAGTCAGGGCGCGCGGCTGACGGCGGACCTGCTCCAGGAGTACGGCGGATACGCGGGCCAGGACACCGAGGGCAGCGAACTCCTCCTGTTGCCGGCCCTGCTGCGTACCGCACTGATCACGGGCGACCACTCGGCAGGCGCTCAGCTCAAGGCGCTGGTGCCCCGACTCCCGGACCGGCTCGCGGAGGCGGCGGCCGCCGTCGCCGACCGTGCTCTCAGCGGCGCCCTGATGATCGCTTCCCCGCTGGTCGCCGACGTCTCCGAGGCGGAGGTTCGTCTGCGGGAGCTGCGCGAGCAGAGCCGTGACCTTCTCGCGCCGCAGAGGCTGCGGTTCGCGCGGGCGACGGAGATCGCCAAGCGCTGGCTGGCCCCCGACGACGGGATGCTCGGATCGCTGCTCATGACCGTCGCCAACGACAGCCGTAACGCGATACACCAGGTGCGGGAGCAGGCCGAGCGGCTGTCGAAACTGGCCGAAGTCAACAATGAGATCGACCGAATGGACCGCAAACACCGTTCGTCGAGCGGCAAGCCGCTCCAGGGCTCCGGGCGACAGGATCTGGTGCATCTCGTGGAGCGAGCCGCCGGCTTGGTCAAGGAGTGGTCCCTGGCGGTTGACAGTACCCGTCGCGGCGACCGTTCCGACGGCAACCGCGCGGCTAAGGAGATCTCCTCCCTGCGCCAGTCCTTGCTGGACAGCAGGGATGCGGCGCTGGGTGAGTTGGAGCAGCAGGCGCGACGCTCGGACGCCCTCGCCGCAGCGACGGCCTGGGCGGCGCGCGCCTCGATGGAGGAGCTGTTCGCGATGCTGGCTGGTGACAACGTGACCAGGGGCACCGGAGGTTCGAGCGACCCAGAACTCGTGCTGGACGCGGAGCTGCTGAAGGTACGCGACTCCCGTGACGAGCGGCCGACGCTCGATGAGCTGCTGACCGCTGTCGACCGTGGCTGGCAGGACGCCCTCGACGAGCGGCTCTCTCACGATGCCTTCAGCGCGGCCCGTGACATCGTCGACCTGGCCGGACGAGGACTGCTGCCTGCAGCACAGGCCGGGGAGTTCACCCCGCCCGCGGACACCGAGATCGACGACCGGGAAGCTCTCCGGCGCACGGAGCTGCGGACGGCACACCGCGAACTCGTCGCCGAGCTGCACCGCGCGCAGGCCGACGGGGCCGTGACGGAGGACCAGGACCTGGGCCTTCAGGAGCTGTTGGCGGACGCCCATCGTCACCTCGAAGACGCCGACCGGCATGACCTGTTGGACATGCGGCGGGCGCTCGATACGGTACAGAACGACCTGCCCGCCTTCCGGCAGCAGGCGGCCGACCGGATCCGGGCCCGGCTCGACGCCCTGGACCTCACCGCAGAGGAGCGTGCGCAGGTGCTTCGGCGCCTGGAGACGAACGACCTGGCGACCGCTGCCGACCTCGTCTACTTCCTGGAGATCGGCGAGGACGTCCCGGAGATCGAGGGAGGAGAGTCCCACTTGGCGGACTTCTTCCCGGCCGTGCCCGACGGTCTGCCGGCAGGCATTGACCACGACCTCGTCGACCTGGTCCGGTCCTGCGGCAAGCATCCGACGCTACCCCTCCTGGACTATGGTGGCCTCTCCACCGACGAGGCGGCACTCACGGCCGACACCCTCGACGAGTGGCGCGCGCTGGCCGCCGCCGAGCCGAAGGATCGGCTCCAGGTGGCTCCGACGCGACAGGTGCCGCCGCTCCTCAAGCTCCTCGGTTACGACGCGAAGAGCGCCAGGCCACTCGACGACCGGTCCCAGCACCGGCGGGAATACCGTCTCTTCGAAGCGATCGGAGTGGAGATCAACGGCAGGGCCAAGGCGCCCGCGTTCGGCTCGCAGGTCAGAGAGCAGGGCGGCAACCTGCGGGTGATGATGGTCTGGGGCAGGCCGCCCGCCAAGGTCGTCATGAGTTGGGCGGAGCGCGACACCAGCGGAGCGAGCCTCCTTGTAGTCTACTTCGGCACGCTGAGCCGTGAGGCCCGCGTCGAACTCGCCGTCGGTTCGGGCCGGTTGCAGCCGCTGCTGGTGGTGGACGACGCGGCCCTCGCATATCTCGCGGCCCACGGCGACCGCCAGGTGAGCACCGCTACGCAGACACTGCTGCCCTTCTCCGGCGTCAACCCGTATATCCGGGAGAAGCGCGGCCGGATCGGCGGCGAGATGTTCTACGGCCGTGACGCCGAGCGCAAGAGCATCCTCGACCCGCGCGGCACCCAGGTCATCTACGGCGGACGGGGACTCGGCAAGTCGGCACTGCTCGCCGACGCTGGGGAACGGTTCTCGGAGCAACGCCCCGGCTACCACCAGGCGGTGTACGTCAACCTCGACCAGGAGAACATCGGTAAGGGCAGCTCGCTCGGGCCGGAAACGCTGTGGAGCGTCCTGGAGCGGGAGTTGACTGAGGCGCAGGTACTCGACGACCGGCCGCAGGGGCGCAGGAAACGGCAGGAGATCTCCGAGCGGGTACGGGTCGGCATCCGGACCTGGCTGGACGAGGAGTCGCGCCGCCGTCTGCTGATCCTGCTCGATGAGTGCGACCAGTTCTTCGAGGCGGACGCCCCGCGTTTCGATCAGACCAAGAAGCTCAAGGGCCTCGGGTCCGACACCAAAGACCGCGCCAAGGTCGTTTTCGCCGGATTGCACTCCGTGCAGCGCTTCTCCAAGCTCGCGAGCAACGGCCCCTTCGGTCACCTCGCGCAGACCCCGAAGGTGATCGGCCCGCTGGCTCCGCAGTCCGCAGCCGAGCTCCTGGTCGAGCCGATGCGGGCGCTCGGGTTCGAATTCCAGGACCTGGACCTTGTCAACCGGGTGCTCGGCTACTGCTCCTACCAACCATTCCTGCTCCAGATGTTCGGGCACCGGCTGGTCGAGCTGATGCACCGCAAGCGGGCGCGGCGCGGCGCCGAGGGGCCCCCTTACAAGGTGGAGGTGACCGACATCGAGGTCGTGGAGTCGGACGCCGCGCTCCGGGATGGCATCTCGGCAGCCTTCAAGGACACGCTGAGCCTCGACCATCGCTACGACGTGATCGCCAACGTGCTGGCGTATCACGCCCGCCACCGCGGTCTGGAAGTGCGACTGAGCGACACCGAACTGCGCGAGGAATGCGAGACGTACTGGCGCAGGGGGTTCGAACAGCTCGACACCGAGGGTTTTCGTGCCTACTTCTCCGAGATGGTCGGCCTCGGCATCCTCGCCCCCAACCACGACGGCCTCGGTTGGCACCTGCGCGGCCCCAATGCCCTGCGCATGATCGGTACCTCCCACGAGGTGGAGGCCCGCTTGCTCAGGGCCGAACACGACTGTGAACTCCAGGAGAGCATCGTGCAGGAGGGCCGCCCCGAGCTGCCCGACGGCCGGCCGGCTCCGCTGACCAACACCCAGCTCGATGACCTTCTGGGCGAGCGGTCCAACCGGACCAGAGTCGTCCTCGGCACGCCCGCCACCGGAGTCAAGGACGTCGCCCGCACCTTGCGTACGGTCGCCGGACCGATCGACGGCTGGACGCTGCCGCCCGTCGGCAGGCCCAGCGTCTACAAGCAGGAGCTCGTCGGCGGACGGCCCCGCGAACGACGTGTCGTCATCGGTGACTTCGTCAACTACCGAGACTCGGTGCGGCCGGAGGCCTGCCGGGACGCGGTCGACCAGGCTGAGACGCTGCTGCCAGCCACCCCGGGGGTCACCCGCGCGGTCGTCCTGGTCACCGACCCCACCCAGCTAGCCCTGTGGCACACCCTGCTGACCGGAGCCGAACCCACGTCGGCCGCCCCGGTGGTGCTGCGCCGCCATGACCGCCGCAGCCTGCGCGGCTGGGCCCAGCGCGTCAACATGTTCCACACGGAGGACCGCCTGGACCGTCTCCAGGACCTCACGGGCGGCTGGCCGCTCCTGGTCGACCGGGCCCACCATCTGCACGGCGAACTGGGCGACCCGGACGAGGTGTTGCGCCGCCTGGCAGGCCTACGCACGGACCGGGCCGAGGCTCGCGCCTTCGCCGAGGCGACCGGCGTGTACGCGGACCCGTTGCTTGCCGCTGGATACCGGGCCCTTGACGACGAGTTCAAGGAAGGCCCGTTCGATCTGGAGGGCGCCGTGACCGCTGTGGCACTCAAGATCGAGGACGAGAACGAGGACGAGGCGCGATGGATTGTCAACTGCCTCGACGCTCTTCAGGTTCTCGACCGCGGCAACACCCAATTGCGCCTGGAACCGCTGCTGCACCAGTGCGTGATGCTAAGCCTGTGACTGTGGGTGACACCAGTCCGGCCGCCCGTATGCTCGGGCGGCCGGCCGCCTTTCAAACGGTCACCTTCCCGATAACCGCCCATCCATGGCGAGTTGCATGCTGGGCCAGACGGTCTTGAGGGCAGGCGGATACGGCTCTGCGCTGGGGTAGTCCTGTGACGGGCCGCTTCCGGCTGACCGCCGTCCGGGCGTACGTATCGGGCGCGCGCTGCCCTGTTCATGCAAACTTCCCTCCCGCCGAGGCCCTGGAGGCTGGATTCGTAGGGACGCGCGAGGAATGACCTCAGTTGATCACCCGCACCGACGCGGCCGCTGCTTACCGGGTGTTATTGGTGCGACCAGCTCGCGACCGACTGCTTCCCACCTGCTTGTGATCGGTCTTCGCTTGAATCGTTTGAGTCTGCGATCCCGTCTGGACGTGATCAGTCGATGTGCGGATCATCGGACTCGTCGAGGAGGCGGGTCGCGAGGTCGTCGGCACAGCCCAAACGCGAAGCGCGCGGCGATGTGGCGTCATCGAGCCCGTAGGCGGCGAAGGCTTCGTCGTCGGTCCACTCGGCGCCCGTGAGGTTCGTCCGGAGATCCTCGCGCTCGAAGCGGCCACGCGCGTGACGGCGGCCGAACTCCTGAAGTTCGGCATTGGTCCAACGGCGGGAGGCTGCGAACACATCGATCAGGTCGCGGGGCGCTCCGCGGTCGGCGAGCGCGCGGACCTTGGTCCCGATCACGTCCTCCTCCGCGCGGACAGGCCCGTACGGGCTCTGGTTGACAGGCCGCCAGAAAATCCCCTCACGTGGCTGCCAGGGCGCGGGAGGTGAGCCGAGGGAAGGCGTCTTCCCATACGCTGCGTACGGTGCGACCGACGAGTCTGCGCAGCACCAGCCACAGCTGGAGGAGCAGATCCCGGTTGCGGTAGCGGGGCCCCGAACCAGGCCGTGCAACTCGTCCAGCGACTCCGGCAGACGCCGCCGAAACTTCTCCCGGTACAGCGCGAGGCCCTCGGCGGCCGGGCCCGAGAGGTTGCTCGGCGTAGGCGCGGCGTGCTGTGGGCTCAAGGACATGACTCCGTTATGGCGGTCTGAGAAGCGTTGCGGGGTCATGATGGGCAGCCTGCGTCCGGAGCGAGCGGGAACAGGCTCGTGCAGGTGACCTGGTCGTGGCAGCCGTTTCCGCCGGAAGAGGAGGGACGGACCGTTGGTCATGACGCTCGTTTGACGCTCTGGGCACCCGCACGCGGGACAGCGAGCCGATAATCTGGCTCTGATCTGGGATTTTCTGTGACTCGTCCAAGCCGACCTCTTCCCGATGACGCACCATGTGGAGTGCGTGGCGATCCTGGAGCCCGCCTCAAAGGGCGTCTGATCCGCGGAAGTCGACGTGTCCGGCCCCGTCGCGGCCATCGCCGGCCTTCCGGCCCGGACATCGTCGACTTCTGCCCCTTTATCCATCTGTACCTGCACCTGCCTCCCCTTGGGCAGGGGCTGGACGCGCGGTACGACCTAGCGGGCTTCGCGCTCTTCGGCGGCGTCGCTGGGCGTCGTAGCGCAGCGCGCACATCGGGTCGGGCCTGATCGGGCCGCTGACTCCGCTTCGTATGCCCCCACTTCGCGCCAGGGGCCGTTGGTCAATTCGTCGGTGCATACCCATTGACCCGTCGGCGTCTGCATATCTAGTCTCCGTCTCTATACGTAGACGTCGTCTTTATATGGAGACCTCGTTCGTCGGGTCGGACGCATGGGGGCCAAGTGAGGGCGCGGGAGACAGCGGACGTCGTGGGCGCTGAGCGTGGTGGCGGCGTTGTCCGACGGTCGGCGCGCAGTCGAGAGCACAGTTCAAAGGGGAACTGATTCATGCCACTTGTCGTAGTCGGCATCAGCGTATTGGTCCTGCTCCTCCTCATGACGAGGCTCAGACTGAACGGCTTCGCCGCCCTTCTCCTCGTGGCCGTCTGCGTCGCGGTGGTGCGGGGGATTCCCGTGGCGGAGATCCCGGATGTCCTCTCGGAGGGCATTGGCGGGCAGATCGGCGACACGATGCTCACCATCGGGCTCGGTGCCATGGTCGGCCGGGTGATGGGGGACTCCGGTGCCGCCCAGCGCATCGCGGCCAGGCTGCTCGCCGTCTGCGGGCCGCGGGGGGTGCAGGTGGCCATGGTGCTGACGGCCATGCTCATCGGCGTCACGATGTTCTACGAGGTCGCCTTCGTCATCATCGTGCCCGTCGCCTTCACGCTGGTGCGGGTCACCCGGTCGAATCTGCTGTGGGTCGGGCTGCCGATGTCCATCGCCCTCTCCACGATGCACAGCTTCCTGCCGCCGCATCCGGGCCCGACGGCGGTGGCCTCGGCCTTCCATGCTTCCGTCGGGCTGACCCTGTTCTACGGCCTGTTCATCGCGGTCCCCATCGGCGTGCTCATCGCGCTGGTGTGGCCGAGGCTGCCGTTCGTCCGGGCGATGAACCCCTCCGTGCCCAAGGGGCTGGTGAGCGAGCGCGTCTTCGAGGACGAGGAGATGCCGGGGACGGCCTGGTCGCTGGCGGTCGCCCTGCTGCCCGTGGTGCTGATCGCGGGGGCCGCCGTGACCGACATGGTCACCTCGGCGAGGACTCCCGTCGTGCACGTCGTCGAGTTCGTCGGTTCCGCGCCGGTCGCGCTGCTGCTGACACTGCTCGTCGCGATCTGGGCCTTCGGACCGCGGATGGGCCGGAGCCTGGACGAGGTCGCCGCCTCCTGCCGTGGGGCCGCGCAGGCGATGGCGATGATCTTGCTGGTGATCGGGGCCGGTGGCGCCTTCAAGCAGGTTCTCGTCGACGGCGGGATCTCGGACTACATCAAGGATGTGACCGAGGGCTGGTCCATCTCGCCGATCATCCTCGCCTGGCTCGTCGCCGTGATCCTCAGGGTGGCCCTGGGATCGGCGACGGTCGCCGTCGTCACGGCCTCCGGCGTCGTACTGCCGCTGGTCGCGGGCAGTGGGATCGCTCCCGAGATCATGGTGCTCGCCGTCTCCTGCGGCTCGATCGCCTTCTCACACGTCAACGACCCGGGCTTCTGGATGTTCAAGGAGTACTTCAATCTGTCGGTCATCGAGGCGATCAAGGTACGTACCTCCTATACGACCGTGCTCGCCGTCCTCGGCCTCGGGGGCGTCCTGCTCCTGGAACGCGCCCTGAACGCCCTCAACCTCTGAGCACGCACCTCCCGAACCGCGAGACAACACCCCCGGCCAACGAAGGATTCCCGTCATGAGTCAACCCGTCGTCACTCGCTTCTCCGTGTATCCGGTGGCAGGCCGTGACTCCATGCTGCTCAACCTCTCCGGCGCGCACGCCCCGTACTTCACCCGGAACATCCTGGTGATCGAGGACTCCCAGGGCCGGACAGGGCTGGGCGAGGTGCCGGGAGGTGAGGAGATCACCCGCACGCTGCGCGAAGCGGAATCCCTCGTCGTCGGTGCGCGGGTGGGCGACTACAAGCGTGTCCTGCGTGCGATGGGGGAGCGGTTCGGTGGCCGTGACGACCGGGGGCGAGGCGAGCAGACCTTCGACCTGCGGACCGCCGTGCACGCCGTCACGGCCGTCGAGTCCGGACTGCTCGATCTGCTGGGCCAGCACCTGGACGTACCCGTCGCGGCCCTGCTCGGCGATGGCAAGCAGCGCGATTCCGTGCGGGTCCTCGGCTATCTGTTCTACGTGGGCGACCCCGGTCGGACCGACCTGGAGTACGTACGCGAACCCGACTCCGCCGTGGAGTGGTACCGGATCCGCCGCGAGGAGGCGCTGACCCCCGAAGCGATCGTCCGCCAGGCGGAGGCCACGTACGCGCGCTACGGCTTCCGCGACTTCAAGCTCAAGGGCGGTGTGCTGGCGGGTGCGGAGGAGGTCAAGGCGGTACGGGCGCTCAAGGAGCGCTTCCCCGAGGCGCGGATCACCCTCGATCCCAACGGAGCCTGGTCGCTGCGGGAAGCCGTCGAGCTGTGCCGGCCCCTGATCGGCACGCTCGCCTACGCCGAGGACCCGTGCGGGGCCGAGAGCGGCTACTCGGGCCGGGAGATCCTCGCGGAGTTCCGCCGCGCCACCGCGCTGCCCACCGCGACCAACATGATCGCGACCGACTGGCGCCAGCTCAGCCACGCGCTGGCGCTGCGGTCCGTCGACATCCCGCTCGCGGACCCGCACTTCTGGACCATGCAGGGGTCGGTCCGGGTGGCCCAGCTCTGCGACGCGACCGGTCTGACGTGGGGGTGCCACTCCAACAACCACTTCGACATCTCCCTCGCCATGATGGCCCACTGCGGAGCCGCGGCCCCGGGTGACTACAACGCGCTGGACACACACTGGATCTGGCAGGAGGGCCTGGAACGTCTGACCGTCGAAGCCCCGCGGATCGTCGACGGCGCGGTGACGGTCGACGACACCCCGGGACTCGGTGTCAGCCTCGACATGGACCGGCTGCTCGCGGCCCATGAGCTCTACCTGGCGAAGGGGCTCTCGGGGCGTGACGACGCCGTCGGGATGCGCTATCTGGTCAGCGACTGGACCTTCGACAGCAAGCGCCCCTGCCTGGCGCGGTGAGCCGAGCCCGTGGGGCGGCGGACGTGAGGCGCCGGACGAGGGACCGGGGACGTGAGGCGCCGGACGAGGGACCGGGGACGTGAGGCGCCGGACGTGATACGGCGAACGTGAGACGGCGGGCCCGAAGCGGCGTACGCGGGGGCGATCACCCGCCGCCCGCGCCTACTCGGGCCTCGCGTTCCCGCCCTCCGGGCGCTCGCCCGTCTCCACCAGCCGGGCGAGATTCGCCAAGGCCATACGGGTGCCCAGCTCATTGTCGGCGGCGGGCACATCGTCGGGAATTCCCTCGTGCACGATCAGGACATCCGTCGCGCCGTCCGCGCCCGCGTCGGTGAGTGTGGTCGTCATCGTCATCGTGCCGCCGAGGCCGGGCTCCGCCGTCTCGAACGCGAACACCTCGGTCACCTGCTCGTCGGGCACGAGCCGCGCGAAGTGGCCGTGGTACGTGTCGGTGTGCGCGCCCGTTTTGCCGCTCCCCGTGGGCTCGTCGTACGTGAGTGACACACGGAACGTGCCGCCCTCGCGGGGATCGAACGCGTGTACGTGGCTGGTCATGCCGTCAGGCACCCGCCATCGCGCGATCGCGTCCGCGTCGAGAAGCGCTCGGTAGACGGCCGCGCGGGGCGCGTTCACACGTCGGGAGACTCGCGTCGAGTACATGGCCCCAACGTATCGCCGGCGGCCTCCGCGGTGCGGCCCCTGGTCCGGTGGTCAGGCCAGGCCCTGGTCAGGTGGTCCGGCCGGGCCGATACGGGATGGATATATCAATCATTTTGATTTATCGTCTGTCGCAGCACTCCCACAGCACCCACTGCCTGCCGTACCGGGACGGAAGGAACCACCATGTCGGGCGACATCTTGGTCAGCGCCCTCGCGAACGCCCCCGCGACCCCGCTGCCGCACTTCTGGAGCCGCGTCGTCGGCGCGGGACGCGCCAATGAGGGGCTCCGCGCCGACTGGCAGCGCCAGCTCCGCGAGGCCCACGACGCGTGCGGCTTCGAGTACATCCGCTTCCACGGGCTCTTCCACGACGACATGTTCGTGTACACGGAGCGTGCGGACGGCACCCCCGTACACAACTTCCAGTACGTCGACGCGCTCTTCGACTTCCTCCTCGACCTCGGGGTCCGGCCGTTCGTGGAGTTCGGCTTCAGCCCGCGTGCCCTCGCCCGGGAGACCAACACCGTCTTCTGGTGGGGAGCGCACGGCGCCCCGCCCGTGGACCTCGACAAGTGGGCCGCGCTGATCGACGGCATCACCCGCCACTGGATCACCCGGTACGGGATCGAGGAGGTGCGCCGCTGGTACTTCGAGGTATGGAACGAGGCCAACCTCTGGGGCTTCTTCCACGGCACCCGCTCCGAGTACTTCGAGCTGTACAAGGTCACCGCGGGCGCGGTGAAGAACGTCGACCAGCGGCTGCGCGTCGGCGGCCCCGCCACCTCCAACTTCGTACCCGACGAGCGCTTCGGCGGGGAGTCAGAGGATGTCTCCCGGCGCATCGTCGCCGGCCGCGACCACATCGACGACCTGGAATGGCGCCCGGTGTGGATGGAAGCCTTCCTGGACTACTGCGCCGCGGAAGGGCTGCCCGTCGACTTCGTCTCCACCCACCCGTACCCCACGGACTGGGCGCTGGACGAGCACGGTCAGGGCGAGAAGCTCACCCGCGGCAAGGACGCCACCCCGGTCGACCTGGCCCTGCTGCGCGAGCTGATCGACAGGAGCCCGTATCCGGACGCCGAGATCCATCTCACCGAGTGGTCCTCGTCCTCCTCGCCGCGCGACCACACCCATGACACGCTGCCGGCCGCCACCTACGTCACGCGCTCGATCCTGCACTCGCTCGGTACGGTCGACTCGCTCGCGTACTGGACGTTCACGGACGTCTTCGAGGAGGGCGGGGCCGGCGACGAACTGTTCCACGGCGGCTTCGGAATGATCACACTGCCCGGTATCCCGAAGCCGACGTTCCACGCGTACCGCATGCTGCACGCCCTCGGCGACGAGCTGATCGCGCGAGGTGAGGACCATGTCGTGACCCGCTCGGCCGCCACCGGCCGGATCACCGCTCTCGTCCACCACTACCCGGAGGAGGAGCCCAGGTCCGTACCGGCCTCCTTCGACGACCGGGCCATGGCCGAGGCCACCCAGGCCAAGGGCCGGCCACGGCGGCTGAAGCTGGAGATCGGCGGGCTCGCGGCCGGCGCGCCCTTCCGCGTCGAGGTGCTGGACTCCGCGCACGGCGATGCCATCGGGGCCTGGCGGGCCCTCGGCTCACCGGCCGCGCCCACCCGCGAACAGCTCGCCCATCTCGACCGGCTGGCCCGTGCCACCGAGATACGGACCGCCACCGCCGGTGAGGACGGGGTGCTGCGGCTCGACACGGCCGTCAGTCCCTGGTCGATCGTCCTCGTCGAGCAGTTGGGCTGACCCCGGCACCAGCGGGCTTCGCGGACACGGCATACGCCCCAGCCGGTACGATTCCATCGATTTGACGCACCCAGGGAACGGCGGCATCTGGCCGCCGTCCCTTTCCGGGGCCGGGAGACGGATTTTGACGAGCAAGAAGGCGAACGCCAGGAAGGCGTCGATCAGACGCGGCACCAACCTGCCTCGCATGGGTGACTTCAACGAATCCGTCGTCCTGGACGCGATCCGGCGCCACTCCGCGGGCCTGAGCCGGGTCGAACTCGCTCAGGCCACCGGGCTGTCGGCGCAGACCGTCTCCAACATCACCCGCAGGCTGCTCGACCAGGGCGTGGCCCGTGAGTCCGGGAAGCAGAGCACCGGCAGCGGCAAACCCCGGACGCTCCTGCGGATCGCTCCGGGGGCCCGGTACGCCGTGGGCGTGCATCTCGACCCGGCCGTCATCACGTACGTACTGCTCGATCTGCTCGGTACGGTCGTCGCCCAGCGCAGCGAACGGACCCCGCGCGGCGGCGACACCGACCAGGTCGTGGCGGGCATCGCCGCCTCGGTGACCGCGCTGGTGGCCGAGTCGGGGGTGGACAGGGACCGCGTACTGGGTCTGGGGATCGCCGCGCCGGGGCCGATCGACGCGGCGGCGGGGCTGGTCGTGGACCCGCCGGAACTGCCCGGCTGGGGCAGCGTTCCGCTGCGTGACCAGCTCAGCGAGGCGACCGGCTATCCGGCGCTGCTGGACAAGGACGTGATCGCCGCCGTCGTCGCGGAGCGCTGGTCAGGGGCCGCCACCGAGAGCCGTAACTTCCTCTTCTTCTATCTCGGCACCGGCTCCGGCATGGGGCTGGTCGTCGACGACACCGTGCTGCGCGGTGTCTCGGGCAACGTCGGCGAGGTCGGCGGTCTCGGCGCGGCCTGCTCGACCCGGGTCCTGGTCGACGAGGCCATCGCGCTCGGCGTGCTCGGCGGGGAGTTCACCCCCATGGATCCCGGGGACGCCCAGCGCGGCCTTGAGCAGCTGGCGGCCCTCGCCGCGCGGGGAGAGGACCGGGCCGGCAGCATCATCGACCGCTGGGGCATCCGGATCGGCCGGGGTGTCTGCGCGGCGGCGACGCTCCTGGACGTGGACACCATCGTCTTCGGCGGCCCGATATGGCACCTTCTCGCCGACCGGCTCCTCGCCCTCATCGAGCCGATGGTCGCGCAGTCCCCGTTCGTCAAGCCGATCCATCCCACGCTGGTCATCACGACCGCCGTCGGCGAGAACGTCGCGGCCGTGGGAGCGGCGTCGCTGGTCCTGGACCGGACGCTCTCCGCGCAGCCGAAATCACTGTTGCTGGGGTGAGCCGCGAGTAGGGAGTGAGCCGTGGATACGGGTGAGGCCCCGCCGGTCGGCGGGGCCTCACGTGTGCCCGGCAAGGGCCAGGGCCGGGTACGGCGACGGTCAGGGCCGCTGCACACTCCCGTCCGTGTTGCGCAGCAGCGCCCAGCGGTCGTGCTCCAGCGGCTCGGTCACCGGATACCTGCGTACGGCCGACTCGTCGAAGTCGACTCCCAGGCCCGGCTGTTCGGAGGGGTACAGGCGCCCCTCGCGCGGCACGGGCGCCCCGGGGAAGACCTCCAGGGTGGCTTCCTTGAAGGCGGCGGCCTCCTGGACACCGAACGCGGGCGAGCTGATGTCCAGGGCGATGTTGGCGGCCATGCCGACGGGGCTGACATCGCCGGGGCCGTGCGGCGCCGTCCGTACGCCGAACAGTTCGCAGGCCGCGACGAGTTTGCGGGTGGGCGTCAGGCCGCCCAGGGTGGGGATACGGATCCGGGCGAAGTCGATGACCCGCTGTTCGAGCAGCGGCAGATACATCGTGATGTCGTGGTAGAGCTCGCCCACCGCGAGCGGCACCGAACCGGCCTGCCGTAGCTGACCGAAGTGGGCCGCGTCCTCGGGGGCGAGGGCGTCCTCCAGGAAGAACAGCCGCGCGTCCTCCACCTCGTGCACCAGCTCACGGGCCTGCGAGGGCGTGAGCCGCTCGTGCGCGTCGTGCAGCAGCTCCACGCCCGTGCCGACCCGTTCACGGATCTCGCGCAGCACCGGCGGGACATGACGCAGATAGCTCAGGGAGTCCCAGCTCCCCGCGCGCAGCCGGCGCCGGCGGGCTTCGGCCTCGTCGCGCGGGGCCGTGCCGTAGGTGTCCGTGCCGGGGACCGCGACCTGGACGCGGACATGGCGGTAGCCGCGCTCGGCGGCGGCGAGCACCCGCTCGGCGATCTCGCCCGCCTCATGGCCGTCCACATGCGTGTACGCCTCGGCGGCCTCCCGGGCCCGGCCGCCCAGCAGCTGGTACACCGGCAGCCCCGCCGCCTTGCCCTTGATGTCCCAGAGCGCCACATCGACGCCCGCCAGGGCGTTCTGCGCGATCGAACCGCCCCGCCAGTAGCCGCTGTTGAGCAGCAGCCGGTGCAGGTCCTCGATGTCGTGGGGGTCGCGGCCCAGCAGCATCGGACCGAAATAGTCGTCGACGACCGAACGGATCGCGAGGGTGCGCTGCGGATCGCTGGCGCAGCCGAGCCCGTAGAGGCCGGGCTGATTCGTCTCCACGCGCACGATCACGTACGGGCAGCCCTGCGGGGCGCACAGGAAGGTACGGACCGCCGTCACCCGCAGGGAGTCGGAGCCCCGCGAGGAGTCGGAGTCGGAGTCGGAGCCGGAGCCGGATCGGGTCCAGGGAGCCGGGGCCAGCACCTCCGCCGTCCGCGTCGTCTCCGTACTCTCCGCCGGCTCCGTACTCTCCGTCGTACCCCGTGTCTTCGCTGCCGTCATGGGTTCCCTCCGAGGTGATGGCACGTCCGTGTTTTCCGGGTGTTACAACTGTTGACACCGTACATCAAGTCGATTTAGATTCGCTGCGTCATAGAGGAGCTGGACGAACAGCCCCGAAGAAAGGCGCTGGGAACGTGATGCGACTTCTCCCAGCCGTGCGTCGTACCTCGATACTCGCTTCGGTCGCCGCCATGGGTGTACTGATCGCGGGTTGCGGTTCGAACGGCGGAAACAGTTCCGGACGCGACGAACTCTCCATGTGGACCTTCAAACAGTCCCATGTGGTCGCCTTGCAGGCGGCAGCGGAAAAGTTCACCGCGGAGACCGGGACAAAGGTGAATATTCAGGCGGTGACGCCGGATGATGCCTTTCTGACCAAGGTTCAGGCCGCGGCCCGCACCAACGATCTGCCCGATGTGCTCGAAGTGCACGCCAACGGCGACGACCTCGCGTTCGGCGGAGCGGGGCTGCTGGAAGACCTCTCCAAGGACGTCGACCAGAAATGGCTGGACCAGTACCTCCCTCAGGTTCTCAAGGACGGCACGGTCACCCCCGATGTCTACAAGGCGTCGCTCACCGAGGGCTCCAAGACCCAGGGTGTCCAGCAGGGGCAGCGATTCAGCGTGCCGCTCACCGTCGGCACCCAGGGCGTCGTCTATATGAACAAGAGCCGCGCCGCGAAGGCCGGGGTCACCCGGGCGCCGGCCACCTGGGAGGAATTCATCGACGCCCTCGACAAGGTGAAGAAGGCATATCCCGATACCGGCGGTGTGACCGTCGGGGTGAAGCAGCCCTCCACGGCCCTCGAATGGCTGATGCAGCCGATGGCGTTCGGGATGCTCGGAAAGCAGAAGTTCGAGGCGCTCTTCGGCCCGGACGCCGCCCAGGGCTGGTCGTCACCGAACGGCCAGAAGGTTCTGAACACCTACAACGAGGTGACCCCGTACTGGATGCCGGGCACTCAGTCCAAGGGGATCGACGAGGCGGATCTCGCCTTCGCCCAGGGCAAGGCGTCCTTCGATATCGGCGGCACCTACACGCTGGCGTTTCTCGCCGAGAACGGCTACGACGCGGACAATCTCATGACGTTTCCCGTGCCGCCGCCGAAGGACGCCGCCATCCCCGGCCTCCAGCTCTCGCCCTTCTCGCTGACGGGTCTCTCCATCACCCGGAAATCGGAGAAGAAGGACGAGGCGCTGCAGTGGCTGAAGTTCCTCTCCAGGGACGATGTCGCGGCCGACTTCGGAAAGCAGGCACTGGACGTGCCGCCGAATGATCTCGACAAGAGCCAGAGCGCGGCGCTCGGCCCGGTCCTGAATTCCATGGAAGCGGCCTTCGGCTCCGGCAAGAACTCCTACAACGCGGGCTATACCGCCTACCGTCCCAGCCTGTACGACCCCGGAAAGGTCGGAGCCGTACTGGCCCAGTTCACCCCGCTGAAGTCTCGCAGCGCGGAAAGTACGGGTGCCCAGATGAGTTCCATGATCAAGTCCTACTGGGCGGAGCAGAACAAATGACGGCCGGAACCGGTACGGCGACGGCCGCCGGCACCGGGAAGGGCCTGCTCCCCTCCTCCGCCGGGGAGCGGGACGGCGGCGAACCTCGCCGCGGACCCTTCGGGGGACTGCGCGAGAAGCGCAAGCAGGCCGCCTGGGGTTATCTCTTCGTCGCTCCCGCGATCGTCCTGTTCGCCGTCATGGGCGTCTACACGATCGTCTACGGCTTCTCGCTGAGCTTCGCCCAGTGGAACGGCTTCTGGCCCGAGTGGAACTGGCGCGGCTTCCAGAACTACACGGATCTGCTCGGCGGCAGCCCGACGTACTGGCCGATCGTGAAGAAGGCCGCGGTCAACACCCTGTGGGTCGTCATCGCGGTCCCCCTGCTCACGGTGCTCGTCGCGTTCCCCCTCGCCCTCGTACTGAACCAGGTCAAGCGCTTCCAGGGCGTCCTGCGCTCCGTCTACTTCGTGCCGTACGTGACGACCGGGATCGCCGTCTACTTCGCCTGGAACTACATCCTGGAGCCCAACGGCGCCATCAACCTGCTGCTGAAGTCCGTCGGCCTCGGCTCGCTCCAGCAGCCGCAGGGCTGGCTCGGCAACCCGGACACCGCCCTCGCCACAATGATCGTCGTCATGGTCTGGTCGGCCGTGCCGGTGGCGATGCTGCTCTATCTGACCGGGCTCCAGTCGCTGGACAGCTCCCTGCTGGAGGCCGCGCAGATCGACGGCGCCGGCTGGCTGCGCTCCACCACGATGGTCGTTTGGCCGCTCATGAAGCCCATCACCGTCGTCGTGCTGCTGCTCAATGTGCGCGACTCCCTCCAGGGCTTCCAGTCCTTCCTGATCATGACCAACGGCGGTCCGGGCGACTCCACGAGCGTCCTGGGTCTTGAGACCTATCGGCTCGCCTTCCTCTCCGAGCTGTCCCCGACGCTGGGTCTCGCCAGTGCCCTGGGCTGGCTCCTGTTCCTGGCGGCCCTCGTCGTCGCCTTCATCAACCAGCGGGTGATGAGGAGGATGGGATGAGCGGCGAAACCCTCTCCCCACCGCGACGGGCGGGCATCCGCGCCCAGGACCGGACCGTGCCGCGCACCGGCGGGCGCAGGCCCGTCGGCAGAACCGTCGTCCGTACCGTCGTCGGGATCGTGCTCGCCGGCTACGCGGCGGTCAGTGTCTATCCGTTCCTGTGGATGGTCTCGGCGGCCTTCAAGACCAACAAGGAGGTGCAGGAGGGCGGTCATCTCATACCGCACGACCCGACCTTCCGTACCTTCGCCGACACCTGGAACAAGCTCGACTTCTTCGACTACTTCCTCAACAGCGTCAAGGTCACCGTCCTGACGACCGTGCTGGTCGTGGTGGTCTACTCGGCCGCCTCCTACGCCTTCTCCGTGCTGGCGTTCCCCGGCAAGAAGTGGCTGTACCGGCTGTTCCTGGTGCTGCTCTTCGTCCCCGGTGTGGTGACGCTGCTGCCGATCGTGCTGCTGGAGAGCAAGCTCGACATCCTCGGCACCCACTGGGGCCTGATCCTGCCGTTCGTCAACGGCAGCGCCCCACTGGCGATCCTGATGCTGACCAACGCCTTCAGCTCGGTGCCGGGGGAGCTGCGCGAGGCGGCGCGCATGGACGGTGCGGGTGAGCTGCGGATCTTCAGCCGGATCTATCTGCCGCTGGCCCGGCCCGCGGTCATCACCATCGCGCTGCTCACGGCCATTCCGACCTGGAACGAGTACCAGCTCACCCGGATCTCGCTGAACGACCCGCACACGTACACACTGCCGATCGCGCTCCAGGCGATGCAGTCGCAGAGTGTCGTGCAGTACAACTCGCTGATGGCGGCGGCTCTGATCATGGTGGTCCCGGTGATCGTCCTGTTCCTGTGCGCCCAGCGCTATTTCGTCAACGGATTGATGGGAGCGGTCAAGGGATGAGCGGGCGGACGGTACGGAACAGCCCCCGGACGGTACTGGTGACCGGGGCGGCCGGCGGGATCGGCCGGGCCGTCGTGGCGGATCTCATCGGCGCGGGCTTCCGCGTCGTGGGCGCCGACCTGGAGCGGGGCGACGGCGAGGACGGCTGCGTCCGGTTCGTCACCGGCGATCTGAGCGAGGCGAGGACGGTTACGGAGTGCTTCGCCGCGACCCGGGAGGCGGCGGGGGAGGACGGTGTGTTCGCCGGGGTCGTCCATCTCGCGGCGTACCCGGCGCCCGGCATCGTGTCGGAGGACGAGACCCTGCGCGTCAACGTCCTCGCCGCCTATCTGGTGTTCCAGGAGGCCGGCCGCCTCGGTGTGCCGCGCGTCGTCGGCGCCTCCAGCGCGTCGGCCGTCGGCATCGCGTGGGCCGACCGGGATCTGCACCCGGTATATGTCCCCGTCGACGAGGACCACCCCGATCTCACCGTCGACTCCTATGGCCTGTCCAAGGTCATGTCGGAGAAGGCCGCGGAGTTCACGACCCGGCGCCACGGCACGGTCACCGTCATGCTGCGGTTCCCGTTCGTCGGCGCGGGCGCCCGGCTGCGGGAGCGGCTGGCCGAGGTGCACGGCGACCCCGCGTCCAACCGCCGGGAACTGTGGGGGTGGCTGCACACCCCGGACGCCGCCCGAGCCGTACGGGCCGCCCTGACGGCGGACCTCACCGGCCACCATGTCGTCAATGTGGCCGCGCCCGACAGCGCCGCCCTGGAGCCCACCCGGGAACTGCTGGCGGCGTACCACCCCACCAGCGAGATCCGGGGCGCGCTGGACGGTCACGCGTCGCTGTTCGACACCACCCGCAGCCGCGCACTCCTCGGGTTCACCGCGGCGGGGCGGGAGGAGATCGCGGAGACGGACTGAGCTTCGCGCCGCCGCCCGTGAAGCGGGCGATCAGGCGCCGGGTCACCGACGGGTGGTGGCGCTGCCGGAGGGCAACTCCGGCAGCGCCACCACCCGTCTCACGTTTCCGCCGCGAACTTCCTTTTACTGAAAGGGCAGTCGTCGCATTCGATCAGCTCTTCGGTGAAAGGCCGCCACAGAACTGCCACATGACCCGTGGTCGGGTTCGTATGTGAGAGTGAGTCAGAAACGCGCTCGCGGCTCCGCCAGTAATGGCGCCGAGTGGTACGACGGGTGGATCAATGGCCGCGAGAAGCGGCCCGCCAGGGCCCTTGTGGGGGTCGGTCGACAGGTCGGATCCGATACCGCGCACCGCGCCTTTATGGGCGATTTATCTCCGTTCTCCCTGAAGTCCATTTCTGTATCGTTCGCACGGCTTTCCGCTCTCTGTGCACGGTTGTGACCTGGACATTTCCGTCATGCGCGTGATGTGTGTCACGTAAGTACCCGGCTGTCGGCCCGCCCCCTCGTCCATTTCGCGTACGGGGAAGGCGAGTTGAGTTCCCCGGTATCGGGCCGATAACGAGATCATTTCTGGCCGGATTCATGAATTGGATTCCGTTGTGAATTCAGGGCTTGTTTCGCCCGGGCGTCCTCGCTTACGTTCTCGTCACTCCGGATGGAACGCCGAATCCTGCCGCCGTCCGGAAACACACACCCACCCACGCCCGGCAGGAGCGGGGGACCCAGGTAAGTCGCCGATCCGTACTCCGGACCGGCTTGGGGTCAAGCCGCATTCACCATGCGGCCGGGCATCTCCAGCCCGAACCCGACAGCTCACCTCGCAGGCGCAGGAGAGGAATTCGTCATGGCCTCAAAGGCTAAGCACCGTCGTCCCAAGAACAGCCCCGTTGCCAGAGGTCTCGTCACCGCGGGCACGGGCGGTGCCGTACTCGCCTTCCCCTTGCTGGCCGCCACCACCGCCGAGGCTGCCCCGGCGCACACCGCCGCCACCGCCGAGGTGACCCTGACTCCGGCCGCCGTCGTCCAGACGGACACCCCGACGACCTACTCCGTCGTCTGGGGCGACTCGCTCTCCAAGATCGCGGACGAGTACTCGCTGAGCGGCGGATGGCAGCAGCTCTACGAGGACAACCGCGATGTCATCGGCGGCGACCCGTGCTTGATCCACCCCGGTCTCACACTGACGCTGGGAACGGAGTCCGCGTCGGAGGCCCCGGCCGACTCCACAGCCGACTCCACCACTGACACCACCGCCGCCGACGAGGCTGCCGCGCCGGCCGCCGAGGAGAGCGCCGACGCGAGCGCCTCGGCCGATACGGGCGCCGCGGCCACCGCGACCGCCACGACGACCTACGCCGACAACCTCGACGGCTGGATCCGGGAGTCGCTGGACGTCATGGCGGCGCAGGGCATCCCCGGCTCGTACGACGGCATCCTCCGCAACATCATGCGCGAGTCCTCGGGCAACCCGTGGGCCATCAACAACTGGGACTCCAACGCCGCCGCCGGCACCCCGTCCAAGGGGCTCCTCCAGGTCATCGACCCCACGTTCGAGGCCTACCACGTGCCCGGTACGTCGACGGACAGCTACGACCCGGTCGCCAACATCACCGCCGCGTCCAACTACGCGGCCGACCGGTACGGTTCGATCGACAACGTGAACGGCCCCTACTGACAGGCCCTCACACCGCTCACGGCAGGCCGGACCGCCCTCGGGGCCGGTCCGGCCCTGCCGCGTTCCGGGCTTCTTCTCCCCCCCCCGGCTCCCGCGTACCCCGAGGTCAGGCGCGCCGGGCGCGCAGCTCCCGTACCCCCGCCGCCGCCAGGACGAGCGCCGTCGCCCCCAGGGACCAGAGCAACTGCGGGCGCGCCTCTTCATTCGTCAGCATCAGACCGAAGACGACCGCCATCGCGGCGAGTGTGGCCCAGGTCAGCCCCGGGAAGAGCCACATCCTCAGCACCAGTCGCTCCGGTGCCTCCCTCTCGATACGCCCGCGCAGCCGCAACTGCGACACGGCGATCAGGGCCCAGACGAAGAGGAGCACCGCGCCGACCGCGTTGAGCATGTACAGGAAGACCGAGTCGGGCCATTTCAGATTGAGCAGCACCGAGACGAAGCCGAACGCCACGGACGCGAGGACCGCCCGCCGGGGCACACCACCGTCGCTCACCTTCAGCAGGGACCTCGGCGCCTCGCCCCGCTCGGCCAGCGAGAAGACCATCCGGGATGATCCGTAGAGGTTGGCGTTGAGCGCCGACAGCAGGGCCACGAACACCACGATGTTCATGATCTGCCCGGCGGACGGCACGCCGATCGCGTCGAGGACGGTGACATAGGGGCTCAGCCCCGCCTGCTGTGCCGTCCAGGGCAGTACCGTCACGATGACCAGCATCGATCCGACGTAGAAGAACAGGATCCGGAAGACCGCGCTGCGTACCGCCCGGGACACCGAGCGCACCGGGTCGTCGGACTCGGCCGCCGCGATCGTGACGACCTCCAGACCGCCGAAGGCGAAGACGACGGCGAGCACCCCGGAGATGACGCCCTGCCAGCCGTTCGGCAGGAAGCCGTCCTGTCCCGCGAGATGGGTGAGGCCGACGGGATCGGTGTCGGGCAGCAGACCGAAGACGGCCAGCAGCCCGAGGGCCAGGAACGTGACGATCGCGAACACCTTCAGGGCCGCGAACCAGAACTCGAACTCGCCGAAGTTCTTCACGGCGGCGAGGTTCGTACCGGTGAAGAACACCATGAAGAGCAGCACCCACGCCCACTGCGGCACCGACGGGAGCCAGCCGTTCGCGATCCGCGCCGCGCCCGTCGCCTCCACCGCGAGGACGACGACCAGCAGGAACCAGTACAGCCAGCCCGCGCTGAACCCCGCCCACCGGCCGAGCGCCCGCTCGGCGTACACGGAGAACGAACCCGACGCCGGCATCGCGGCCGACATCTCGCCCAGCATCCGCATCACGCACATCGCGAGCGCGCCCGCGATCAGATACGAGACGACGATCCCGGGCCCGGCCATCGCGATGCCGGCCCCCGATCCGACGAAGAGCCCGGCGCCGATGACCCCGCCGAGCCCGAGCATGGTCAGATGGCGCTGCTTGAGCCCACCGGCGAGCGGTATGTGAGCTGTGGCCGTGTAGGCATCTGTCCCGTTATCTCTGCCTATGTCGGCGTTTGTCCGATCGGGCGCTGTCCGGGGTGAGATGTCGGGCGGGTTCTGGTCGTGCATGAGCGGTCAGGCTGCCTTCGGGGCTTGTGGGGGGATCTGCGGCATCCCGCAGTCTCCCCGGACCACGCACCCCCAGGCAAAACGAGCCGGTCTCGACAGAGCGACGGAGCGACGGAAAGGTCAGCGCACGCGGCCGACCGCGGCGTAGATCCCGCTGTCGTAGCCGCCGCTCTCCTCCTCCGTCGGCGCGTCTGTGTCCCGGTACCAGTGCGGGGCCGTGACCAGTCCCGGCTCGGCGAGGTCCATGCCCTCGAAGAACCGCGCCACGCCCTCACGGGTACGGAAGCCCAGCGTGATGCCACCCCGCTTGTACTGCGCGACCACCTGTTCCACGAGGTCGGGGTAGAGATCGGACGCCGCGTGCGAGAGCACCAGATAGCTGCCGGGGGGAAGGGCTTCCACCAGGGTGCCGACGATGTCGTACGGCTTCTCGTCCTCCGGGATGAAGTGCATCAGGGCGATGAGGGAGAGCGCGATCGGGCGGCTGAAATCCAGGAAGCCCTGGGCGTGCTCCAGGATCGCCCGCGGTTCGCGGACATCCGCCTGGATGTAGTCGGTGGCGCCTTCCGGCGTGCTGATCAGGAGGGCCTCGGCATGCCGCAGGACGATGGGGTCGTTGTCGGTGTAGACGACCCGGGCCTTGGGGTTGATCCGCTGGACGATCTGGTGCAGGTTCGGCTCGGTCGGGATACCGGTGCCTATGTCGAGGAACTGGTCGATCCCGCTGAGCGCCAGCCAGGCGGTCGCGCGGCGCATGAAGGCGCGGTTCTGCCGCGCGGCGGCACTCGCCTCGACCGGCAGCTTCGCCCCCACCGCCTGGTCGACGGCGTAGTTGTCCTTGCCGCCGAGGAGATAGTCGTAGACACGTGCCGGATGGGGCTTGCTCGTGTCGATCTGGGGCTTGGGCATCTCGGCCGTCATTGACGCTCCCATGAGTGGAGGCGGGGAAAGAACCTGGTGAAGGAGATCGCATCGCCGATGCCCCCGTATCAGGTGATCCGGGTGGGGCGAGTGGTAACAGCGTATGCGATGGGGGGAGTTGTTGTTCGAATGAGGTGCGTATATGCGAGTGGCCGGATGTCACGGGCCGGCGGCCGGACGCGAGCCGGGCTGGGCTCGCACAGGATTCTCGTCCATACTTCCGGACGTGGAGCAGCGCATAGACTCGAATATCTGGCCCGAGCGTGCCGTGGGGAAAGACCCGGCGTACGTTCCCGGCCTCATGGTCCCCCGCCCCGCGGGCACAGCGGGGACGGACCCGGAGCAGGCGGAGACCGAGGAGCGCACGCCCGAAGGCGGCGCCCCCTCGGACGCCCTACCGGAGGCCGTTCCCGACAGGCCCGCCCTCGACGCGAACAGCACCACCACCGACCGGGCCGAATCGGCCGAGGACGCTTCCGCCGGGGAGGACGCCCCCACGGACGACGCCTCCGCCGAGGACGGCCCTGTCTTCGAGGCCACCGACCGCCGTGGCGCGATCACCGCGGACAGCAAGGGCGTCCGGTTCCGGCTGGACGACCAGGAGGCCGACTTCTGGTGGAGCGAGATCGGCGCGGTCGAGATCAAGACCCCTCGCTTCGGGCGCCGGTTCACCGTCACGGTGCATATGTCGGAGCGCCGCTGGTTCGACGCCGAGGTCGAGGCCGACACCAGGAACCGCCTCAAGGAATGGACGGAAGAGCTCGACGCCGTCCTGGACGCCTACTTCGAGGAATCCTGAGCGGCCGATCCGGTCCCGGCCGATCCGCCGGCCGGGACCACGAGGCCCGGCCGGCGGCGGAGCGCCGACGGCTGAGCGGTGGACCGCCGTCGGCCGTACGCCGTCCCTGACCGCATCCCGACGACGCCTCAACTGGCCCGGAACGGCTACCGGCTGAGGGTGTATCCGCCGCGCGAGGACAGTCCGCGCGATCAGCCGCTCTTCGTGAGCACCCGGTTCCCGAATCGCGCCCGGCGCCCGTCCGACGCGCCCTCCTGGCGGCGCTCCCGCTCACTCTCACGCACCCGCGCGAGCAGCAGCGCCGGGTCGGGGTCGGTCTGGAGCGCGGCCAGGAGCAGCAGCCACAGATCCGACAGCCCCTCCTCGATCTGCCGCCTGCCCTCCAGGGCGTCGGAGACCGTGTGCAGCCCGAAGAAGGCGCAGACGAGTCCGTGCGCGGCCACTTCGGGACAGACGCCCTCGGCGAGCGATCCCTCGGCGCGGGCCTCTTCGAGCAGTGCGGTGACCGTCTCCAGCCAGCCGACGAAGGGCCGGGGCAACGTGACGTCGATGGCCGCGCGTTCCGCCCACAGCCGGGATCCGGCGCGGATGACCACATCGTCGCGGAAAGCTCTGGCCACATCGAAACTCAGGGCCACCAGTCTTTCCAGCGCCGGGCGGTCGGCCGCCTTGTAACGGCCGATCAGCTCGGGCCAGGTCGCGAAATGCTCCTCCACAATGGCCAGGGCCAGATTCTCCTTGCTGGCGTAGTGGAAGTAGATGGCCCCGCTCGTACGGCCGGACCGCGCGCTGATATCGCTGATACTGGTACCGGCATAGCCGCGCTCATCGAACAAATGTGCCGCAGCCTCCAGCAGAAACCTGCGCGTCGCTTTCGCCCGAACCTGCTCCGCCCGAACCTGCACGTGTACCCCGGATTCCCGTTCCGTTAAATGACAGCACGCAATGTAGCGGCTTTTCGCGCGGGGTGTGACGGCGTGTGGCGGGGTTGGGCTGGGGTGCGCGTGCCGGAGAATTGCGATGTTCTTATCGCATGAATACAACGGTTGGTGACATCGCCGGGGAGGTCCGGCCGCTGTCCTGGTCGCGCACTGTCGCCCGGGAGATGGTGCATCGCGCCTCCGTGGCGGAGGTACTGCTGACCGACGTTCGGCAGACGGAAAGCGGCGATTTCGAAGCCGCCGCCTCCTGGCCCCGGTCCCATCCGACTTTTCCCCGCGACGGCGCCGATCTGCACAGCCCGTTGATGATCGTTGAGACACTGCGTCAGCTCGGGATCTACATTCCACTGAGATATTTCGGTGTCTCATCCGTCGCGAGCCTGATCATCACCGATCTCTTCTTCGAGCTCGACCCCTCCTCGGAGCCACGCGCGCTCTCCGGTGCCACCGGGGTCACCTGCCGGGTACGGGTCACCCAGGTACGACGCGGGCCGGACGGGTCCGCGACCGGGCTGCGCCTCCAGGTCTCCTATCTGGCCGACGGGACGCTCTTCGCGCTGGCCGGCGGCGGTGCGCGCTTCCTCGAACCCGAGCAGTACGACGCCGTACGGGCGGGCCGCGCGGGGGTCGCCGCCCCGGCCGTCGTGCGCGTGGACGGCCGTCCACGTCCCGATGCCCGGCGGCTGGGGGTGACCGGGGCGCACGATGTCGTGATCGGTTCCGAGGGGGCCACGGTGCTGGTGGATCCCGCCGATATGCGACATCCCTTCTTCTTCGACCACGCGACGGATCATGTTCCGGGCATGATCGTGCTGGAAGCCGCCCGGCAGGCGGCTGCCCTCGAAAGTGGCGGAAGGCTGCTACGGCCTACCGCCGGTCGGCTGAAAACGGCGCGCTTCATCGAATACCGCCCGCCCGCCCGCGTTCTGTGCGTGCCGCACCATGCGACCTGCGTCTTCCGCTTTCTCCAGGACGGCGAACAGAAGGCCTTTGGGGTCCTCCGCTACCAATAAACAGATTTAGACACTAAATGCAATCGCTTGACTGCCGAGAGTAGTTCTCTCTAGCGTAGCGATCGTTATGTTCCTGGCGGACGCCGGAACAGGCCTTCTCCATATGGCCGCGCCCGCCAGGGATCGCACCCGTCCGACAACGGGTGACCAACACGCCCGCGGTGTTTCGCACCGTTGCGGCGGCCAGCGCTGCCGCTTTTAGGGCACTCCTGAACGGAAGCACGCGGATGACAGCTCAACGCATCCTTTCCTGGACTCCCTCAGCCATCGTCTTCGACTGCGACGGCACTCTCATGGACACCGAATGCCACTGGCAGGACGCGCGCATTCTCGCGTTGCGCGAGTTCGGATTCACCCCCGCTCCTGGCTTCGCGGAGCGGGCCAAAGGGCTCCACTACAGCGAATGCGGGCGCCTGATGGCGGACGAGGCGGGGCGCCCGGACCTCGGCGAGGAGATGACCGACCGACTGCTCTCGCATTTCCGCGCCCTGGTCGCCGACAACCCCATGACCATGCCCGGCGCCCGTCAACTCGTCGAAACGGCAGCGCAGTTCGCACCGCTCGCCGTCGCCAGCAACTGCCCGCGGGAGGTCGTCGAGTCCTGCCTCGACACCGCGGGCCTGCTCGACCTCTTCGGGCATGTCGTGGTGCCCGAGCACGAGATGCGGCCCAAGCCGCATCCGGACGTCTATCTCACCGCGGCCAGGCTCTGCGGCGCCGACCCGGCCGACACCCTGGCGATCGAGGACTCCCACTGCGGTATCCAGGCCGCGGACCAGGCCGGTATGCGGATCATGGGCGTGGGCCCCTGGCCCGACGCGCGGACCGTAGCGCTGGTCGACCTCTGGGTCCGCTCACTGGACGAGCCGGAAGTCTCCGGCTGGGCCACCGGGCGCGTACCGCCGCAGTACTCACGCTGACCGCCGGCCCCGTCGGTCGCCACGCCAAGGGCTGTCCGGCGGGGCGGGATCGAACGCTCCCGGCTCCGGCTCCTCTCGACCCTCTCCTCTCACCTTCCTCTTCTCCCGCCTCCCTCTTCCTCCTGCTTCCCTCCTCTTCTCGCCTTTCTCCTCCTTCTCCTCCTTCTCCTCCGGAAGTCGCCCTCCCCGGAAATCGGCCTACCATGAGTGCCAGAGGACATATCCGTCCAGAAGCTGCCGCACAGGGAGATGGCCATCGGATGGATGAGGATCGTGCCGGCCGTCTCGTGTCGTCACTGCGGGCCCGTGGGGTGATGGCCCATCTGGCGCACCTGGGGGTCTACCAGTGCGGGGTGCAAGTCGTGCTCGCCGAGGGCGGTGAGGCGATCTGGGACATCGACGGGGTGCTGGGGCTACGGGCCGAGGTGGTGGAGGACGGCGTCCTCGTGGGATTCGTCCCGCATGTACGGGGCTCCGAGACCTTCACCGAGGAGCAGCTCGTGGCGGCGATCGCCGCCACTCGGTACGACAAGGAGGGCCTGCGCCCTCCGGCGGACACCGGACCGGACGGCGCCGACGGCATGGACGCCGACGGTGCCCGACCGGAGGAGGGCCGCTTCTCCGGACCCGCGCTGCCGGGGCGGGCCGCCCGCCGCCGGTTCCGGCTTCCCTGGCGCCTTCGCCGGCCGAGATGACTCGTACGCCGGTTCGGCTCGACACCCGGCCGGATGGGCGTACGCGGGTACGGGTACGCGTGGTGTCACGCGGTCGGTGGTTCTTTCCATCGAATCGCCCCGTGCGCCCCGGCTCTGTGGGCATGCTCGGGGGCATGGCTGAGCTTGGTGAGAACGTGCCCGCGTACCGCACGATCCGGGTGTCAGGACCGGCGGGACCCGTCGAGGCGGTGGCCGATGTGGAGGCATGGCGCGCGCGGGAAAGCTATCCGGACATCCTCTCGGCGGGCGGGCCGCTCTTCGGGGTGGTGCGCGAACGCGAGGCGGGCGGCTGGGAGCTGGTCTCCTCGTTCTCGGGGCTGGCACCGCAGGACGGCCGCGACAGCATGGGCTCCCAGTTCCGCAGACGAGCCGAGGAGTGCGAGAAGGCCGGTGACCGGGCCGGGTACGAGGAGTGCATGCGCGCGGCCGAGCGGATGGAGTGGGAGACCCTCGACGAGCTGACCGTGCTCGGCGTCCGCCACCGGGTCGCACGGGCGGAGTGCTACGTACGCTCGGGCCCCGACGGACCGGAGCCCCCGCGCCCGGGCGATCCGGACTCGATGGCGGCAGGCGAGTCGCACAAGGCCCCGGATCCCACGGCCGGGTTCGTCTTCGATCCTGTCATCGCCACCGGAATGTCCCAGGGCATCCTCAAGGTCGAACTGCTCTCCCTCGTACGCAAGTCGGGCACCGTACCCGACGAGATCCGCGACGATTCCCGGATCGCGGCGCGGACGCACCCAGGAGGGGTCCTCCTGCCGGCGACCTTCATGACCGCGGAGAAGGAGTCCGGGCGCTGGCGGCCCGACTCCACCGGGACATGCACCACACCGCAGGGCGCGCGGGACACCCTCGCCGTCGCGCTGCGCGTCATGATCCCGTGGCAGCTCCGTCTCGAACCGGAGGGACGCGCACCGTACTTGGCTGCGGCCGATCGGCTCGACGCGGAGCGCGGCAATGAAGTGGAGGTGGAGGGACGGCGGTTCAGGGTGGTACGGATCGAACGCCTCGTCCGTATCGGGCCGGACGGCCCCGAGGGCCCGCGACCCTCCGACCCCGACCCGCAGCCTCCTGTGATGGTGCAGCACCAGCGGGCCGTCGCGGAGGGGCTGATCTCCGAGGACGACGACGAGGACGCCCCCATCGAACTCGACGAGACGACACAGCGGCTGGCGGCGCTCTTCAGCGAGGAGGAGGCGCGTCGCAAGGAGCTGCTGGCGCAGCGGCAGGAGCGGGGCCGCGACGCCTGACCGGGGGCGTCGGCGCGAGGCCCCACCCAACGAGCGCCTCAGCAGCGCGCGTTGACATGGCCGGGCTCTCCGGCCGGTACGACGTCCCGGTCCCGCAGGACGACCGAGAGCCGGTCGCCCCACTCCCGGCACGCGACGGTGAAGTCCGCCCGCCGGTACTCGATCACCAGCACCTTGTCGTCGTACGCGTCCGCGTACGCGTCGCACTCCTCGTACCGCGCGCACTCCTCGGCCACGGCGAAATCGAAGCCGATCTCGTCCCGTACCCCGGCCATCTCCGCCGCGTTCTTCTGGCCGATGGCCAGCCCCGCCCGGTGGGCGTGTGCGGCCAGTTGCCCCGCGAATGCGGCTGCCTCCGCTCGGTCGAGCAGGCCGTCCGAGCGCAGAAACGAGTCCAGGTTGTCCGCCTCGACGGCGTCGAATCCCCGGTCGGCGCAGCCGTCGATCCAGCCGCCGACGATGCCGGCCAGCCGGTCGCGACGGTCGACGGAGGAGATGTCCAGCAGCGGCTCCTCCCAGTCCTCGTCGATGACGACCGCGCCGTCGGTGTCGCGCAGCAGCAGGTCGGGGTGGTTCTTCCGCCACCACTCCACGGCGTCCGGCTGGGTCTGGTAGGCGTTGATGTAGCAGATGTTGTAGATGCCGGGGTCCGGGTCGGGTGCCGCCGTACGGTCCCTGATGACCGTCCGTACCCCCTCGGGCGGGTCGTACGCTCCGCCGAGCTGGTAGTCGAAGGGGTCGTTCGCCCGGGGCGCGCGCACCGCGTGACCGGTGGCGGCGCTCCCGGACTTCCTGGGGGCGGCGGCGCCGGAGTCGTCGGCCGTGTCGGCGGCGGCGCATCCGGAGAGGGCCAGTGCCAGGGCGAGCAGTGGGGCCACCGATATACGGGCGGCGGGGGCGAACGGCAAGGCGGTGTCTCGATTCCGGTGCGCTGTGAAGGACTCGGCAAGTCTCGCACCGGGGGTGCTCGGGCGGCGTGCCCAGGGCACGCCCTCCGAGCTCGCCCCCGGGTCACATCACACCGTCAGCAGACTCGGCCTGGCCGCTCGCTCGATGTGCAGGAACGCGTCGGGCACCGGGTACTGGCCCAGGAGGAAGCGCAGGATCGAGGCGTGCATCGCCTCGACGGGCGCGATCGTGGCCGCGGTCTCCCTCTCCGAGGCGCCGTCCAGGCCGTAGGTGGCCATCAGATAGGTCTGCGCGGCCTGTTCCTCCAGCTGCAACGCGAGCGCCGCGGCGTCGGCCGCGGTGGTGGCCTTGGCCAGCGTGGCGGTGATCTCCTTCTGGTCGGAGAGCGGCACATCCGTGAGGGCGGGCTTGCCGGCGCGGGTCAGTACGCCGTTCCATACCTTGGCGTGGTCGGTGTGCTGGGCCATCGCCCGGGTGAGGAGACTCGTCAGCGCGCGCGGTACGGTCCCGAGCCTGCCCGACCGGGCCGCGGACAGGGCCGAGGTGTAGACGCCCACGGCCTGGTTCTCCAGCGCGACCGCCAGCGCGACCGTCCGCAGATCGCCGGGGTAGCCGACACGGTGCGCGATGACGCTGGCCTCGTCGACGGGCGACCGCGCGGACAGGTCGTTCTCACCGGAGCAGGACGGCAGCAGGAACGCGGCACCCGCGCCTCCCGCCCCCAGCAGGAACCGCCGGCGGCCGGGGCCCGGGGCCCCGGTCTCTTCGGCGGGACCGGTGGAATCAGTGGGATGGGCGGGACAAGCGGGACCGGCCGGACCGGCGAGGGGCGGTTCCCAGCGGCCCCGTTCGGCTGCGGCACTCACCGCACGGCCCCTTCGGAGATCGGCGAGGCCTTGCCGGTCGGATAGAAGGTGTCGGGGAATCCGACCGTCCCGGCGGCGGCGCCCAATGTGTCGGCGTCCGTCGGGATCGCGATCAGATCGGTGTCGCCCGAGCCGAGGAGCGACTGCATGGTCAGCAGTGTGGCGCGGTGCTGCGCCTCGACCGGGGCGACGGAGGCGAAGAGCCGGCGCAGCCGCGCGGTGCCGGCCGGACCCACGTTCTTGGTGTACGTCTGCGCGGCCACGTCCTCCAGCGAGAGAGCGAGCGTGATCACGTCCTCCGGGGTCCTGGCGGCCCGTAGCGCCTTCTGGACGACGGGCGCGTACTTCGGGTCGGTCCCGGTCTGCGGCTGGCCGCCCGCTTGGACGGCCGCCGTGTTGAACGCCTTGGCGTGCTCCTCGTGGTGCTGGGCGGTCGTGGCGATGAACTCCTGGATCGTCGCGTTGCCGTCCTTGATGAACGGCAGCTCGGCGGCGGTGCGGTAGACGCTCACCGCGAGGTTCTCCAGCGACGCCGCCGTCCGCAGCGCCATGATGTCGTCCCGCGTCGTGGGTTCAAGCAGCCGGGTGTCGATGTGCTCCGCGCCCATCACGCCCCTCCTTCCTCGGCGCCCGCACCACCGCGGGTGCTCTCTGTCACCGACACATTCGCGACGCGGGCGCCACCGAAGGGCGGGACATCCGGGACGGTCCGGGGTGTTTCACCTCTATGGCGGAGTACATGTCCCTGGCGGACATTGCTGGGGGAGTACGCGACCGCCCCGTCGCCGTACCCGGCGACGGGGCGGTGCGGGTCCGGACCGCGGCCGTATCCGCTACTCCTTGACCGCGCCCGAGTTGGCGCCGTTGACGAAGTAGCGCTGGAAGCAGAAGAACAGCGCGGCCACCGGCAGGGTGGAGAGCAGCGCCGCCGCCAGCTTCAGCGGATACTGCGTGCCGCCGCCGAGACCGCCCGAGATGAAGCGGGCCAGCCCCGTGGTGAGCGTCTCGTACTGACCGGACTGGGTGGCGACCAGGAAGTGCGTGAACTCGTTCCACGACCCCTGGAACGACAGGATCGTCAGCGTGATCAGCGCGGGCCTGGCCATCGGCAGGACGACGGACCAGAAGATCCGGAACACCCCCGCCCCGTCGACCCGCGCGGCCTCCTCGACCTCGCGCGGCACCGATTCGAAGAACTGCTTCATGATGAAGATCCCCGCCGCGTCCACCAGCAGCGGCAGGATCATGCCGGTGTACGTGTCGAAGATCCCGAAGGTGTTGAGCACCAGGAACTTCGGGATGAGCAGAGCCACCCCGGGCACCGCCATCACCGCGAGCACGAAGCCGAACAGCACCGAGCGGCCCCGGAAGCGCAGCCGCGCCAGCGCGTACCCGGCCATCGAGTCGAACAGCACCCGGCCGGCGGTCACGAGCACCGCGACCAGCGTCGAGTTGGAGAGCCAGCGCAGGAAGGGCACGCCGTCCGCCGACTCGCTCAGCCCGAACAGCCGCTGATAGGCAGCCGTCGTCGGCGTGGTCGGCAGCAGCGAGAGCGGATTCGCCGCCGCGTCCGGGTCCGTCTTGAAGCCGGTCACCAACTGGAGGAGGAACGGCAGCAGATAGAGCAGCGCCACCCCCACCACCAGGGAGTACCCGAGCACCCGCCACGGGACCGGGAACCGCCCCAGGACCGGCGGACGGGCGGCGTTGCGCGCGGCGCGCCGGAGCCGGGCCCGCTCGACCCGGTCACGTACGGCCGTACCACCGGCGCTCATCGCTTCCTCCCCTTACGCGCGCCGCGCTCCCGCAGGACCCAGCGCTGGAACCCGGTCAGACAGAGGATCAGAGCGAGCAGGACGAACGCGATCGCCGCGCCCTGGCCGAAGTCCGCGTTGTCGAAGCCCGCGGAGTACGACAGGAACGCGGGCGTGAGCGTCGTATTGCCCGGGGCGCCCTGGCCCATCACATACACCTGGTCGAAGACCTGCCAGGTGGAGATCAGCCCCAGTGTGAGCACCAGGAACAGCACGGGACGCAGCGCGGGAAGCGTCACGTACCGCAGCAGCTCACGGCGGTTGACCCCGTCAAGCGCGGCCGACTCCTCCAGCTCCCGGGGGATGTCCTGGAGCGCCGCGAGGAAGATCAGCATGAAGGTGCCCGAGGTGGTCCACACGGCCAGCAGGATGATCGTGCACATCGCGACCGAGGGGCCTGACAGCCACTCGAACCATGAGAGCCCCATGAAGGAGTGGTCCGCCAGCATCCCCGTGGGCCGTTCGGGATCGACGATCCCCAGTCCGCCCAGGATCAGGGAGAGCACCCCGCGCGGGTCCGCGAACCAGTTCGGTCCCTTCACCCCGATCCACGACAGCAGGGAGTTGACGGCCCCGCTGCCCTGGAAGAGGAAGAGGAAGACCGTGGACACGGCGATGGAGCTGGTGACCGAGGGGAAGAAGAAGGTCGTACGCAGCGCGCTGCGCGCCCGCAGCAGCTTCTGGTTGACGATCAGGGCGAGGCCCAGCGCCAGCCCGGTCTGCAGGGGCACGGTCAGCAGGACGTAGTAGGCGTTGTTGCGCAGGGCGGTCGCGAAGAGGGTGCGGTCGAGACCGTCCTGCGTGAACAGCGTCCGGTAGTTGTCCAGGCCCACGAAGTCGGCCTCGCCGCTGAACGGGTTCGACTGTCCGTCCCAGTTCAGCAGGCTCACCCAGAGCGCCATGAGGATGGGCAGGACCAGGAAGAGTCCGAGGACCAGCACCATGGGGCTGACGAACAGCCAGCCCCAGGCGCCTTCCCGGCGCTGGTCCCCGCGACGGCCCGCGCGCGGGGCGCGGGCACGGGCCGTCGCGGTCGTACCGGTCACACCGGGCGTGTCAGGTTCGCCCGGTGTGCCGGTCGATCGGTGTGCGCGGTGTTCGCGCACAGTACGGAGGGGCATGGTGCTCAGTTGCCCTTCGCGATCGCCTGTTCGCCGTTGCGCTGGAGGTCGGCGAGGATCTTCTTCGGGTCGGCCGTACGCAGCGACTGGAGGTCGGTGTTGAACTGGCTGGCCACCTTGTCGAAGCCGGCGATGGTGACCGGGCCCTGCGCGTACGCGCTGCCGTCCACCCATGCCTTGGCGTGCGGCGTCTTCTCGGCGTACGTCTTGAGCGCGCTCGTCCGCGACGGCATCACACCGAACGCGTCGGCGAAGGCGATCTGCTGCTCGGCGGAGGCCAGGTGCTTGACGAGGTCGACGCTCGCGGCCTGGTGGGTGCTGTCGGCGGCGACGCCCCAGCAGGTGCTGAAGGCGAGGGTGCCCTCACCCTTCGGACCCGCCGGCAGCGGGGCGATGGCGTACTTGACGTCCGGATAGTCGAGCTTCATGCCGCCGTCGAGCCAGTTGCCCTCGATGGTCATCGCGGCCTTGCCCTTGCCGAGCGCCTCGCCGCCCCAGCTGGTGTCCACCTGCTTGGCGAACTTCATCGAGCCCGACTTCAGCATCGACTGGACGAAGGCGAGACCCTCGGCGTTCTCCGGGGTGTCGGCGGTCATCTTCTTCTGGTCCGCGTCGGTGAGCCAGCCGCCCGCCTGCTTCATGAAGACGCCGAGACGCTGGTACTCGTCGCTGGTCACCAGGCCGGTGACCCCATTGGTGGTGAGCTTGTCCGCGACGCTCTGGAGGTCCTGCCAGCTCTTCGGGTAGTCCTTCTCCGTCAGCCCGGCCTTCTTCCACAGGTCGGAGTTGATGGCGAGCCCGAGGGTGGAGGTGTCCTTGGGCAGGCAGACCTGCTTCCCGTCGTACGAGAAGGACGAGAGCAGCTGCTCGGAGAAGTCCGAGGCGTCGGATATCTGGTCGCCGTACGCGTAGAGCGAGCCGCCCTTGGCGTAGTTCGCGAACTGGTCGGAGTTGACGTAGAAGACGTCCGGCGGCTTGTGCCCGGCGAAGGACTGCGCCAGCTGCTGGTTCATGTCCTTGGCGACCTCGACGGTCACGGTGTTGCCGGACTTCTTCGCGTACGAGGCGGCGGCGGCCTTCACCGCCTGGGTCTCGGCGTCACCCGAGGTGGCGATCAGGACGGTCAGCTTCTGCTTCTCCGCCTTGTCCTGTGCCTGGTCCTTGCCACTGTCGAAGTTGGACGAGCAGCCGGTGGCGGCCAGGAGCGCCGCGCAGGTGACAAGTGCGGCGGCGGCGGCCGTGCGGGTGACCATGAATTCCTCCAGATAGAGATGAAACGAGCGGCTCAGCGGCCCGGGAGAGACGTGAGGTGAATCGGTGGCCCGGGGGCGTTCTTCGCCCCCGGGGCGCTGGTGGGCGCGGTCAGCTTCCCGGAGCGGGTGTGCTGTCGCGGACGACAAGGGATGGTTCGAGCAGGACACGCTCGGGCGGGGCACCGGGCTCCGACATCCGGGCGATCAGGAGACGCAGGCACTCGCGGCCGACAGCCTCCAGCGGCTGGGCGACGGTGGACAGACCGGGGGAGAGCAGGGCCGCGGTGGGGGAGTCGTCGAAGCCGATGACGGCGACGTCCCTGCCCGGCGCGGCCTGCCGCTCGCGCAGCGCCTGGTAGCAGCCCATCGCGAGCATGTCGCTGGCGGCGATCACGGCTGTCGCGCCCGTGTCGAGCAGCGGTGCCACGGCGGCCCGCGCCGAGGTGGTGTCGTCGACGCTCTGCGCGCGCCGGCCGCGTACCGGCAGACCGTGCCGGCGCATGGCGCGCTGCCAGCCCTCGGCCCGGTCGTCGCCGACACCCGAGCCGCGCGGCCAGCCGAGAAACCCGATTCTGCGATGCCCGAGTGCCACCAGATGCTCGACCGCGGCGTCGGTGCCCGAGGCGCCGTCGACATCCGCCCAGTCGCCTATCTGCCGGCCCGACCACATCCGGCCGAAGCCCACGAACGGTATGCCGCGCTTGGCCAGCCACGCCTGGCGCGGGTCACCGCGGTCGGTGCCGCTGAGCACGAACCCGTCGACGCTGTGCAGATCGATGAGCTCCTCGTGCCCGTCCAGACTGGCGTTGCCGGGCGGCGAGGCGAACAGCAGGATCCGGTAGCCGGCCTCGTCGGCCGCCTGGGACAGCGCGTGCAGGAAGCGGTCCATGACCGGTGCCGACATACCGGGCGCACTCGGACGTATGCCATAGCCGATCAGCTTGCTGGAGCGGGTACGCAGCGTCTGCGCCGCCCGATGCGGGCGGTACCCCATCTCGTCGATGGTGCGCTGGACCCGCTCCAGCGTCTCGGAGCGCAACAGTTCGGGCGAATTAAGGGCATTTGACACCGTCTGTGGAGAGACGCCGGCGCGCCGCGCGACCATGGCCAGGGTCACTGAACCGGCCTTGGGCGAGGGCGCGTTGGCGGAGCGGGGCATGACTGTCTCCGGGACGGTTTGTGCGAATCGACGAGTTCATTTGGAGCGTTCCAATGCCATTGTCAACGAGCTGAACTCGTCGTTAGGGTTCTTGGAACGCTCCAATGACTGAGAGGTTCTGCTCTGTTGTCCACTACTGTCAAGACCCACGACACTATGAACTCCGTCGCAGCCGAGGTCCCCTCGGCCGAGGGCCTCCAGCCGTTCCTGCACGACGCCTGCGTGACCCTGTACGCGCCGAGCTTCGCGATATCCCACGCGGACGGACAGATCGGCGGCGGCGCCGACGGCTTCTACCACGCCGACAGCAGAGCGCTGGCCCGGCTGACGGTCGAGGCCGACGGGGTCGCGATCGCGCCGGTACGCGGAGGCATTGACGGTGCGGACCGGGCGGCCTTCCGCGGAGTGCTGCGCGGCCTCGGCGAGTCGACCGCGGACCCGGCGGTCACCCTGTACCGCAAGCGGCGCGTCACGCCCGGCCGGCTGGCGGAGACCCTGGAGGTCTCCAACGCGGGAGTGCGGCATGTCCGCGTCCGGCTGATCGTCACCGCCGCCACCGATCTCGCGGAGATGGAGCGCGTCAAGACCGGGCACACGCAGAGCCCGGTCCCCGCGACCGCCACCCCCGACGGACTCGGCTGGTCCAAGGAGGGGTTCGCCGTACGCCTCTCCTCCACCCCGGTGCCCACCGCCGTCGACCCGGCGTCCGGGCGGCTGGAGTACGAGATCGAGCTGGCGCCCGGAGAGGTCTGGACCGCCGTACTGCACGGTGACGCGGCGCACGAGGACGGCGACCAGTTCCCCGCCCCGGCGGCGGACAGCGTGCCCTGGCGCACCCCGGTGCTGCGCAGCGCCGACCGGCGTTTCGACCACTGGATCAGCCAGTCGGCCGCCGACCTCGACCGGCTGCGGCTGACCGACTCCGAGGAGCCCGCCGACCAGTTCCTGGCCGCCGGAGCACCCTGGTTCCTCACGCTCTTCGGCCGCGACTCCCTGTGGGCGGCCCGGATGCTGCTGCCGCTGGGCACCGAGCTCGCCGCCGGTACGCTGCGTACGCTCGCGCGCCGCCAGGGCGTCAGGTCCGACCAGGACACCGAGGAGCAGCCCGGCAAGATCCTGCACGAAGTGCGCCGTGGGACCCAGGACTTCCACGACAACTTCTCGCTGCCGCCGTCCTACTACGGCACGGTCGACGCCACCCCGCTCTGGATCACGCTGCTGCACGACTCCTGGCGCTGGGGTCTCGCCCCCGACCAGGTCGAGCGGCTGCTGCCGCACGCCGAGGCGGCCCTCGCCTGGATGCGTGACCACGGCGACGCCGGCGGCGACGGCTTCCTGAAGTACATCGACCACACCGGACGCGGACTCGCCAACCAGGGCTGGAAGGACTCCGGCGACTCCATCCGGCACCGTGACGGACGCCTCGCCACCTCTCCGATCGCGCTGTGCGAGGTCCAGGCGTACGCGTACGAGGCCGCCCAGGGCGGCGCCGCGCTGCTGCGCGCCTTCGGCCGGCCGGGCGCCGACGAGTGGGAGGAGTGGGCGGAGCGGCTCTCCGACCGGTTCCGCAGCCACTTCTGGGTGGAGGACGAGCGCGGCGCCTACCCGGCCGTCGCCCTCGACCGGGACAAGCGGCCGGTGGACTCGGTCACCTCGGGCTTCGGCCATCTGCTGGGCACGGGCCTGCTCAACCACGAGGAGAGCGCGCTGCTGGCCGCCCGGCTCAGCGCGCCCGACCTCGACTCGGGCCATGGGCTGCGCACCCTGAGCAGCGATTCCGTGGGCTACAACCCGTACGGCTACCACATCGGTTCCATCTGGCCGCACGACACCGCGATCGCGGTGCACGGGCTGACCAGGGCCGGGTTCCCGGACGCCGCGGCGGGGCTCGCCGCTGGGCTGCTGACCGCCTCCGCGGGCTTCGACGCCCGGCTGCCTGAGCTGTTCGCCGGCCATGGTTCGGCGACCGACCCGGTTCCCTCGCCCTACCCGGCGTCCTGCCGGCCGCAGGCATGGGCGGCCGCCTCGTCCGTCCTGGTCCTCCAGTCCGCGCTGGGGCTCTCGGCCGACGTTCCGGGCGGCACCCTGACCGTCGCGCCCGCGTTCGCCGAGGCGTACCGGCCGCTGAAGGTGGAGGGGTTCGATGTCGCGGGCGGGCGCCTGGACATCTCCGTGGCCGCCGACGGTACGGCGCACATCGAGGCGCCGGCGGGCCTGGAGGTGAAGAGGGAGTCCGTGACGCCCCGTTGAGGCCATGGGCGCGCGGTGTGAGGATGGGACCCCGGCGAGACGGACTCGCCCGTCTCGGGGGGCGGGGTCCCGGCGGCGCTTGGGCGCTTCGGTCGTTGGCGGTCCGGCGGTTCGGCGGCGGTTTCCGGTCAGGGCCGACGAAGCCGGTCCTCTGCCGGGCCGTGTCGCTGTTGGGCCGAACGAGTGAGGCGCGGGAGGATGGCCGGATGCAGACACAGCGCACGGGCGGGGTGGTCCGATGAGCCGCTACGGCAGGTACGACGGATACGACGCCACCGACGAGCAGTGGGAGGGCCTGGCCCAGGTCGTGCCGCTGCGCGGTCGCAACGAGTGGCCCTCGCGGGTCGATCACCGCACCGTCCCTCAGGACTTCAAGGCGGAGAACCGGCGCTTCATCGTCCTGCGGGTGCAGGTGTTCGCGGACGCGCGGGAGGTCGCCGACCATCTGATCGCGCGGATTCCGGTACTGCTGGATCTCACCGGCGCGGAGCCCGATGTGGCCAAACGCATCCTGGACTTCAGCAGCGGGGTCGTCTTCGGGCTCGGCAGCGGGATGCACCGGGTCGACAAGAACGTCTTCCTGCTCGCCCCGATCGGCACGGAGGTCGAGGGGATCGCGGCCGACTCCGTCCCCCGATCGTAGGAAGGTGGCCAAGGCGTAACGGTTCGGCAGCTTTCGGCCCGCATACGGTCCGGCCATGGAAGCAACCCGCGCGCGTCCCACCATCACCGAACTGAGGCTCTCCGCCTTCACCTCGCACCGCGGAGCGGCTTTTCCCCTGAGCCCCATGACGCTGTTCGCCGGAGCGAGCGGCAGCGGGAAGTCCACGGCGCTGCGGGCCTACGAGTCGCTCGCCAGACTCGGCGCGGGAGCGCCCCTCGCCGATGTCTTCCCGGACCCGGTGGCCTGCGTTCCGGAACGGGCCGCGCCCGACGCCCAGGGGCGCCGCGGCTTCCGGATCGGCTGCACCGTCGACGGCCCGGTCGGTCCCGTACGGCTCGACCTCGCCGTCCAGGCCGAGCCCGAACTCCGTATCGTCGGCGAACGGCTGACCGGCCGCGGGCAGACCCTGCTCACCACGGCGCTGCGCGACCCGGGGCGGCCCACGGTCCAGGCGGCCTGGCACACGGCCGGCGCCGTACCGGTGACCCGGGCCCCGCTGCCCGACGACCGGCTGGGTACGGCGTTGCTCCCGCTGCGGGTGGGGGGCCGTACGGAGGGCGAGTCGCTGGTGCTCGCCGCGGCCGAACAGACCGTACTGGCCCTGCGGTCCGTCTTCGTCTGCGACCCGCAGCCCCAGCTCATGCGGCATCCGGTGACGGCGGGACAGGGGCGGCTGCGCCGGGGCTGCGAGAATCTGGCGGCGGTGCTCGACCGGACGCTGGACCGCTCGCGCGACGGCTGCGCCCGCCGGCGGGCCCGGCTGGCCGCGGCGGCGCGGGCCGGCTGCGCGGGACCGGTGACGGAACTCACCGTCGAGCGGCTCGCCGACGGCACGGTACGCGCGCTGCTCGCCCGGGACGCCTCGGGCACCAGGGCGGCCACCCCCGTGGGCCGGCTCGGCGAGGGCGAGCTGAGATATCTGGCGCTCGCGCTCGTGCTGCTCACCGGTCCCGGCGTACTGGCCGGTGACCAGACCCACGAGGTGCCCCCGGCGCTGCGGTCGCTCACCGTCCTCGCGGACGGATTCGACCGGAGCCTGGACCGGCGGCAGGCGGGCGAACTGCTCTCGTTGGCGTCGGCGGTCTGCGCGGAGGGGCGCATCACCCTGGTCGGGGCGGTCGGCGACGCCTCCTGCGCGCGGGGGGCCGCCGGGGTGACGGTGGTAGACCTGGATTCGTGACGGAACTCGATGTAGCGGAAATGCAGCGCAGACTGGCCCGGTTCGCGGCGGCGCGCGACTGGGAGCAGTACCACACCCCCAAGAATCTGGTGGCGGCGCTGAGCGTCGAGGCGTCGGAACTGCTGGAGATCTTCCAGTGGTTGACGCCCGAGCAGTCGGCGCGGGTGATGGAGGACCCGGACTCCGCCCACCGGGTCTCGGACGAGGTCGCCGATGTGCTCGCCTACTTGCTCCAGTTCTGCGAGGTGCTGGGGATCGATCCGCTCGTGGCGCTCGCCGCCAAGATGGACCGGAATGAGGTCCGCTACCCGCCCAAGCGACCGGCGGTTGGCCGCGATTCTCCCTGATCGTCACTCTATGGAGTTGTCGAGTTATGCACAACGAGCCTGCTGTCCAGAGATTTCCGCATTGCTCTGGCCTTTCTGCCGCCAATACCTCACTCTGGGTAGTGGAGTGCGTGGGCAGGATTGTCGTACGAACGGGGGCTGCGGATGGATGCGGAACGGCTCATCGGAGTGAGCCGGCATGCCCTGGCCGGGAGCACGGACGAGTGGGATGTCATCGCGGAGGCCTGGCAGGCGCAGGGCCTGGCCCGGGCGATCGGCGTCCAGTTGGCATTGAGCGGACCGAAGGAGCTGAGGAGCGAGGCGCGGGAGCTGGCCGAGGGGGGCGGGCAGGACTGCGGACCGCCGGACGGACCGCCCGAAGGATGGGCGGGGTTATCGGACCGTCCGGGGCCGCGCATCGGCCGGATACGGGCCGGACAGCTCTCCGGGGTGGCCGACATCCGGGCGGCCCTGACCGGGCTCGGCGCGTTGCTGGGCGAGGTCGGGATCGCACTGGTGGCGGTGGCGTGCGCCACGGACGAGGAAGGGCTGTACTGGCAGTGCATCGACGCGATCGACGCGGCCGACGAGTCCAATGACCGGGTGGGCGTGATGCTGCGCCGGCTCGTGGCGCGGGACCGCGAGCGGGAGCGGGAGTGGGCGCGTCAGCGCGAGGAGCGGCAGCTCGGGCTGGAATGGCAGCGGCAGAGGGAGCGGGAGAGCAGGAACGGCAGGGAGGTCAAGGGGGAGCCCTGCCCGAAGGTGCAGGATGGAGGACATGGATCTTCGAATCTTCACCGAGCCCCAGCAAGGGGCGAGCTACGAGACACTGCTGACCGTGGCCAAGGCCAGTGAGGACCTGGGCTTCGACGCGTTTTTCCGTTCCGATCACTATCTGAGGATGGGGTCCGCCGACGGGCTCCCCGGGCCGACGGACGCCTGGATCACCCTGGCCGGGCTGGCCAGGGAGACCAAGCGGATCCGCCTCGGCACGCTGATGACGGCCGGTACGTTCCGGCTGCCGGGTGTGCTGGCCATCCAGGTCGCCCAGGTGGACCAGATGTCCGGCGGCCGGATCGAACTGGGCCTGGGCGCGGGCTGGTTCGAGGAGGAGCACAAGGCGTACGGGATTCCGTTCCCCAAGGAGAAGTTCGCCCGGCTGGAGGAGCAGCTGGCGATCGTGACCGGCCTCTGGGCCACGGAGACCGGCCGGACCTTCTCCTACGACGGCACGTACTACCAGCTGACCGACTCACCCGCGCTGCCCAAGCCCGCGCAGAGCAAGGTGCCGATCCTGATCGGCGGCCATGGCGCGAAGCGCACACCACGACTGACCGCGCGGTACGCGGACGAGTTCAATCTTCCCTTCGCCTCCATCGAGGACACCGAGGCACAGTTCGCCCGGGTGCGGGCGGCAGCCGAGGCCGTGGGGCGCGAGGCGGACGATCTCGTGTACTCGAACGCGCTGATCGTGTGTGTCGGCAAGGACGACGCGGAGGTGGCCCGCCGGGCCGCCGCCATCGGACGGGAAGTGGCGGAGCTGAAGGTGAACGGACTCGCGGGCTCGCCCGACGAGGTGGTCGACAAGATCGGGCGCTACGGCGCGGTCGGCTCGTCGCGGATCTATCTCCAGGTGATGGATCTGGACGACCTCGACCATCTGGAGCTGATGTCCTCACAGGTCCAGTCCCAGCTGAACTAGCTTCGTTCGGTGACCGGGGCAGGGACAGGGCCTGGTCCCTGTCCCTGCCGTACCGCGTACTGGAGCGACCGTGAAACCCATCCGCACACTCGCCGCCGCCCTCGCCGGAGGGACCCTCGTTCTCGACGGCGGTCTCTCCAACCAGCTCGCCGCGCAGGGCTGCGATCTCTCCGACGACCTCTGGTCGGCGCGGCTTCTCGTCGAGGGCCCCGAGCAGATCGAGGCGGCCCACGCGGCGTATGTGCGGGCGGGTGCGCGGGTGTTGATCACCTCCAGCTATCAGGCGACATACGAGGGGTTCGCGCGGCGCGGGGTGTCGCGCGACACGGCGAGCGCGCTGCTGGTCCGCAGCGTGGAGCTGGCGCGCCGGGCGGGCGCGGCGGAGCGGGACGAGGTGTGGGTGGCGGCCTCGGTCGGTCCGTACGGCGCGATGCTCGCCGACGGCAGTGAGTACCGGGGCCGGTACGGACTGTCGGTGCGGGAGCTCGACCGGTTCCACCGGCCGAGGATCGAGACCCTCGCCTCGGCCGGTCCCGACGCGCTCGCGCTGGAGACCGTCCCGGACACCGACGAGGCGGAGGCGCTGCTGCGGGCCGCCGCCGGCTGCGGGGTGCCGGTCTGGCTCTCGTACTCCATCGAGGGCGAGCGCACCCGGGCCGGACAGCCGCTCGCCGATGCCTTCGCCCTGGCGGCGGGCGACGACCAGGTGATCGCGGTCGGGATCAACTGCTGCGAGCCGGGAGACACGGACGGCGCGGTCGAGCTGGCCGCCTCGGTGACCGGCAAGCCGGTCGTCGTCTATCCGAACAGCGGGGAGGGCTGGGACGCGGGGACGCGGAGCTGGCGTGGGGACGAAACGTTCGATCCGTCCAGGGTGCGGTCCTGGCAGGCGGCGGGGGCGCGGCTCGTCGGGGGCTGCTGCCGGGTCGGGCCGGAACGGATCTCGGAGCTGAGCGCGCTGACCGAAGCGGAGGCACGCTGAGGGCCCAGCCTCCGGAGCCACCGTGGAACCACCGGGTTCTGTGCCCGCCGCCGAGTCAGCTGACCGCTGCCGTGGCGTATGTGGGCAGCGTCAAGCCCGTGTTGGCGGCGCGGCCTTCGTCGCCGGTCAGCGCTTCGGGGTCGCGCAGGGCCCGCGCAACCCACGCAACCCGCGCTGAGCACCGCCACCGTTGGCGAGGGCGAGTCCGCGTGCACGCGGACTCGGTCGTTCGCCGGGTGAACCGTGCTCCATGCGGTGAGGATGGGAGACATGGGATTCCATGTCGACTCCGAGGCCGGGCGGCTGCGCCGCGTCATACTGCACCGCCCGGATCTGGAGCTGAAACGCCTCACACCCGGTAACAAGGACACACTGCTCTTCGACGACGTGCTCTGGGTACGCCGCGCCCAGGAGGAGCACGACGCGTTCGCCGCGCTCCTGCGCGACCGGGGGGTCCGGGTACATCTCTTCGGCGATCTGCTGAGGGAGTCCCTGGACCTCCCGGCGGCCCGGCGGCTCGTTCTGGACCGGGTGTTCGACGAGAAGGAGTACGGCCCGCTCGCCACCGGCCATCTCCGGGCGATCTTCGACGAACTGCCCACGGACCGGCTGGTGGAGGCGCTGGTCGGGGGGATGACCAAGCGGGAGTTCCTGGAGCAGCACGCGGAGCCGGTGTCCGTACGCTTCCACGCGATGGAGCTGGACGACTTCCTGCTCGACCCGCTGCCGAACCATCTCTTCACCAGGGACACCTCGGCCTGGATCTATGACGGCGTGAGCATCAACGCGATGCGCTGGCCCGCCCGGCAGCGCGAGACCGTGCACTTCGAGGCGATCTACAAACACCACCCCCTGTTCACCGGGCCCGCCGCCGGGGCCTTCCACCACTGGTCGGAGGGGCAGGACGACTACCCGTCCACCATCGAGGGCGGAGACGTCCTGGTCATCGGCAAGGGGGCCGTACTGATCGGGATGAGCGAGCGCACCACCCCGCAGGCGGTCGAGATGCTGGCGCGCGGGCTCTTCGCGGCGGGCTCCGCCACCACGATCGTGGCGCTCGACATGCCCAAGCGTCGGGCGTTCATGCATCTCGACACCGTGATGACGATGGTCGATGGCGATACCTTCACGCAGTACGCGGGCCTCGGCATGCTCCGCTCGTACACCATCGAACCGGGCGGCGACGGCCGGGAGCTCAAGGTCACCGACCATCCGCCGGAGCATATGCACCGTGCCATCGCCGCGGCCCTGGGGCTGGCGGACATCCGGGTGCTGACCGCCACCCAGGATGTGCACTCGGCGGCGCGCGAGCAGTGGGACGACGGCTGCAATGTGCTCGCCGTCGAGCCCGGCGTCGTCGTCGCCTACGAGCGCAATGTCACCACCAACACACATTTGCGGAGACAGGGCATCGAGGTGATCGAGATCCCGGGCGGCGAGCTGGGCCGGGGGCGGGGCGGGCCGCGCTGTATGAGCTGCCCGGTGGAGCGTGACGCGGTGTAGACACAACGGCGCGATGGGCTGTATAGCGATGCAGGTCGTCGTATATAGTTCCAGTGTCCGGTATCTTCGCCACTCTTCGCGACTCGCGCCCCAGGAGCAGCCATCATGGCCATACACCTCGAAGGCCGCCACTTCCTCAAGGAGCTGGACTTCACGGCCGGGGAGTTCCGCGGTCTGATCGAACTGGCCGCGGAGCTCAAGGCCGCGAAGAAGGCGGGCGCCGAGGTCCAGCGGCTGCGCGGCAGGAACATCGCCCTGATCTTCGAGAAGGCATCCACCCGCACCCGCTGCGCCTTCGAGGTGGCCGCGGCGGACCAGGGCGCCTCCACCACCTATATCGATCCGGCTGGCTCGCACATCGGGAAGAAGGAGTCGGCGAAGGACACCGCCCGGGTGCTCGGGCGGATGTTCGACGGTATCGAGTTCCGCGGAGACGCCCAGGAGACCGTCGAGGAACTGGCCGCGTACGCCGGTGTCCCGGTCTTCAACGGCCTCACGGACGCCTGGCACCCCACGCAGATGCTCGCCGATGTGCTGACGATGACCGAGCACACCGACAAGCCGCTGACGGAGATCGCCTTCGCCTATCTCGGGGACGCCCGCTTCAATATGGGCAACTCGTATCTGGTCACCGGCGCCCTGCTCGGCATGGACGTACGGATCGTCGCGCCGCGCGCCTACTGGCCCGCGGACGACATCCTCGCCCTGGCCCGCGAGGCCGCCGCGAGCAGCGGGGCGCGGCTCACCCTCACCGAGGAGATCGCCGAGGGCGTGGCGGGCGCGGACTTCGTGGCCACCGATGTCTGGGTGTCGATGGGGGAGGCCAAGGAGGTCTGGGACGAGCGCGTCAAGGCGCTCGGTCCGTACGCCGTGACGATGGACGTGCTGCGCGCGACGGGCAACCCCGACGTGAGGTTCCTGCACTGTCTGCCGGCCTTTCACGATCTCGGCACGGCGGTGGGCCGGGAGATCCATGCGCGGCACGGTCTGACGGAGCTGGAAGTCACCGACGAGGTCTTCGAGTCGACGCACTCGGTCGTCTTCGACCAGGCCGAGAACCGGATGCACACCATCAAGGCCGTGCTGGTGGCGACGCTGTCCGGTTCCGGGAGCGGCGCGGTCCAGTAGAGCGGCCGAGTGGAGCGGACCGGCGGACTGGTCCGGCGGGCAGCCCCGCGGAGTGGCCCGGCGGGCAGCCCGGCGGAGTGGCCTGGATTCAGAACGCCGGAAGCGTGAACCAGACCGCCTTGCCCTGATCCGTGGTGCGGTGGCCGCAGGCCGAGCTGAGCGTACTGATCAGCAGCAGGCCCCGGCCGCCCTCCTGCCATGGATCCGGCATCGTCCCCGGGTGCGACAGATTGCCCGGCGGAGCCGGGTCGCAGTCGTGCACCTCGACCTGGCAGCCGGTCGGCAGCAGCTCCACGACCAGCTCGATCGGATCGCTCCCCGGGGTGTGCTGGATGGCGTTGGCGACGAGTTCGGCGGTGAGCAGCTCCGCCGTGTCGCTGTGTGTCGGCTCCGTCAGATGTGCCAGAGCGTCACGGACGAGGGCGCGCGCCATCGGCACGGCTTCGACCGTGTGGGGCAGCGTGACTCTCCAGGGGGAGTCCCCGGCTTCTGGCATGGCGGGCGATCCGATCAAGGCACACGTACGGCAGGGGGTGCGGGGGTAATTGCTATCACGTTCAACCATACGGAGCGTGAGCGGGTTAACAAGAGGCGCCGGCCCGCCTGACACGGGACCAATGGCCCTTGCCCATCGGGACCTTTGACGGCGTACGGGTGGTATCTCGCGGAATTGTTACGAAAGGGGCGCGAACGCGTCGCGGGCCCGTCACGAGCGTATCGCGCACTCGTGACGGGAGTCAGATTTAGGTGATACCTTTTCGTGGCGCTGAAGCTCGCCGAGGCCGTGGAGGACGTCGCGGTCGCCGAGGTTCGTTGAGGTTCGCCGAAGGAGGTCGCACTCCATGAGCCCGTTCACCGGCTCCGCGCCCCGCACTCAGGAATGGCGCCATCTGCGACTGGCCCGGGACCCGGACACCGGGGTCGCGACCGTCACCCTCGCCCGCCCCGCGAAGCTCAACGCGCTCACCTTCGGCGCCTACGCCGATCTGCGCGATCTTCTCGCCGAGCTGTCCAGGGAACGCTCCGTACGGGCCCTCGTCCTGGCAGGCGAGGGCCGCGGTTTCTGCTCGGGCGGCGATGTCGACGAGATCATCGGTGCCACCCTCGCCCTGGACACGGCCCGGCTCCTCGACTTCAACCGGATGACCGGTCAGGTGGTCCGGGCGATCCGGGAGTGCCCCTTCCCGGTGATCGCCGCCGTACACGGGGTCGCCGCGGGCGCCGGCGCCGTCCTCGCGCTCGCCGCGGACTTCCGGATCGCCGACCCCTCCGCGCGCTTCGCCTTCCTCTTCACCCGGGTCGGCCTCTCCGGGGGCGACATGGGCGCGGCCTATCTGCTGCCCCGCGTGGTCGGGCTCGGGCACGCCACCCGGCTGCTGATGCTCGGCGAGCCGGTGGCCGCCGCCGAGGCCGAACGTATCGGGCTGATCAGCGAACTCACCGGCGAAGGCCGAGCCAACGCGCGCGCCGCCGAGCTGGCCCGCCGGCTCGCGGAAGGCCCGGCCCTCGCCTACGCGCAGACCAAGGCCCTGCTCACCGCCGAGCTCGATATGCCGCTCGCCGCCGCCGTGGAACTGGACGCCGCCACCCAGGCGTTGCTGATGACCGGCGCGGACTACCGGGAGTTCCACGCCGCCTTCACCGAGAAGCGGCCCCCGAAGTGGCAGGGCCGCTGATGGCCCGCGTCCCGCGCGTCGCGGTCATCGGCGGCGGACCGGGCGGGCTCTACGCCGCCGCCCTGCTCAAACGGCTCGACCCCGGCCGCGAGATCACCGTCTGGGAACGCGACGCGCCCGACAACACCTTCGGCTTCGGTGTCGTGCTCTCCGACGAGACACTCGGCGGTATCGAGCACGCGGACCCCCTCGTCCACCAGGCGCTCCAGGCCGAGTTCGTACGCTGGGACACGATCGACATCGTGCACCGCGGCCATACGCTCACCTCCGGCGGCCATGGCTTCGCGGCGCTCGGCCGCCGTCGGCTGCTGGAGATCCTGCACGAGCGCTGCGCGTCCCTCGGCGTACGGCTGCGCTTTCGCACCGAGGCCCCGCCCGCCGCCGAACTCGCCACGGCCCACGACCTGGTGATCGCCGCGGACGGGGTCCACAGCCTCACCCGCGAGGCCCATGCCGAGGTCTTCGCCCCCACGATCACCACCCACCGCTGCCGCTATGTCTGGCTCGCCGCCGACTTCGCCCTCGACGCGTTCCGCTTCGAGATAGCCGAGACCGAACACGGTGTGATGCAGCTCCACGGCTACCCCTACGCGAACGGGGCCGCGGGCGCGCGGAGCACGGTCATCGTCGAGATGCGCGAAGAGGTCTGGCGGGCGGCCGGATTCGACGGTCTCGACGAACGGCAGTCGGCGGAACGCTGCGCCAAGATCTTCGCCGACGCGCTCGGCGGACGACCGCTGCGCGCCAACGCCTCGTCCTGGAGCGCGTTCCGCACCGTCGTCAACGCGCGCTGGAGCCACGGCAATACGGTCCTGATCGGCGACGCCGCCCACACCGCCCACTTCTCCATCGGCTCCGGCACCAAGCTCGCCGTCGAGGACGCCCTCGCGCTCGCCGCCTGTATCGAGGAGCACCCGGAGCTTCCGGACGCGCTCGCGGCGTACGAGAGCGAGCGCCGCCCGGTCGTCGAGTCCACCCAGCGTGCCGCCGCCGCCAGCCTGCGCTGGTTCGAGGAGCTGGCCACCTACACCGACCAGCCGCCGCACCAGTTCGCGTTCGGGCTGCTCACCCGCAGCCGCCGGGTCACCCATGACAATCTGCGGCTGCGCGACCCCGGCTTCACCCGGACGGTGGAGCGGGACTTCGGCTGCCCGCCCGGCACCCCGCCGATGTTCACGCCCCTCCGGCTGCGCGGGCTGACCCTGCGCAACCGTGTCGTCGTCTCGCCGATGGACATGTACTCCGCCGTGGACGGTGTCCCGGGCGACTTCCATCTCGTGCATCTCGGCGCGCGCGCCCTCGGCGGCGCGGGACTCGTCATGACCGAGATGGTGTGTGTCAGCCCGGAGGGGCGTATCACCCCGGGCTGCGCCGGTCTCTACAACCGGGAGCAGGGCGACGGCTGGCGCCGGGTCACCGACTTCGTGCACGCGCGGTCACCGGGGACGGCCATCGGCGTCCAGCTCGGCCACGCCGGGCGCAAGGGCGCCACCCGCGTGATGTGGGAGGGCATGGACGAGCCGCTGCCCGCGGGCGGCTGGCCGCTCGTCGCCGCCTCACCGCTGCCGTACCGCCCAGGCGTCAGCGACATCCCGCACCAGCTCGACCGCCGTCAACTCGACACGATCCGGGAACAGTTCACGGCCGCCGCCCGACGGGCCCAGCGCTGCGGTTTCGATCTGCTGGAACTGCACTGCGCCCACGGCTACTTGCTCTCCGGCTTCCTCTCCCCGCTGACCAACCGGCGTACCGACGCCTATGGCGGCTCGCTCACCGCCCGGCTGCGCTTTCCGCTCGAAGTCTTCGACGCCATCCGCGCGGACTGGCCCGACGACCGGCCCATGACGGTCCGGATCTCCGCCACCGACTGGGCGCCGGGCGGTACCACCCCCGAGGACGCCGTGGAGATCGCCCGCGCCTTCGTCGCACACGGCGCCGACGCGATCGATGTCTCCACCGGCCAGGTCGTCGCCGACGAATGGCCCGAGTTCGGCCGCTCGTACCAGACCCCGTTCGCTGATCTGATCCGTAACACCCTGTCCGTCCCGGTGATCGCCGTGGGGGTCATCTCGTCCTGGGACGATGTCAACTCCCTGCTGCTCGCGGGCCGTACCGATCTGTGCGCGCTCGCCCGCCCCCATCTCTACGATCCGCAGTGGACACTGCACGCCGCCGCGGCCCAGGGATACGAGGGCCCGGCCGCGCCGTGGCCGCCGCCGTACCGCGCGGGCAGCCGCACACCCCCGGCCGGCCGCACCGACGACCCGAAGCCGCGCCTCACTCTTCGGTGACCGGCCGCTCCACGAACGCCAGACCCCTGTCCCGCAACCGGGAGTGCAGCCGGGTGAAGACCTCCGCGGACCGCTCTCCCGGCCAGTTCTTCGGAAGCAGCTCGGCGGGCAGACCGGGATCCGCGTACGGCAGCTGCCGCCAGGAATCCAGGGCCAGCAAATAGTCGCGGTACGCGTCCTGCGCCGAGCCGGAGTCCCCGGGTTCGTTCGCGTGCGACTCCCGGCCCTCCCAAGCGCGCAGCACCGGCTCGTGCGCGTCGAGGAACTCCTCGTGCCGGGTGGCGATCGCGTCCAGATCCCACCAGCGGGCCACGGCGTCGGCCGTCGCCTCGAAGCCCAGATGGCGCCCGCTGAACAGATCGACATAGGAGTCGAGCCGCAGTCGCCGCAGGGTGTGCCGGGTCTCCTCGTACAGCCGGCCCGGCGCGATCCAGACCCCGGGCGCCGCGGTTCCGAAGCCCAGCCGGCCCAGCCGGGAACGCAGCAGATGGCGCTTGTGGCGCTCGGACTCGGGGACGGTGAAGACCGCCAGGACCCAGCCGTCGGACAGCTCGGGCGGGGGCCCGGCGTAGATCCTTCGGTCTCCGTCGTCGAGCAACTGGCGCGCCTCGGCCGACAGCGCGTATCCGGCCGCGCCCCGGGCCGTACGCTCCGGGACCAGCAGGCCACGGCGTTTGAGCCGGGAGACCGAGGAACGTACGGAGGGCGCGTCCACCTCCAGGACCCCCAGCAGACGGATCAACTCCGCCACGGCGAGTGGGGTGTCGTCCGGTGTGCGCCCGTACGCGCCGTACAGAGTGACGATCAGGGATCGGGGGGTGTGCTGCTCGGCCACGTGATCACTTTAGAGCCTCTCCGGCAGGGTCCCGGCTCCGTCGGTGGCCTGGCCGGGACCCGGAACCCGCAGCCGGAAGCGCTGGAGTTTGCCGGTGGGGGTACGGGGGAGCGCGTCCAGGAAGACGACCGCGCGCGGGCACTTGTACGGGACCAGCCGTGCCCTGACGAACTCCCGCAGCGCCGCGGCGGTTGTCTCGCCGCGTTCCACGCCGTCGCGCACCACGACATACGCCGCGACGATCTGGCCGCGCAGTTCGTCGGGCAGACCGACCACCGCCGCCTCGACCACATCGGGATGGGCCAGCAGTGTGTCCTCGACCTGTGGTCCCGCGATGTTGTACCCGGCCGAGATAATCATGTCGTCCGCGCGGGCCACATAGCGGAAGTAGCCGTCAGGCTCCCGTACATAGGTGTCGCCGGTCAGATTCCAGCCGCCCCGGACATACTCACGCTGGCGTGGATCAGCCAGATACCGGCAGCCCACCGGGCCGCGTACGGCCAGCAGTCCCGGCTCGCCGTCGGGCACCGGCGCGCCCGAGCCGTCCAGGACGCACGCCTGCCACCCCGGCACGGGGACTCCGGTGGTGCCGGGCCTGATCGCGTCGTCCGCCGCGGAGATAAAGATATGGAGCAGCTCGGTCGCCCCGATGCCGTTGATGACCCGCAGCCCGGTGTGCTCCCGCCATGCCTGCCAGGTGGCCGCCGGCAGATTCTCGCCCGCCGAGACACAGCGGCGCAGGGAGGAGATGTCGTACGGGCGCGTGGTCAGCTCGTCCAGCATCAGGCGATAGGCGGTCGGCGCGGTGAACAGGACCGACACCCGGTGCCGGGCGACCGCCGCCAACAACTGGGCGGGCCGCGCCTGTTCGAGCAGTAACGCGCAGGCCCCGGCCCGCATCGGAAAGACCACCAGACCGCCGAGGCCGAAGGTGAACCCGAGTGGCGGGCTGCCCGCGAAGAGGTCGTCGGGCCCGGGGCGCAGCACCTGTCGCGAGAAGGTGTCGGCGATGGCGAGAACGTCACGGTGGAAGTGCATGCACCCCTTGGGCCGGCCCGTCGTCCCCGACGTGAAGGCGATCAGCGCCACATCGTCCGCCGCCGTCTCCACCGCGGTGTATCGCGTCGGCTTGTCGTCCGTCAGCCGCAGCAGATCGTCCGCCGAATCCGCGCCATAGGTCGTGATCCGCAGCCCCGGGATTCTGGCTTCGATCAGCTCGTCCACCGACCTGATGTCACACAGGGCGTGGCCGATCCGTGCCATCTCGCCCATGGTGGCCAGCTCCGCCGCCCGCTGCTGGGCCAGCACCGTCACGGCCACCGCGCCCGCCTTGAGCACCGCCAGCCAGCAGGCCGCCAGCCAGGGCGTGGTCGGCCCGCGCAACAGCACCCGGTTTCCCGGCACCACGCCCAGATCGGTGGTGAGGACATGCGCGATCCGGTCGACGCGCCCGCGTAACTCCCCGTACGTCCAGACCTCCCCGCCGGGCCCGCGGAAGGCGGGCCGGTCCGCGCCGAAGCGTTCGACCGTACGGTCCAGCAGCTCGGCCGCGCAGTTCAACCGGTCGGGATAGCCCGGAGAGATGGGACGGCCGGGGGAGTCAGGCACGGAAGGGGAATCCGGCGGGGACGGGGAGTCCGGCGCGGACGGAAGGGGAAGGAGCCGGGGCCACTGGTCCGCGGGCGGCAGCTGGTCGCGCGCGAAGGTGTCCCGGTGGGCCGACGGTGTCAGCTCCATGGTGCGCCCCCTTGCGGTGGTGGGGTCGTCCATCGAGGTGCTGTGGTGGGCTCGCCCATCGAGCGTATCGTGAAGATGACGACAGTCAACGGTCCGCGATAGACGCGCTGGAAGTGGGGGCCCGGATGCCCGTATTCTCGCTCGATCCGGAACAGAACGACTGGTGCGCACGGCTGCGCGCCCTCGCCGTGGAACGGCTGCGCCCGATCGCCGAGAAGGGCGAACCCGGCACGGTCAACCGTCCGTTGATCGCCGCCCTCGGGGAACTCGGCCTGCTGGAGCGGCTGTTCGGTGCCGGGGCACTGGAGCTCTGTCTGCTGCGCGAATCCCTCGCCCAGGGTTGTACGGAGGCCGAGACCGCGCTCGCGCTCCAGGGCCTCGGCGCGTACCCGCTCGTCCTGGCGGGCACCGGCGGGCAGCGCGCTCGCTGGCTGCCCGAGGTGCGCGCGGGCCGCGCCGTGGCGGCCTTCGCGCTCAGTGAGCCGGGCGCCGGATCCGATGCCGCCGCGCTGGCCCTGCGGGCCGTTCCGGACGGCGAAGGCTGGCTGCTGACCGGCGAGAAACGCTGGATCTCGAACGCCCCCGACGCCGACTTCTACACCGTCTTCGCCCGCACGGACACGGGAGCCGGCAACCGTACCGGGACCGGGACCGGGACCGGCTCGGGCTCCGGGATCGGCACCAGCACCGGGACCGGGACCGGCTCGGGCTCCCGGACCGGAGCCCGTGGGGTCACGGCCTTTCTCGTCCCCGCCGACCGTCCCGGGCTCACCGGCACCCCGATCGAGATGCTCTCCCCGCACCCCATCGGCGCCCTCGCCTTCGACGCCGTACCCGTGACCGGCGACGATGTCCTGGGCGAGGTGGACCACGGCTTCCGGGTGGCCATGGGCACCCTGAACCTGTTCCGCCCCAGCGTCGGCGCCTTCGCCGTCGGTATGGCACAGGCGGCGCTGGACGCGGCCCTGGAACACACCGCTGAGCGGCGGGCGTTCGGCGGCCCGCTCAGCCAACTCCAGTCGGTGGCACACCAGATCGCGGAGATGGCCACCCGTACCGAGGCGGCGCGGCTGCTCGTGTACGCGGCGGCCACCGCGTACGACACGGGCGCCCCCGATGTGCCGCGGCGCTCGGCCATGGCGAAGCTGTTCGCCACCGAGACCGCGCAGTATGTCGTCGACGCCGCCGTCCAGTTGCACGGCGCCCGCGCCCTCCAGCGCGGCCATCCGCTGGAGCATCTCTACCGCGAGGTCCGAGCGCCGCGGATCTACGAGGGCGCCACCGAGATCCAGCGCACCATCATCGCCAGGGAGTTGTACAGCCCCTCACGCCAAGAGCAGAAGGAGCAGGAGCAGCAGCACGAGCAGGAGCAGCTGGGGCGGGGGCGGCAGCGATGAGTCTGGAGCGCCTCAACCCCGACGGGCTCTCGCCCGCCACCGGCTTCTCGCACGCCGTCACGGCCACCGGCGGGCGGCTGGTCCTGCTGGCCGGGCAGACCGCGCTCGACGGAAGCGGCGCCGTGGTGGGGGAGACGCTGCCCGCCCAGTTCGAGACCGCGCTCGGCAATCTCCTCACCGCGCTCGCGGCGGCGGGTGGCGGGCCGGCGGATCTCGCCCGGGTGACCGTGTACGCGACCGATGTCGCCGACTACCGCGCCCACACCGCCGAACTCGGCCGGGTATGGCGCCGGCTGGCCGGGCGTGACTATCCCGCGATGGCGGTCATCGGGGTCGTACGGCTCTGGGACGAACAGGCGCTGGTCGAGCTGGACGGTATCGCCGTACTGCCCTGACCGGCGTGGCCGTTGGCGGGGGCCGCCCGCCTCTCGTAGCCGGGATACACCGGTACCGGTGGTCCGGCCCCATGGACAGCCCCCTCGGAGCGACGGCCGGTCAGGTGGGGATGGGCTAGGTAGGGCTAGGTGGGGATGGGTTTGGTGCGGGTGCAGTTCTTCCATTCGACCCAGGGGCGGGCGCCGCCGCTCTGTGGGCCTTTGGCGTAGGTGGGGTCGC